>PMCR01000134.1 GCA_003155465.1 Myxococcales bacterium | reverse complement strand
CGGTGCTCGAACTTGGCGAACTTGGGATCGGTCGCGACCTTGAGATAGCCGTTGACCGCTTTGTCGAACTCGAAGAAGCGGTACTGGTTGCGAGCCGCGTTCCACACCGCGTCCTTGGCCAGCGGATTGTCCGGGTAGTCGCGCGCCAGTCGCTCGTAGCACTTGGTGGCTTCGCCGTACTTGAAGATCTTCTCGTAGATGACGCAGGCGTTGTTCAGGTTGCTGGGCGCGTCCCGGTCCTTGGGATCGGCGGCGATTAGATCCATCAGGTCGAGCGCCAGACCTTCGTCGAGATCGGTGCTGACCTTGCTGCGCTGGGGCTGGGCGCCCGTGCCGGCCGCGACCTGGCCGCCGCCCGCGGGCGTGGGCGCTGCAGCGCCGGTCACGATGGCGATGCCACCCACCCCGTCCCGACACATGACGAGCTGGGAACTGGTGCCCTTCTCCTCGTTTTCCAGCGCCTTGTCGAGGCGCTTCTTGATCACGGTGGACTTGACCGAGGCCTTGATCTCGGCGATTCGCGCCAGGTACGGTTTGGCTTGCGGCGACTTGCTGCAGGCCGATTGCGAGAACTTGTCGGTGACCTCCAGCAGGCGCCCGAGCGCGCAGTCCTTGGCTTCTTCGTCGTTGATGTTGAAGTCGATGAAGTAGGTGGTCAGGATGGCGTCGTAGGCCTTGAACCCGACCTCGGGCTTGCTCGCGCAGTAGGCGTCGGCCATGTCACCCAGGCGCGTGCGCGCCTCGGGCCACTGGCGATGCTTGAGCATGAGCACGGCGGATGCGTAGCGCAGGTCGGGCGTGCGCTCGTCGGGCAGATTGGCCACGTACCAGTCGAGCGCCGCCATGTACTTCTTGTAGATGTCGTGCATGGCCAGCGCGGTGACCGGCGGCTTGGTGTTCTTTTCGTCGGGGATGGGCGGATCCTCGATAGTGCGGGCCACCTTCATCCTGTCGATGATTTCTTCGTAGGACTTGATGATCTGCAGGGCGGCGTCCTGCTGGTATTTGTTGTCCAGGTTCGAATCGCGCACAACGATGTAGGCGGGAATCGATTCGGGCACCTTGCCACCATAGTAGAGAGCATCGGCGTAGAAGTAGCTGAACTCGTAAGCGCGCTTCGACGTCGGATACGCCAGCAGGTACTTCTCGTACAGCTCGGAAGCCGTGCGGTACGTCTGCAGGCATTCGTCGAGCTTGCGCGCGTCAGTCTTGTCCTGCTGCCACTTGGCCTTGCAGGCCTGGGCCGCGGCGTGCACCGTGGTCGCGGCGGAGAGCAGGGCGTCCTCGGCGAGCTGCCCAGCCACCGCAAGCGCCTCCGGGTTGTCCCGGTTGGCTTTGTACCAATCGCTGCCCTTGCTGTAGTTCCGACCCAGAAGCTCGCGCTCTTTGGCCGCGGCGACCAAGTTGCGGCTGCGCTCGTAGGCCTTGATGATCTTCTCCTGCAGGGTGGGGGCCTCGGCGAAATAGGGCCATTTCTGCAGGATGACCTTGTACACAGCGACGGCGTCGTCGTACTTGGTCATGTCGAAGTACATGTCGCCCAGGCGCTGGAACACCTCTTTGACATGGGTTTCGCTCTCGCGGCCCTTGTAGAAAGCTTGTACCCGCTCCAGCCCGGTTTCCTTGTCGGGCAAGGTGTCGCCGTCCCAGTCCGGCTCCGAGAAGCTGATGCCCAGGTACTGAACGGCCTCCGGACGCAGGTCCGAGCCAAACTTGTCGCCCGCGGCTTTCCTGCCGTCGGCCCACTTGACCAGATTGTCGAACTCGCGGATGGCCTCGGGGAAGCGATTGTCGCGGTAGTACGACCAGGCCAACTTGTAGATGGCCTTGTCGTAGTAGGCCGAGTCCTTGAAGGCCAGCACCCGGCTGTAGGCAGAAATGGCCAAGACCAACTCTGCCGCGTCGAAGTGCATTTCACCCACGCGAGTCCACGCTTCCGCCAGGAACTTGGAGTCCTTCTTGATGGGGGTGCAATCCTTGTAGGCATCGACCAGCGGACCCTTGTTGATGCCGGTCGACTTGGCGGGCGGGGCCGGCGGGTCGAGCGGCCGGTACCGGTTGCTACACACGAGAGCGAGCAGGGCCTGCTTGCCTTCCGGCTCTTGCCCCATCTCACCGAGGCAGAAACCAAGCAGGTAGTAGGTGGCGTCGAGCAGCCGGTAGTTGGGGAACTCAATCAACAGGCGGCGGTACAGGTTCACCGTGGCGCTGTAGTCCGGCCTGGGCGAGGGCGTGGTGGGCGGATTGTCCGAATCGAGCGCCTTCTGGTAGGCCTCCTGGGCCACCAAGAAGTCGTCCGCGGCTTTCTCATAATGGAGCTCGGCCAGGCGGAACATCACGTCGGGCGTCCACTTGCGATCCGCGGGGTACTTGCGCAGGAAGCCCTCGAGCACGGCGATGGCATCCATGCGCCGCTGCTTCTCTTCCTTCTCGTTGCCAGAGATCTGCGGCTCGTACTTGGCCCGGATGGCGTTGATCTTGTCGGCGTAGGCGCGCTTGACGATGCCGCTGGCGGCACTGCGATAGCCCTTGACCGCCTCGGCGAAGCGGGTCATGTCCTGCGCGAGCTCCTCGAGAACCTGCGGGTCGGGCAGCACCGCCGGCCGCGCGCTGGCGGGAGACTTGCCCGCGGCCCAGGTGCCGCCGGAAAGCAGGATCATAGCCAGCAAGGTTCCGGCGCCCAGCAGGCGCGTGGACCGAGACCTCACTTGTCCTCCTCCAGCAAGGAGTGGAAGTCATCCTCCACCGACTTGAGTTCCAACTTCTGCTGGTTGATGAGCTTGGAAACCGCGCTGGTCCGTTCGTCCTTCAGTCCCCAGGCCACGTCGACCAAGCCCACATCCGACTGGACGACAAGGTCGTAGAAACGATCCGCAATCTTGCCCAGCATGGCGAAAGCCAGGCCGCCGCCCAGTCTCTGCGACTCGCTGAGGATGCCGGTCAACTTGCTCTTGGCGGCTTCCAGTTCGCTCTTTTCCTCAGTGAGCTTGCGCTTGAGCTCAACCAGACGCTTCTGCGCCGCCGCATCCACTCGGCTGTCGAGTTCAGCCAATTTCGCCTGCACGCCGTCGGCACGTGTCAGGACACTCGCAATGGCGTCAAAGGTCGCCTGATCACCCGGGGCGAGCCGACCGCGCGCCCCCTGGAACACCTCGCGCTCGCGCTTCATCACCCCGATGAGCAGCGCAATGGCGTTGCGATCGCTATCACCCGTGGCCGCCGCGACCGTGGCCTCACGCGCCGCCTCGGCAATCTCGTTGCGCACGCGCTCGTTGGTGTCGCGCAACTCGCCTATCACTTGCCGCAGGCTCGCTACCGGTTGGGTCAAATCCTCGGGCTTGATCTTCTGGTCGGCCCGGGACCGGATGAAGTACTGCTCGATGGCCACCAGCTCGGCCTCCATACCCTGAATCTCCACGTTGAACTCGGAGGCGCGCGCATCGAGCCGTGCCAGATCGGTGCGGGCCTCCTTCTCCCTAGACTTGAGCTTTTCGGCGGAAAGCGGCAGATCCTTCAACTCCACCTCGAGCGCCGCGCGTTCCTTGCTCACCTGATCGAGGCGCGCCCTTTCTTCGGCCGTCAGTTTGTCCCAAATCAGGGAACGCATCTTGCCCACGAACCGCTGGCGCATGCTCACCAGTTGATTCAACACCTCACTCGAACTTGTGCGCGCCTGGGCCAGATCGGGAAAGATGCCGACCTGGAGCTGCCCGTTCACCGCCAGTTCCAGACGGTTCAGGGCTTCCCGCGACTCGTTGATTCCGCGCTGCAGATCACCCACATCCTCCGCGAGCGCGAGCACGCGTGCAACTTCGGGCTCGGCCTTGATCCACTTGACCGCCTTGGGGGGCACGAAGACTGCGATGTCGAACTTCTCCATCCCCTTCCCCAGCAGGGCATCGAAGTACTTGGCGTCAGCTTCCGCCTTCTTCTGCGTCTCCTTGAGCTGCAGGTGAATCGGCTCGAACTGGTCGCGTGCCTGCAGGAAGGCGTCGTTGGCCAGCGCAAAATTCGCCATGCGAACGTGCAGGTTGCCCATGAGCAGGCGCAACTCCGGCGCCTGCGGGCTGTCCGGGCTCTGCAGGAGCATCAGGTCTAGCGCCCGGTAGGCAGCCTTGTAGTCCTTGGCCTTGATGGCGGTCCACGCCAGCTCGTCCATGGCTTCTTCGAAGTACTTGGACTGACGCGCAATGCTAGCGTATGCGTCGCGTGCCTGGTCGAACTCACCCCGCTCGTAGTACAGGCGCCCCAGGGCCAAGCGGGCCAGATCCTGGGTGTCTTTGTCCGCGTCTGACTTCGGCTGGCCACGCGCGACGGTGTCGAACGCGATGAGCGCCCCCGCCAGATCGTTCTTCTTCACCCGGATGGTTGCCGCAAAATAGCGCGCCCGCAGGAAGTAGGGATTGGTCGTGGGCAGAGACTCGAAAGCGGACAGGGCCTCGTCGAAGCGATCACGGGAGTAGGCGTACTTGCCGCGCACGTAGGGTACGGAAGGCTCCAACGCGGCCACCGGGACGCTCTGCAGGCGCGCCAGGTAGTCGTCGACTGCGTCCATCTCGCCGGTTTGCAGGGCGATCTCGATCAGCCGCCCGAGCGCGTTCTGTTCCAGGCGAGACCCCGTGCGCTTCTGGATGGCTTGCCGGAAGTAGCTCCGGGCCGAGTTAAGATCCTTGTCCTGATAAAGACACTCTCCAAGCAAGAAGACGGCCTCGTCGTAGGCGTGCGAACTGGGATACTTGTCGACCACGTCAAGCAGGAGCGTGGCGGCCTCGCGGTAGTTCTTCAGATTGAACAGCAACTCCGCATCAAGCACGCGCCGCTCGGCCAGGGTCGAGTCCAACACCGGTGTTTCTTGGAAGCCCGACGAGAGAACCCGCACCCGCTCTTCTAGGTCCACCAGCCGACCATTTGCCTCCTCCACCTCACCGGCCTGGACTCGCGATGCCACAAGACCGAGAGGCAGGAGGGCAGCCAAGAGCGCAGAAACTGGATGCGGCCGGTGCACCTTCGGAAGGGGTCGCGACAGAGCGCTCCCCCCGAACGAGAGGTTAGGCCCGAGCCTGAGAGGATGCCGCATCCGAGGGTTCTCCAGGAACGTTGGCTTTACTTGCGGACGGCCGAGGGACCGCCAGCTTCCGGGGCGATCAAGTTGACCCGGAAGTCCACCGCAGGCTTGTCCTCCATGTTGGTCGCCATGCCACCCTTCTCGTAGCCCACCACGAGAACAATCGTGGCCTTGTTGTCGGCCGCCACGAAGGTATGGCTGGAACTGGCCTTGAATTTGTAGCCCTTGAGGTAGCTGAACACGCCGAAACCATACCCCTGGTAGACAAACTGCACGGTCAGGGTGTGGCTTCCGGGCTGGATGGCCCCGTTGTAGATGTCGAACTCGGTCATTTCGGAAAGGCGGCCGGTATCATCCGCCTTGTTGAAGATTTGGACGCCGTCCAGCGCGTAGACCGCCTTGACAAGGCGGAAGGACGCGCCCATCTCGTTCTTGTGCTTGATGACACAGCGAGAGGCCCCAATTACGCCGCCCAGAACCGTCTCCTTGAGAAGGTTGAGGCGCGCGCGGGTGCGNNTTGAGCAGGTTGAGGCGCGCGCGGGTGCGGAAGACTTGCTCCTTGAGATCGTTCACGTTCCGCTCGAGCGCACGCAGTCTGACCGTGTAAGCGCCGCCGTCGCCAGCAGCAGCCGCAGCAGGCGCAGCCGCAGTGTTCTGCGGCGGCGCGCCGGTCGGCGATGGTGCTACTGGCGCGGCCAGAGCCCCACGTGGCGCCGCTGCGCTGGTGGTGTCGGCCCACGCGGGCCGCACCCAGCAGGCGACAGCAGCGAACAGCAGCACAAGAACCCCCCAAGTTCGTGGACTTGTCATTTCGTAGCTCCTTATGAGCCTCTCAGATCTCGCAGCACTACACCCTTGCCCCCCGCATTTGTGGCGGAGAGTATCCTTCTATAGCAGGCGGCTTCAAGCCCCGTCAAAAGGTACATGACATTCGCGGAGTTACAAGGTGTCGGCTGCCCAGTTTGCGGAGGGCATCCTATCAGATAGTGGGGTCGCGCGCGATGCCATCTCGCGGCGTGGTGCCTGGTGCCGTTGCCCTGGCCGCGACCTCGGCCGCTCTTGCCTGTTCGAGTGCGGTCCACAAAGCCCCAAGCAGGGCGGGGATGCCCTCCCCCGTAGCAGCACTGACCCCAAGAATGCGCAGGCCGCGCCGGGCGAACGCGCGTTCCAGGGCAGGGAACTTCTTACGCGTCGCAGGCAGGTCCAGTTTGTTGATGACCACCACCTCCCTGCGACCGGCCAGCGCGGGGTCGTGCAGGCCCAGCTCGCGCCGCAAGGTCTGATAGTCGCGCAGGGCGGTACGGCCGGGGATCGAACTCAGCTCAAGCAAGTGAGCCAAGACCCGGGTTCGTTCCAGATGCCTGAGAAAGCGATGTCCCAGCCCCGCGCCCTGATGGGCGCCCTCGATCAGTCCGGGTACGTCCGCCACCACGAACGACCGATCATCCGAAAGTCGTACCATGCCCAGGTGGGGAATCAGCGTGGTGAATGGGTAGTCGGCGATCTTGGGACGCGCGGCCGAAATTCGGGTGATGAGGGAGGACTTGCCCACGTTGGGAAAGCCCACCAAGCCCACGTCGGCGAGCAGCTTCAGCTCCAGCCGAATCACCCGCTCTTCGCCAGGCTGCCCCGGCTCGGCCCGTCTGGGCGCGCGGTCAGTCGATGTCGCAAAATGGATGTTGCCGCGCCCCCCTTTGCCGCCCGAGGCCGCCACGAAACGTTGGCCTTCTGTGCGCAGGTCCGCCAGCAACTCGCCACTGCCATCGTCGTACACTTCGGTTCCGCCGGGCACCCGAAGCAGCAAGTCCTGTCCCCCGTGACCGTACTTGTCCTTGTTGCCGCCGCGCTCGCCGGCCGGCGCTTGATAGTCGTGGCGGTAACGGAAATCGAGCAGCGTGGATAGGCCTTCGTCGGCCACGAGGATCACGCTACCGCCGTCGCCCCCGTCGCCCCCCGCGGGACCACCCTTGGGAACGAACTTCTCGCGCCGAAACGCGATGGCGCCATTGCCGCCATCACCACCGCGCAGGCTGATCCGTGCCTGGTCGATAAATGCGGTCACGGGAACCCTCCCGGCGGTAGCCCGGGCTGGACCCGGACTTGCGGCTAGGCCGCCTCGATGCTGATCAGCTTGCGGTTGCCTGATTGGCCGTACTTCACCGTGCCGGTCTTGAGAGCGAACAAGGTGAAGTCGCGGCCCATGCCGACGTTGCGGCCGGGGTGGAACACGGTCCCCACTTGCCGGACCAGGATGTTGCCCGCCAGCACGACTTGGCCGGCATAGCGCTTGACCCCCCGACGCTGCGCCTGCGAATCGCGGCCGTTGCGGGAGCTGCCCTGACCCTTCTTGTGTGCCATGGCTGTCTACGCTCCTGCCTTGATGCCCGTGATCTTGAGCGCTGTGAACGGCTGGCGGTGGCCGGCCTTGCGCCGATATGACTTACGACGCTTATACTTGAAGATAATGATCTTCTTGCCACGACCCTGCTCTAGGACCTCGGCCTCGACCTGTATGCCGCTGACCTGGGGCTTGCCGACCTGCACGTTGCCGCCATCGTCGGCGAACAAGAGAGGCACGAAAGACAGTTTCTCGCCCGGAGAGGCAGACAGCTTCTCCACGCGCAGGGTTTCCCCCTCGGCTACCCGGTACTGTTTTCCTCCGGTCTGGATGACGGCATACATGTTTCAAGCTCCCGAGCGAGGCGCGTAATCTAGAGGAGTTTCCCCGGCTGTCAAGGGCGTGTGGGTAATTCGGAGTGGCGGGGTGCGGTGTGGGTGACAAGAAACTCAGTGCTTGCGGCCCGTGCGGATACTGACGGACCGCCCGTGTCCGGCCAGGCCTTCGACCTCCGCCAACGCCAAGATGTCGTCGCCCTGTCGCGCAAGAGCGCCGGCATCATATTCGATGAAAGAGGTGCGCTTGGTGAAGTCGGCCACCCCCAGAGGCGACGCGTAGCGCGCGCTGCCGCCCGTGGGCAGGACATGGCTCGGCCCGGCGAAATAGTCGCCCACTGCCTCGCAGGCATAGTCGCCCACGAAGACCGCACCTGCAGCGGTCACCTGGTCGGCCAGCGCCGCAGCGTTGGCCAGCGCGAGACCCAGGTGTTCGGGTGCCAGCCGGTTAGCCAGGCGGATGGCCGCGGCCGCATCCTCGACCACGAAGGCCACCCCCTGATTGTCCACCGCCTTGCTTGCGATCTCTCGTCGCGGGAGTGCCGCCAACTGCCGGTCCACTTCGGCAGCCACGGCCTCGGCTACCGCGCGCCCCACCGCCACCAAGATGGGAACCGCCAGCACGTCGTGCTCGGCTTGCGCGAGCAGATCTGCTGCCACCCAGGATGGCTTCGCACTGGCATCGGCCACGATCACGACCTCGGTGGGACCCGCGATCATGTCGATGCCTACGTCACCGTAGACCAGGCGTTTGGCTGCGGTCACATAGGCATTGCCCGGCCCGGCGATCTTGTCGACACGGGGAACACTTTCGGTGCCGTAGGCCAGGGCGGCGATCGCCTGCGCGCCACCCACCAGAAAGATCCGATCCACCCCGGCCTCCAGCGCCGCCGCCAGGGTCTCGGGCGACGGACCGGGCGTAGTCATGATTACGGTGCGCACGCCGGCCACCTTGGCCGGGATGGCGGTCATCAACACGGTCGAAGCCAGGCAGGCAGTGCCGCCGGGAATGTAGAGCCCCACGCGCTCAAGCGGCGTCACCCGGCAGCGCAGGCGGACTCCGGGCTCCGTCAGGTCATGTCCGCGAGGCCGCTCAGACTGGTGATAGGACCGAATGCGCGCAGCCGCTGTGGCCAGCGCCCGTCTGACCGGCACGCTGGCCCGGCCAGCCTGTTCCACCCAGTCCAGGCGCTGCAATTCGATGGCGTCCAACTTGCGATGTTCGAACAGCACAGTGAATTCGCGCAGGGCGCTGTCGCCCTCACGCCGAACCTTGGCCACGATCTCCGCAACGCGGGTCTCGATGTCCTTGGGCAGAGTCGTGCCCCGGCCAACGAGAGCGGACAGTCTCGTCTCGTAGTCCGGGTCGCCTGGGCTCAGGATGCGCAACATGGGTGCAAGGCTAGCAGAGCGAGCCGGCCGCGGGGCCGAAAGAGATCGACGGGCCGATGGCCGCGAATAGAGGCAGTCCGCGAAGTGGCTTGGGGAGCGGCCGCGACCTGCGAGTCCCGAAACCGCGGGACTGCCACTACTGCGCCTACTTGGCTTTTTTGGCGCGGCGCTGGGCGCGGTACTTCTTGATTAGCGCCTTGGACATCTTCTTGTGCTCGGAGCAAACCATGCCAAACACCGGCGCGGCCAGACCTGTGCAACCCGGCACTGGGCATAGCTGCTTGGGGCGACGCTTGATGGGCGCGGCCGCCGCCGGGACCAGGTAGGTCGCCTTCGCCGGACGGCCAGGGCGGCGGGGAGCCGCAGGGGTGGAGCCCGTGCCGAGCGCCACGGACACAGCCGCCTGCACGCGACGAGCGGCTGCCGCTTCAACCGTGGCTACGATTTGCTTCACGAAATTGTCGACCAAGAACTGGATGTTGTTGTCCATTGTTTGTGTCTCGCTAAACAGATTGCGCGGGATAATGCCCGTTCAGCGACAAAAGTAAAGCACGTTTTCACAAGTGAAAAGTCTTCTTTGCCAAAGTAGCTATTTCCGCGTCCTCCTGCAAGGAGCTTGACGCCAAATGACATCTTAGCCATCATCTCATCCCATGCCGAGGTCAGAACCCGTCGTGCGAGGGGAATTCCTGTCGTTGCTGAGGACCGGCGATGTGCGTGCACTGTTTGCACGCTACTCGGACATTCTCCTGGCCGTCGTGGTGGCGGTGATTGTCGGGATGATGATCGTTCCATTGCCCACCTTGGTGCTGGATCTGTTTGTCACATTGAACATTGCCGCTGCGGTCAGCCTTCTCCTCATCGCTATTTATGTAAGCGAGGCGCTGCGCATCGCCACCTTCCCCTCGCTGCTGCTAATTACCACGCTGTTTCGACTGGCCATTGAGGTGTCGGCCACTCGACTGATTCTCTTGAAAGCCAATGCCGGGCAGGTCATCTACGCTTTCGGGAATTTCGTGGTGGCCGGCAACCTAGTTGTGGGGGCCGTAGTCTTCTTCATTCTCACCATGATCCAGTTCATCGTGATTTCGAAGGGCTCGGAACGGGTTGCCGAGGTGGGGGCCCGTTTCACCCTGGACGCCATGCCCGGCAAACAGATGTCGATCGATGCCGAGTTGCGCGGGGGTTATATCGATCCCGCCGAGGCACGTCGACGGCGCGCTCTGCTTGCGCGCGAATCCCAATTCTTCGGGTCAATGGACGGCGCCATGAAGTTCGTCAAAGGCGACGCCATTGCGGGAATCATCGTGCTTCTAACCAACATCGTGGGGGGCCTGGTGATTGGGACGGTTCAGAAGGGAATGGACATTGCCACCGCGGCGAAAACGTACACGCTTCTCACCATCGGCGCGGGGCTGGTGTCGCAGATTCCCGCCCTGGTTATCTCGACTACAGCCGGGATTCTTGTCACCCGGGTTTCTTCGGAAGAAGAGGGCGGTCATCTGGGCAAAGACATCGGCCGGCAGATTCTCGCCCAGCCCAAGGCGCTGGCCATTGCGGCCGCGCTGCTCGGGATTCTGGCCATCGTGCCAGGCTTGCCCACGGTGCCTTTTGCCGTTCTGGGCGGTCTGCTCGGCTTGGTCGCCTACCGTATTATTCAACTGGACCGTCGCGCCGCACACGGCGCCAAGGCGCCAGGCACCTCGGCAGCGGGTCGAGAATTGCGCGCCGATCGTGCGGAAGTGCCGGCGCCCCTGTTGGTGCCCATAGCGATCGATCTTTCGAGCGTGCTCTCGCAGTCACTCTTGCCGCCAGGGGGTCCGGATCGAATGGAGCGCGAGCTCCTACCGGCTGCCCGTGAGCGTTTCTTCTCCGAGGCTGGCATTGTCCTGCCCGCCGTTTCCGTGCGCCCCAACGCTTTGGGCCTGGCCGCCGGGGCCTATGTATTGCGCTTGCAGGAAGTGCCAATCGCCCGGGGCGAGGTCGTACCGGGAGGCGGCCTTGCGCTCGACACACTCGATCGCCTGCGCGCGATCGGGATCGCTGCCCAGCCTGCCGCGCATCCCGAGGGGCGCCCGGCGGCGTGGATTCCGCCTGGGGAGATCGGCGCCGCTCGTCTTCGAGGCGTGCCCACCTTGGCGCCCGAAGAGGTCATTGTCATCCATCTGCTGCAGGTTCTCCGTCGCTATGGCTACGAATTCGTCGGCATAGAGGAAACCCAGTCGCTGCTCGATCGGCTGGCGAGCACGCACCCCGCGTTGGTGCGCGAGGTAGTTCCCAAGGTCGTCTCGCCGGCCCTGCTGACTGATATTCTGCGCCGTCTGGCTGCAGAAGGGATCTCGCTGCGCAGCTTGCGTGAGATCCTGGGCGCACTGGCCGAACGCACGACAGTTGATTCCGACGCCCTCGCTCTGACCGAGCATGTGCGCGCGGCCCTGCGACGACAGATCACCTTCGCCCACGCGGGCGACTCCGGCGTCCTGCATGCGTATTTCTTGGACCCGATGATCGAGGACACCGTGCGCGAGGCGGCTCAACCCACCGCCGCCGGGAGCATCCTGGCCCTTGAACCCGAGCTTGCTTCCGACATCGTCAAAGCCGTGGGCCGCGCGGTAGCCGGCAATTTGGCGCCGGTGATCGTCACCACCGCCGACATCCGCTGCCACTTGCGCCGCCTGCTCGAAACCGAACATCCCAAGGTCGCCGTGCTCTCGTATCAGGAGATTGAGCCCGATGTGAAGCTGGAGTCCCTGGGCCGGATTACAGTGTCAACGAGCTAGCCGTCAACCGGCAGATCTTTGTGGATAAAGTGGCGGCCGCCGGGGCCGTATTCGGTGGTCGACTGGCCGCGACCGTAGAGCAGCCAGCGGTAGGTGAGCAGGCCCTCCACACCGACCGGGCCGCGCGCGTGCAACTTCTCGGTGGAGATGCCGACCTCGGCACCCAGGCCGAAACGGTAGCCGTCGGAGAAGCGGTTGCTGGCATTGTGGAACACGCAGGCCGCGTCCACCTCGGCCAGGAAGCGGCCGGCGGCCACCGGGTCCTGGGTCACAATGACGTCAGTGTGACGCGAGCCGTGGCGGGCAATATGGGCCAGCGCCTGGTCCAGGCCTGCCACCTGCCGAATCGAGAGGATGAGAGCGCCGTATTCTGTGTCCCAGTCGGCCCCGGTCGTGGCGATCATTTGGGGATGGCGCTTGCGGGTTTCTTTGCAGCCGCGCAACTCCACTCCCTGGGCGGACAGGGCCGACACGCAACTGTCCAGCGCCACAGTGGCCTCCGGATCCCACAATAGGGTTTCGACGGCATTGCACGCCGCCGGGTAGCTGCACTTGGCGTCCACAACCAGACGCGCGGCCATGGCCGGATCCGCGGCCGCGTGCAGGTACATGTGACAGATGCCGTCGGCGTGGGCCATCACCGGGATGCGCGTGTGGCTACGCACATGGCGAATGAACGACGACGAGCCGCGCGCAATCACGAGTTCGACCAAATCGTCCATGGTCAGAAGCGCGTCCACTTCGGCCCGATCCTCCAGCAGCACCATCGCGCAGGTGTCGATACCGTGAGCGGCAAGAACCTCATGGGCAACCGCGCAGAGCGCACGGTTGCTGGCGCTGGCCTCGCGGCCCCCCTTGAGCGCCACCGCGTTGCCGCTCTTCCAGGCCAGGCTGGTGATCTGCACAAGAGCATCAGGGCGCGCCTCGAACACCACACCCAGCAGGCCGAGCGGACAGCTCACGCGCTTGAGAATCAGCCCGTGGTCGAGCGCCCGGTGGTTGAGCGTCCGGCCGACCAATTCCGGCATGTCCGCCAGCTGCCGGATGCCGTCGATGGTGGTGTCGAGCTTCTTGTCGTCGAGCAGCAGCCGCTTGACCAGGGATGAGCCGAGGCGACCGGCCGCTTCTTCTTCGCGCGCACTGGCCATGTCGCGAGCGTTTGCTTCGAGCACGGCTGTGCGCGCCTCGGGTTTGGCCAGGGCCTCGGCAAAATCGGCCAGCAGGCGGCTGCGTTCGGGTCCGGTCAACGCCGCCAGCCGCCGGGCCGCCGCGCGCGCCGCAATCAAGCTTTCTCGCAGGTCCATGACTCAGTATTACTTGGATCTGGCCTGGCCGCCAGCGCGCTCAAACCGCGCCCATCACCAGGTTGTCGCGCGTGATGATTGCATCATAGCCGCGGTACCCGAGGATGGTGTCGATCTCGTCGCTGTGCCGACCCGCCAGCTTGCGGCAGGCGTCGGCGTCGTAGTTGACCAGACCGCGGCCAAGTACGCGGCCGCTGCCATCACGGATCTCCACCAGCTCACCTTTGTCGAAGCTGCCCTCCACCGCCACCAATCCGATGGGCAGAAGCGACGCCTTGCGCTCCATCAGCGCCCGCAGCGCGCCTTGGTTGACCACCAACGCGCCCTGCTTTCGACCCGAAACTGCAATGTGCCGCCAGCGCGCGGGACGCCACTCCACCGGAGGAATCAGGGTGCCCACGTCGTCGCCGGCCAGGATCTTGTCGAGCACATCCGGCATGCCTCCGTTGGCAATCACCACCACGGTGCCCTCGGCCGTGGCCAGCCGGGCCGCTTCCAGCTTGCTGCCCATGCCGCCGGTTCCGCCGCTGGAAGCGCCCATGGCCCGCGCCAGGGCTTGCTCATCGACAGAAGGCAGCTCGGCCACCCGCTGGGCGTTGGGATCCAGCGCCGGATTGGCCGTGTAGAGCCCGTCCACGTTGCTCAGCATCACCAGTAGATCTGCGTCCAAAGCCACTGCCACGTGCGCCGACAGGCCGTCGTTGTCGCCGAAGACCGGCTGGGGGGCCGCTTCGCCCTCGCGGCGCCGGTGCTCGACCAACTCGCGCACGCTGACACTGTCGTTCTCGTTGAGGACTGGAATGGTTCCAAGTTCAAGCAACCGCATCAGGGTGGTGCGCAGGCAAAGCGCGCGGTCCCGGTCGGCGAGATCTTCGTGGGTGAGGAGGACCTGGGCTGCGACCACGCCGAATTCCGCAAAGGCCTTGGTGTAAAGACCCATGAGGTGGCCCTGCCCCACTGCCGCGCAGGCCTGGCGCAGGCCCAGAGAACGCGGGCGCTGCTGCAGGCAAAGCAGGCGCATGCCCATGCCCACCGCGCCGCTTGAAACCAGCACCACGTCGCGACCACCCCGACGCTGCCGTGCCAGACTTTCGACGAGATTCATCACGCGTAGGGTGGCGACATCCCCGCCGTCCCCGATGACGACATGGGTGCCCAACTTCACCACCAGACGGTGGCTCTCGGCGAGGGCGGCGCGGCCGCTGAACGGAGTGGGGCTCATGAGGAAGGTCTGACTTTACCTTGGCCTTGGTTCGTGTGGTAATGCGGCTGTGAGCATCTTAGAAGGAAACAAGACCCTGACTCTGATTGGCGCCGGTACCATGGGCGAGGCCATCCTGCGTGGGATTCTGCGCGCAGGCAAGCTGGCTCCCTCGCAGGTGTTGGCGTCCGACCTGCGTACCGACGCCCTGGCTGACCTGGCCAATCGCCACGGCATCCGCACCACGACCGACAAC
The DNA here is from genome assembly GCA_003155465.1 of Myxococcales bacterium. The sequence continues at coordinate 13,073 of PMCR01000134.1, read as the reverse complement.
CTGGAAGCAGCGCGCGCCGCCACCGTGGCTTTGGTCTGCGTGAAGCCTCATCAAGTGGGTGCCGTGCTCAACACCGATGCGATGCGAGAAGCTCTCTCCGGCAAGGTCGTCATCAGTATCGCAGCCGGGCTGCGCTTGCAGCAACTCGCCCACTGGCTCCCAGCCAGCGCCCTCATCCGCGCCATGCCCAATACTCCCGCTCTTATCGGCGAGGGCATGACCGCGCTCTCCCGTGGCAAGGGAACCAACGACGCCGCCATGGCCTTCGCGCTGGATCTATTTGGCAGCGTGGGACGCTCGACGGAAGTTGATGAGGCCCAGATGGATGTGGTGACGGCGCTCTCAGGCAGCGGCCCGGCCTTTGCCTTTCTAGTGCTGGAATCGTTGGCTGATGGCGCGGTGAAAATGGGTCTACGCCGCGATCTGGCCATCTCCATGGCGGCCCAGATGCTGCAAGGCTCGGCGCGCATGGTGCTGCAGACGGGTACCCATCCGGCGGTATTGAGGGATCAGGTGACCACGCCAGGTGGCTGCACCATCGCGGGACTTTCAAAGATGGAAGAAGGCTGCGTGCGCCACGCTCTGGCCAGCGGTGTCGAGGAAGCGACGCGCGCGGCCAGCAAGCTGGGGCAAGGCTAGAGCACCGAACAGTTTGCCTCCCGTCGGAAAATTCCTTCTTTGCCTGCGACGCCATAGGTGTGTCTGTTTGCTGTGAAAGGAGAGCGACAAATGACACGTTCCATAGCCGGCCTTTGCATCTCGCTCGCCGCTGTGGCGAGCACTACGGGGTGTTTTCCTGCCAGTGAGGGACAAGCACCTGCTGGCACGTGTAGCGGCGCAGCGTTTACAGGCACCACAGGGTGTCTTCCTGCCAATGAGGGAGAAGCGGACCAGTTTCGCAAGGGCGTTCCCCGTGCTGCGACCGTCACCTTGAGCATGCCTGGCGCGGCGAGCAGCGTTCAGGCGCTGAGCGTCGAATCCACGCGTCAGGCCCTGCTCGGCGAGAAAGCCGAGTGGTACACCACTACGCGCGCGGTGACCGCAACCGTTAACGGGGGCGCCCTGGCTGTGGGCGGGCTGGTCAACCTAATCGTGAAGTACCCGCCCACTTCGATCACACAGGACGAGGCGGTGTGGGGCCCATGGGAAGATCCGCTCGACCCGGTCGCCTGGAAAGTGACCATTACGCGGGTTGCCCCGCATTTCTACCAGTACAAGTTCGAGGGCAGGCCGCGCACTGATCCAACCGCCGCGTTCGTCATCGTGCTATCCGGCACGCACAAACCCGCTCTCAACCCGAGCGGCCGCGAGGTCGAGCGCTTCGGCACGGGCAGTTTCACCCTCGACTGGGACGCCCGCGCCACCCTGCCCAGCCCCGACGACAATGTGGGCAAGGCGGACTACAGCTACGAACAGATGAGCGCGGCGGATCCGGTCAGCATCACGGCCCAGTTCCGCCAGGTCAAAGACGACAATCGACCCGGCAACCGGGTCGATGCGAACTACGCCTTTGCCCAGCAGCCCCGCGGCCCGGGCAGCATGGACTTCGTCGCCATCGCGTCCGACCCAGCCACCCAGGTGTGGGACCGCGCGGTGGTGCGCAGCCGCTGGCAGTTCACGGGCGACGGCCGCGCTGACGTACAACTCAAGACGCCCGAGGGCATCGCGGTTTTCTCGCTCAGCGAATGCTGGGACCAGAACTACGCCAGCGTCTACAAGCAGGGTAGCTGGCCAGGCAGCGATAGCTGGGGCGCGGAAACTTCCTGCGTTTTCCCGACGGTCGAGTACTCGACGCTGCAGTAGTCATGGTCGGGCGCCAAACACCGCGTTTCCGGGTGATTGCCGGCGAGCAGCCGGCGGCACCCGACTCCAGGTCCGAGCTGCGCGAACTTTACCAGAGGTACGGTGCCAGCGTCTTTCACCGATGCGCGTATCTGCTCAGGGACCGTAGCCAGGCCGAGGACGCCATGCAGGACGTGTTCGCCAAGGCGCTGCAACACTACGCGGGGTTTCGCGCCGAAGCCTCACCGCTGACTTGGCTGATGAAGATCGCCACTCACCACTGCCTCAATCTCATTCGGTCTGAGCGGGCGGGATGGCGCGGCCGGTACGAGCGCGAAGTCCGCGCACAAGCGACCAAGGACGAGCGACCGCAGGTCTTCGAGATGCGTGAGCTGGTGGGCAAGATGCTTGCGTTGGTCGACACAGAAACCCAAGCCGCAGCCATCCACTACCACCTGGACGACATGACTCTCGATGAGGTGGCGGCGCTGCTCGGCCGGTCTGTGCCGACGGTGCGCAAGCGTCTGCAAGCGTTCGCAACCCTGTGCGGCAAGGAGTTCTCCACATGACTCTCGTCAACAGCGAAGCTGGTTCTCCCGCCCTGCATTTGGGCGAGCTCCGCCTGCGCCGTTTTCGCGCGGGTGAATTATCGGGAGAGACGCAGGAAGAAATCGCCCACCACGCCGCCGAATGCGGGTCCTGCCGGGCCAAACTGCGCCTGCTGCAAGAAGAGGAGCGCCAGTTCGAACGCGACATCCCGTTCGAGCGCTTCGCCGGGGGGGTGGAGCGAGCCTGCCGCGTCCCGCGTCCGCGTGCAAACCGACGCTGGGCCGTGGGCGGCGCGTTCGGCCTGGTGGCGGCAGCCGCCGTGATGGTGTTGCTCCTGCGACCCTCCGAAAAGGTGGGCGATCTGCGAGTACGGGACGTCGGCCTTCACGCCGGTTCCAATCAAACCAAGGGAGGCATTTCTGCGGTGGCGCGCATTGCCTCGGCCGCAGGCGGGGCGCAGCGCTCGCTGCCGCCGACCGGAACGACCACGCTGCAACCGGGGGAGCGAATCCGCCTCGGCTACAACACCGCAGCCCCTTCCTACCTGGCTGCCGTCTCGGTGGACGACGCGGGTGAGGTCTCGGCTCTCTACCCCGAAGACGGCGGCTCGCTTCTGGTCGGTCCTACCCAACATGTCACCTTCCTGCCCGACAGCCTGGAACTGACGGGCTCAGGCCGGGAACGCGTGTTTCTTTTCCTGGCTGGGCGTCCGCTCGACGGGGCAGCGGTCAAGAAGTCAGTGCGCGACGCGCATGCACAGGCGAAAGGTGACTTGGGCGCACTGCCCACGCCCTCTTTCGAGGGCCGCATCGACGTGCGGCCGTTCACTTGGCTCTTCTACAAGCCATGAGACGCGCGGGCCGACATCTGACCCGCGCAGGACCGCGGGTGGGGCTCTTCCTGGCGCTCCTGCTGACGCCCGCCCTTGCCTCCGCCCAACGGCGTTTTGCTCTGGTGGCCGGCAACGATGTCGGCGGCGCTGACACACGCCCTCTGCTCTTTGCCTCAGAGGATGCCCGGCGTTTCCATGCGGTGCTGACCCAGTTGGGCGGCGTGGCACCTGGCGATTCTGATCTCCTGATCAACCGGCGCGCGGATGAGCTGCTGGGTTCCCTGGCCTCGCTGGAATCGCGCATCGCCGCAGCGCAAAGCCACGGCGAGCGCACGGTCCTCATCGTCTACTACTCGGGCCACGCCAAGGACGGAGACCTGCGCCTGGGCAACTCACGCTTGAGCTTCGCCGCCGTGAAAGCGCGGCTGGCCGCAGCGCCGGCTAACATCCGCGTGGGCATCTTCGACTCCTGCCACTCGGGGATCGTCACGCGCGGCAAAGGTGCGCGCCGTGCGCCGGCCTTCGAGATCGAAGCCACCGGCTCGCAAGAGACGCGCGGCCTGGTGCTGCTTTCCTCAGCCAGCGCAGATGAGGAGGCGCAAGAATCGGACGAAATTGGCGGCAGCTATTTCTCGCAGTACCTAGTGAGCGGTCTGCGCGGCGACGCGGACCGCTCGGGCGACCGGCGCGTGACCTTGTCTGAGGCCTACGCCTACGCCTACGCGCGCACCGTGGCGGAAACGGCCGAGAGCGCGGCGGGTGCCCAGCACCCGACTTTCAGTTTCGACCTCAAGGGCAACGCCGATCTGGTGCTCACCGACCTGACCAGCCGCCGTGAAGGCCTGTATGTGCCGGCCTCAGCGCCCGCCGGGACGTACTATCTTATCGACGCGAGCGGCTTCATTGCCGCCGAGGTGGTCAAGCCCGCCGACGCCGACCGACAGATCGCGCTGCCACCCGGTCGGTACCGCGTGCGCCGTCGGCTGGCCGATCGCCTGCGCATCGGCGAGATCCGCGTGGCCGAGGGCCAACTCCACACTCTGGACGAATCTCGCCTGCGCGACGCCCCGTTCTCCGACGATCCGATCAAGGGCGGCCGCCGGGATCAAGACGTCAAACTCAGCCTCGCTCTGGGCGTGACAGTGCAGGCGTTTTTCGACGCCCCCACGCGCGACGGTCTGTTCCCGCCCACGGGTCTCCTTTCCGCCGAACTGCAGGTGCGCAATTTCTTTCGCCGCGGCTGGCTTCTGGCCCTGGATCTCGCCGGCGGCAGTGCCCGCGGCCAGGTCACCCGCCTCGACACGCCTCTGCCTTTCCGTTTTTCCGAATTCACCGCCGGTATGTCGCTGGCGTCCGAGTGGCCGCTGTGGGACAACCGCTTGTTTCCCTACGCGGGCCTGCGCCTGGCCTACCTGCTGCTTGGCCGGAAGTTCGAGGATCGAACCATCCCCGACCAATACTTCTCAACCTTCTCGCCGGGCCTGGTGGCCGGAGTTCGCTACCGGCTTTGGGGTGGCTTCGCCGCCCTGGCCCGGGCCAGGGCGCACTACCTTCTTTACAACGTCGACGAGAACCGCTCCCTTGGCTACTGGGAGCTGTCAGCAGGACTCAGCTACGACTTCTAGGAGCAACGCCATGAAGCCCTTTGTGCCCCTTGTGTTTGCCGCCTTCTCCCTCGGCGCCTGCGGCAACTACTCCAACGAGGATCTCGATTTCCAGCTGGCGTTGCCCGAGGACGGCGAGTTGGATGCCAAACTCCCGCAAGCCCTCACCCGCGACGACTCGTCGGAGTACTACACGCTGACCCGGAAGGTGGTCACCACCTTTAATGGCTGCGCTGCCGGGCTGGTCAGCCTGGTGGACCGCGTGCGCAGCTACTCGCCCTCCTCGCGCAACGGGGCCGAGCGCATCTGGGGCCCGTTTGCCGACGACAAACACCCGGGTTGGCAGATCCGCGTGGTGATGGTGCGTCTGGCTGACCCCAGCGTGCCGCCACCCGCCTTCCAGATTTCCTACAGTTTCCAGCTCCGCGACACCACCCAAAGCGGCTCCGCCTTCTTCGACCTCATGACCGGCAACTACAAGTCTTCGGACAGCGCCCGACGCGGCAAGGGCAACATGCACCTGGATGTACAAACGGCACGCAACGCTGGCTATCCCGCCGACGATTTCGGCGAAACAGCGCAGCTCGATCTTGCCTACCAGACGGCCCAGTACCCCATCACCGTGCACATGGAGATCCAGAACGTAGCCACAGCGACAGACCGTCAGGCCACCTACGACTACGCCGAGAATGCCGATGGCTCAGGTGCTCTCGTCTTCCACTTGACGGTGGACTCGGTCCCGGGCGCGACTGGCGCCAGGGACGTCAAGTTCACCAGCCGCTGGTCAGGCTCGGGCGCGGGACGCGCCGATGCGTACGTGTCAACCGGGAACGTGCCGGTGGGAATCGACTGCTGGGGCCAGGACACGGTCGCCGACTATGTGTGGCGCTGGAATGGCCAGGGCAACTACGGCTCCGCTGGTCTCTGCGCCTTCGGTGCTCCGGCGCTCTAGTCGCGTGGGGAGCCCGCCGGCTTCGCCGGCGGCGCACCATCGCGGGAAGGCATGGGAACCCTTTCAGGGTTCCCATATCAGAGCACCGAAGGGATTCCGTGCGTACCGTGAAGTACCCCACCGTAGCGCCATGAATACGCGTTTCCCCTCACTCCACCCGGCCGATCGTGATACAAAGCGTCCATGATCTATTGTCAACGGAGGTTCGCGATGGGTTCCAAATCTAGATCGGCCTGTCTGGGCTTGCTTGTCACGGCCCTGATTGCATGGGTATCCCCTGCCGAGAGTGCGGCCCAGCCATCACCCGCGTCTCCGTCGACAGATACGGCACCCGCGGCATCCCCTGCCAGTCAGCCGGGAACCGCCACCCCGCTACCCGGTCCTGCAGCCGTGACACCCAGGACACCGCCTGCCCCCGCCTACCCGCCGCCCCCCGCCTACCCGCCGCCAGGATACTACCCGCCGCCAGGATACTACCCGCCGCGGCCCATGGCCCCGTCAGAACCGGGCTTCCGTCGCGGCTTCTTCGCCATGCCCTACATTGGAATCAACATCCCAGTCGGGAGTTTCGGGGACTCTTTCGATACCGGTTTTCGCATGGGCGCTCTGCTCGGCGGGCACATCAATCCGATGCTCTCGCTCAATGGGGAGATTACGATCGACGTACTCAACCCCAAGCATGTCCCGAGCGGGGTTGATGTCACCGCGGTGATGGTGGATATGCTCTTTAGCCCTCTGCTCCATTTCGGCAACGCGCAGGTCGAGGGGTTCTTTGGACCGAAGATCGGCGCGTTCATCTATGCTCTTACGGCCAAGAGCGGCGGCGTCGAGGCCAAGGGTAGTGCAAGCGGCCTGGCCTACGGATTCAACCTCGGCGCTGCTGTACCGATCGGCAACATTGCGGTCGGCGGCCTGCTCAGCTTCGTCGGCAGGCACGCGACCAAGGCATGCTACCAGAACCCTGGCCAGGCCGAGGTATGCGACGACAGCCCCTCGGGCGATGACGCCAAGATGTTGTCGATCACCGGCGCCGTGCTGTTCTAGCACCACATGCTCAAAGGCGAGGTTTCATCTGGGGCGCGGGCTACCAGGGGAGCTTCGACGCGTTGGTTCTCGCGGCGCTCTTCGCGGTGTTCGGCGCGCGGCCGCTGGTGTGCCTGCCGCTCGTCTTCACGCCGCAGGCGCTGAACGGCATCGTCCTCTACGCGCCGAGGCAGTGGTGTACGACCTGTTGCGCTCAGCGCGCTACTTCTGAACGCCGATATCCTTCATCGCTTCGAGCTTGCCGAAATCGAGGCCAGAAACCGCGGTCTTGAGCGTGCCAAGATCGACGCCCTGCCCCTTGGCTTCGACGATGAAGCGGCGGCCCAGTACGACTGTGAACTCGTTGGCGCCGCCGCTACGCTTCGACCCCTTTTCGTGAACCAGCCGGCCGTTCGCGTTCTGCGTCCGTTCGAAGCCGTTGTCGTCCTCCTTCTCACCCTGGACGCCCGCCCACCCGGCGAGCCCGAGAAGCCCACTCGCCCCGCCCGAGTCCGAGATATTCAAGGAAATACTCTTCTGCGCGCGATCGCCATAGGTCGCCGTGGCCTTCGAAACCATCAACCCCGCCATCCCTGACTTCTCAGCGTTGCTGCTGATCTTCGTCAACCCGGCGAACGTGTCAGGAATGAAGGCCTTGAGCTGGTCGATGCCGATCGGGTCGACGCGCTTGCCACCCCCAAGCAGCGTGCCGAGGCCAGCCATGGCCGCGGCGGCCTGTGCGCTAGGATCACCGCTCTTCTTGGCGGCCTCCATCTTCCTATTGTTCTCTTCGAGGGCCTGGCCGAGTTCCTGCAGCTTCCCCATCGGGCTATCCTTGTCGAACTGGACAGAGGCCGCGCGACCGCCCGGCAGGCCGGAGAGGCTGCGCGAGCCGAAACTTCCCGCACCGACGATGGCGTTTCCCGCAGCCCCGACGATGACTGACAGAACGATCGCGCACACCACCACGACGGCGGTGTAGGCCACGGCCTTCTCCTGCGGGCACTTCATTAAGCGAGGCAGGCCGAGGTAGAGAAGATAGAGCCCGTAGAGTCCCGCGAGAACAGCCAGCAGCCCCAGCGTCGGCAAGAGATGCAGCACACCTGCGACCCACCCCGGGGTGTAGGAATACACTGCGATCTTGATCGCCTGCGCATTGTTCTTCTCGGTACCGAAGCTGGGCGCCAAGGCGTTGATGATGAGCGACAAGATGAAGACGCCGACCAGCGCCATGACGAACGTGTATGCCGCTACAACCAGCCCCGTGACCATCGGCACGCGATAGCTGCCGACAAGCGGGATGGATCGACCGACGATGGAGCCGCCGATGAAGGCGGCGATCGGCCCGATCGCCGCCAACGGCACCGCGTACCCCTTGAAGAGTTCTGCGGTTGACGGGCTTTCTCCGCTGATCGCGTCCCACTCGGTCTTCGGTCTCAGACAGATACCCTTGACCCGGTTGACAATCGCCATGTTTCGCCCCCTTCCTCTTTCGGTGATTAATCAACGGTGGGCGCTCGATGTCAACCAACTCTCGTCGTCTTGGCAGGAGGTTCCATCATTCCACCCCGGCTCCGGCCCCTGCCACGCCGAACCGGACCCGCGGATTCATGGGCAACCCGTGGCTTGCCACCACCGGCTGGAGTGGGTCGCTGATGGCACCCAACTCGGGCAGACAATGCCTTGTCGACGCGTGGACGGATCGTACCATTGCAGGACCGCAAGGGTATCGGACCAGTGGTGTTCACCAGTCCTGCGGCAATACCCAAGCAGGACGGCTATCGGCCACGCGCGGATGAGCGCGTGCCAGCAAGAAGAAGCGCCCTGAGCCGTCGGAGACTGCCCTGTGTGTTTCCTGAAATCGCTCTTCCGTGGCCGTACGGAAACGCTCAGGGAGATAGAAATCGCTCGGCGCATGCGCACGGATCATGCGGAGCACGTCAGCGTCGGAGTCCGCCAGGATGGCAGTGCCCACTGGTTCGAGTGAGTCGAGGCCCCACTGACGCAGACGCGAGATGAACATTGAGTTCCAGCGGGCCGGATCGGCAAACTGGTCCGGCGTGAGAATGATGCCGAGGGGAGCATAGTGAGGCGCTACGCGGAGGGCGAAGTGGCTGGGGTCGACAAAGCAATACCGCAGCCGCGGCAGCGGCAAGGTGGCAGAGTAGAAATCGTCGTCGGGCTCCACCGCTATGAGTTCGTTGGGCCGGTCCATGCGGCAGTACTCGCGGAGTCTCGCCGCCGCCGGCTGCTCTGTGGCGCCGAAAGGCAAACCCCAAGGGCGCTCCGGAAAAGCGGTCTTCACCGCAAAGATCCCCGCCAGCAATGCGACCGCTGTCCACGTCCGGCGCACGGGTAGGAAAGACGCAGCCAGCACGCAAAGCGGCGCTACCAGGCACAGCAGGTATGGAAGATTGCGGTAGCGGAACGCGAACAGCGCAGAACCGGCGACCAGAATCCAGGAGAGCAGGAGTAGCGCGTCTGGTTTCCGTGCGCGCAGTGCCGCGACAAACGCGGGCAGCGCCGACGCGACAAAGATGCACAGCACCGGATCGGTCAGCCATAGGCCGCTCGCGTAGAAGCGCGCCGGACCCTCGACAGCGTGCTGTTCCGGCGGATGCATGCCGAAGCCGAGCAACTGGATGCGCACGTAGTCCATCCAGAACCATTGCCGGTGAACCGCAAGCTGGTAGGCGTGCCACGGCGCAACGATGAGGGCCGCGGTTGCCACTGCCATGGCGATGCGCTTCGGCGGGGGTCGTAGCGCCGGGACAGAGAGCAGCCAGTACGCTCCGAGCGCGAATAGCGGCAGCAATCCGGCCACACTCTTGGCCATCACCCCGGCTGCCAGCGCGGCGCCGAACGCCACGCTAGCCCCACGCGACGCCAGCCCGGGTTCGCGCTGAACCACTGCAAATGCTGTGGAGATCGCCGCAGCCGCCAGCATGTCAGTGTAGCAAATGCGCGAGAGCACGTGCCAGAGCGGGTTGGAAACGAGCAGCGAGACCGCAACCCATGCGGCGGAGATGGATCGGGAACGATGTACCCAGCCGAATAGCAGACACACGGCGTACGCACCCGCCAAGAGGCTCGGCAGCCGCAATGTCCACAGAGACACCCCCGCCGCGCGCAGCGAGAGCCCAGCGAGCCATTGAACGAGCGGCGGCTTGTAGAGGATGTAGCGCCCCTGGAACCGAGGCGTTAGCCAGCCGCCCCGCGTCGCGAACGTCACCGCGGTATTGGCGTACAGTGATTCGTCCTGGGCCCGGACGTGCGCCACCGGGTCAGTGTATGCCGCAGCAATGCCGGTGCGGTTGATCGCGTAGCCCAGCAGAGCAGTCGCCAATGTGAAGCACGCCAGCGTAAGAACAGCGGGCCTCATGAATCGTGCGAACCGCATTCTGGCCTACCGACTCCCGCATGATACAGTGACGAACTGGTCAAAAACAGAGAACAGCGTGTGGTGCCCGAGTGTGGTGCCTTTGGTCCGCAGGAATTCCGCAAGACAATCGGCCGGCACCTGTCTTGGGGCGCGGTCCCGTAGGGTCAGAGGAGCTACACCCGCACTGCCAGCACGAACTTGAGGTAGTTGCCTTCGGGGAAGCCGGGATGCACGGGAAAGTCAGGGGGAAGGCCCTGGCGCTCGATGACCCGCAGCTCAAAGCCCCGCAGGGCAGCGCCCTCGGCTAGTGCCTTGTCCACCTCGACGGCGGAAAGCTTGGCCGCGTTGCTGGCAAACGCGAGCAGTCCGCCTGGCTCAAGCACGGCTGCTGCGGCTCCGGCCAGCTCGGCCAAGTCCGACGCCGCGGAGAAGCTCCGGCCGGGCCCCTGGCCATGGGCAAAGGTCGGCGGATCGCAGATCACGAGGTCGAAGCGCCGCTTGCGTGACAAGAAGCGCTCGAGAATCTTGCTCGCCTCGCCCGTGACCTGCTCCATGCGGGCCGGGTCGAGGCCCGACAGTTCGTAGTTGCGCCGCGCGCGCGCGTGGGCTTTGGCCGAGGTGTCCACCGCAACGACCTCGACGGCGCCGGCCCGCGCCGCGCGCACGGAGAAGGCACCGGTGTAGGAAAAGAGATTCAGCACGCGGCGCTCGGCCGCCCGCCGGGTCGCACTGTCGCGCCCGAGTCGCATATCGGGAAAGAATCCGACGCCGAGGGGCGCCGTCACGTCGACCGCGAAACGACAGCCGGCTTCCTCCACCACCACTTCAAGAGGGGCCTCTTCGCCACGCGCGCGGGCTGCGGGATCCGCAGGACCCTGGCCAGCTAGGGGTCGCAGCCGCTTCTGTTCGTAGATGCCACGCGGATGGATTGCCTCCGTGATCGCGTCCAGCAGTTCTTCGCGCCAGGGCAGGGCGCCCGGCGAGTACCACTGCACAACCACGAAGTCAGCGTAGCGATCGACGGTGACGCCGGGCAGGCCCTCGCTCTCACCCGCGAACAGGCGCAGGGCGGTGGGCCTGTCCGGTCCGAGCAGTAGCCAGCGCAGTTGCACGGCGCGCTGGAAGCGGCTGGCTATCGTCCCTGCCCCCGGATGCACCCGCTCGGCCGGATCGCGCGAGATCACGCGGACGGCCACTGAATGATCCTGGTCCACGTATCCCCGAGCAACAAAACCGCCATTCCCCGCCATGAGATCAACAACCGCGCCGGTCGCCTCGCCTATAGCTCGCCCGCCAAATGCCTCACGAAAGACCCACGGGTGGCCGGCACGCAGACGCCGCACAACGTCGTCGGGAAGCCGATACGCCCCCGCGCGAACGAACATCCCCGGCAGGGGTGTGCGGGGGATTCCGGACGCACCGCGTCCTCCGCGATTCATTCTGACGCCCCAGGACAGAAGCGGGCGGGCAGGCGCATGAAGGCACAAAGTAGATCAGGCACGGCAGGCGGGTGAACCATAGGGAGCGGCTCTCGCCCTGTCAAACGTGTTCACACGCATACAGGGGATTGACTTTGAACTGGCTCGCCTGGAAACTCCCTGGGCAGAGTCACCTACACTTAGCGCATTGCTTGTCATCCGAAAGAAAGGAAACTCCCCATGACCAGTGGGCCCGGGACGACGGGGAAGACCGACGTGCCCCTAGACGAAGCCATTGAAGAGATCTCCGGCCTCTTGGAAATGGACGAATTGAACCCCGGCGGGTCGAATACCGCTGACAGTTCCCAGCAAACGGAGGCCCACGCCGAGCCCGTGGCCACACCTGGAGTGGGTGACGAGCTCCATTTCTCCATGGAGACGCCGGGCCCTGTGCAGGTGGATTCGTATCTCCTTCCTCCCCCTGTCGCCGACGAATCCGCAAGCGGACAAGCGCCCGAGGCGGAGTCCGCCTCGGCGACCAACATGGCCTACGAGGATCTGCTCGAGAAGCTGGTCTTGCCCACGAAGGCAGCCGCTCCCGAGGAGAGCGAGGTGGCCGAAGAGCCGCCGCCGTTCGCCTCGCCCCGGTCCAGCTCGTCGCATTCTTCGTCTTCTCCCCTGGCCAATCTCTTCCCGCCGAATGCGCCATCCCTTGCGGACGTTTCCGACGAGCGCACGGTTGTCACAGCCAACCCGCTTCTGGCCGAGGAACAGGAGGCCGCCGCCCGCGAGGCCGAAAACTACATTCTCCCAGCGGCTCCGGTGGCACCGCCGGTTTTCGCGGAGCCACAGATCGTCGCGCGGCCGGCACGCGAGACCTTCCAGCGAGCCAGCCTGGTGGTCCTCCACAAGGTCATTCAGATCTCCTACCAGAGGTTGGGGGTCATGCTGCTCGTCGCGATGCTGGTGGGTGGCCTGCTCTCATGGCTAATGACTCCGACACGCGCTGTCGTGAGTGCGCCACCTCCCCAGGCCGCGACCCTTGTGGCCAGGCCCGTGGTCCCGGCGCAACCGACGCAGCAAGCGAATCCCGCGCCGCAGGTGGTGCCGCTGCCGACTCCCACCGAGTTACCCGTTCCCGCCCTCCCGGCCGCACAGCCCGCCGCCACTGCCCAAGCCAAGCGGCCAGTTGCACCGGCGGTGGAGCCTGCGCCGGAGGAGTCAGGCGCTGCCGAAGCCAAGACAGCGGCAAAGACCAGGGTGCATCACGCGGCCAAGGCCTCTCGACCAGCCAAGAGCGCTGCGCCAAAGGCGTCCCCAGTCAAACCCGCGGCCCCGGCCAAGCCCGCGGCCTCCAAGAAGTCGGGCAAAGGCGGCTGGGTCGATCCGTTTGCCCAATAGTTGTTCCAGCGCCCCCAGGCTGCGGCTATCGCGGGATTAGGGTCTATCTTGCCTCGGTGCTAACCCCCTGTTACTGTTTTACAATTGCTAAAGGAGCCGCTCGGATCTGTCGACGGCTCATGGGGGTAAC
>PMCR01000470.1:7125-7355 GCA_003155465.1 Myxococcales bacterium | reverse complement strand
CGCATGGCCTCGAAGTTCTCCGTGCCTGGATAGAACTTGCCCCAGACCGAGATCATGAGACGGGCGTGCTTTTCGTGGATTTTACGAATCCACCCATCCGGATCGGGAAAGCGGAGCTTGTCGAACTCGTGCGAGCCCCAGGTGTCTTCTTTCCAGTAGAACCAGTCCTGGACGATGTTGTCGAAGGGGATGCCCCGCGAGCGAAAACCATCCACGACGTCGAGGCTCTG
>PMCR01000470.1:0-7119 GCA_003155465.1 Myxococcales bacterium | reverse complement strand
CCGACCTCGGACCAGAGCGAGGTCGTTTCAGAACGTGGCGCCGGGGTTTTCCAGAGTAGTTGTACCGTCTCCATCCCCTGATCCTTGCTCCACTCGAGCCGGATCTTGTGGCGGCGCTTGGCCTCGAGCCGAACCTTCGCCACGTCCTTCCAGGGCAGCCAGCCTTGCCGCCAGTGGTTGATGACGAGCCGATCGTCTATCCAGAGCTTGATGCCGTTGTTCGAAAAAGTCTGGAAGGTGAAGTCGCCGGTCACGTCCGGCTCGACCTCGCCCGCCCAGCGCACGCTGGCAGGGCCTTCGGGCAAACTGGGATGAATGAGCTGGTTGGGTTTCTTCTCTTTGCTCGAGAGCGCGATGTCGATGCTGCGGTCAACACGCTCGGCAAGCAGGTGCTTGAAATCCGCGCCGCGGTAATAGGACCCGGTCAGGCCCCCGCGCTTGCCACTGGTGTCGATGAGGCGCTCGGGCGGGATCGGCCCGAACTCGCGCAGATCTCCGAATCGCGTGAAGGAAGTGTTGTCCCACAGGATGCCCCAGCCGCGGCTCGAAACCAGGAAGGGAATCACGATGGTGCCGTTGTGCTGCCAGAGATCGAGGTCGTATCCCTTCAGGTTGAGGAGGCCGAGGTGGTTCTCGCCGAGGCCGTAGAGCGCCTCATCGGCATGGGGGAGCCACTCTTGGCGCACGTGCTGCGTGTCCTCTCCCTGGACGGTCGCGGCCATGATCGTGCGGCCGCCATCCTTCTCCTGCAGAACAGGAGCGCCGGTGGGGTCGAAAAACTCCACCCGACCGGTGGCGAGGTCGACGCGGACACGGAGCTTCAACGTGGCGAGAGTTGCCGTGCCTGCACCCTCGGTCACCTCGAACTGCGCCCCATCGCAGCGCTTCGGCTGCGCCGCCAGACTCTTGCGGGCAAAGAAGGCCTGGTCTTTGGCGTACGCAACCCGGACGACGTCGTCTGCGCAAACCTCAAGCTTGAGGAAGCCGTCGCCAGCGCGGACGAGAAGGCCCTCCGGCAGGCGCTGAAGGCTCACTGGAGCCGGAATTGAGGCCGGACCGCCCGGGCCGCGAACACCCGAGCATCCGGCGCCAGCGACGAGCAGCATGAGGAACTTCGCGATTCGATGCATGATACCTCCTGAAGGGGGCGCGATACTGCCACGACCGACGTGTGGTTCGCCAGACTTCTGCCATCGCGGCGCTTGCGAGGAGAAATGATATCATCCGCACCGCTCGGCGCGTCGCGCGCACTTATGCGAGGCACTCATATGAGAAGAGCTTGCTTGAATCCGTGGCTGGTGCTTGCGCTTCTGTTCCCGACAGGATGCGGGCGAACTCCGCTCGACCAGGCCGCTTCCGGCCAATCGGGCAGCACAGGTACTGGTGGCGCCACGTCCCAGGGTGGCGGCTCGAGTGGGACCACCTTGTCGCAGGCCGGATCCGGCGGCGCGACCGGCACCTATGGAGGTAGGACTGGCAACAGTGGCAATGGCGGTTGCACGAGCATGCCTCCGTATGCCGGCGCAAACGCTTGTTCGTGCGCCGATATGGCGTGCGCGCCACCCGACCAGTGCCATGGCGTGGGAGCGTGCGATGCAACCACCGGTCAGTGCCTCTATCCGAGCAAGAACAATGGGACCACCTGCGTACCCACCAATCTCTGCGCACGTGGCACCACCATCCAGCCCGCCTCGGGCACCACGATTACCGTCGGCGGATTCGACGCATCACGCGGCGGCGACTGCAGCTTTGCGACCGGCAGCTTCCTGGCCAACCTCAGGAATCAACTCGTCACCGCCAACTTCCCTGGAGTGACCTTCGTCCTCACTGGTGCACCGATGTTGACTCCCGCCTATCTCGCGACGCTGGACATCCTCGTGATCACGAGCACCTCCTCAAACACCTCCGCCATCACGCCACTGTCACAGGCCGAGCAGGACGCGGTGAGCGCATTTATTCAGGGCGGTGGCCGATTTCTGCTCAGCTCGGACAATCCTGGATTCGGGGGCGCGAACACACAAAACGCCAATAACTCAATCCTTCTCCCCGTCAATATGACCGCTGGAGCAACGACATTGTCTGGAAACTACCCGATGCAGGCGACCGTTGCCGGCAGCCCGCTGGTTTCGGGTCGATCCGGGAGCTGGACCACCGTCGACACCAACTATCCTGGCACATGGCTGAGCACCGGCAGCGCAACCGTGGTGGCCAGCATCAACGGAAAGCCGTCGCTCCCGGCGCTGGCGCAGTTCAACGTTGGTGATCTCGGTCCCGCCTCGGCGCGGGGCGTGGTGATCGCGGACATGAACGCGCTCAAAGATTACGGCGGCTTCAATATCGTCATGATCGATAACATCATCGATTACCTAGTCCCGACAGTGCAGCAGGTGACCGCGGCCACGCAAGCCAATACCTGCCAATCGGGCGTCTGCGTCGCTGGCCCAGCAACCTATTGCCCGGCGGTGGATGCATGCCACCGGGCTGGGGTGTGCGATCCAATGAGCGGCATGTGCGCGCCCGGCGACAAGGCCCTTGATGGTACCCCCTGCGGCGACGGCGGCTCGTGCAAGGGTGGCGTCTGTCAGTTGAGGTCTGCGATTTAAGAGAGGAGAAGTGACGTATCTCGCGCGGATACGTTGGGTAGCCGGCACGAGGGCGTGCAAGTGCGCAAGATCCCGTGATCGGGTTTCCCGCCCCTGCCACGACGTCGGCAACGCGAGGCCCAATTGCGTAGCGGACGCAGCAGGAAAAGCCCCAGCAACCCAATGCTCAACCACGCCTCTGCTTGCGAGGCCCTCGCCGTGAAGCTGCAGTTGCAGCCGCCGGCGCGATTTTGGGGGACCTGGCCCCCACCGAATCCGGACGAGTCAGTGCCACTCGCCGTTCCACCGGAACCGACGATACCTGTGGCACTGGTGGATCCGCCGCCAACCGTCGCGCCAACTCCACCCGAGGGTTGGCTGGTGGTGCCGCCGACAATAGCGGAGCCACCGCTGGCGGACATTCCGCCTGCGCTGGTGGTGCCGCCGACGATAGCGGAGCCACCGCTGGCGGACATTCCGCCTGCGCTGGTGGTGCCGCCGACGATAGCCGATCCACCGCTAGCGGACGTCCCGCCCTTGCTGGTCGTGCCACCAACGCGAACGGAGCCACCGCTGCCGGACATTCCACCTGTGCTGGTCGCTCCGCCCACGCCAGCAGAGCCACCGCTGCCAGACGTCCCACCCGTGCCGATCGCTCCAGAGGATGCAACCGTGGCTATTGTAAGACTTGCCGGAGTCAGAGTGCCCGAGCTTACCGTGAGACCTATCGTTCCCGGATCCATGGTCGATTGGATGACAACCAGGGCCTTTCCACGATAAACCTTCCTGCTGGTGGCCTTGTAGGGGTCGCTGCTTGTCCAGTCTGCGTTCGCGATCCCAAGGCTCCTTCCCGCTCCGGTCAAGGTGAACTGCACGGTATTGGATGCGTCAGCCACCAAGACATCATTCGCGTCCATGATGTCGACCTCAATATTGGAAACATCGTCGCCGTCTGCATAGAGGGTCGTCCGGTCAGGCTTGAGTACGACCTTCGCTGCCGCGCCGGCAGTCGTTATGCTGTCGACCGCAACCTGTACGCCGCCCTTCATTCCGATGGCCTTGATCACGCCAGAAGACCAGGGAACATTTGTCCATTGCATAATCATATTCGGGAAATCAGCCAGCTTCTTCGTCCCGATCTTGGTGGAATTCACGTACAGATCGACGCTGTCGCAGTTCGTGTAGGTCGTGACTGTGACGGGGCCGGATTGGTTCCAGCTTTCGGTAAACTCCGGTGTGGACCACGTCATGGTCTGGGTGAAGTCTCCGATGCCGATATGTACCACCGGGGCGTCGGTCCATTGGCTCTGCTGGTAGTAGAACCACGTTTTGCGAAAGCCGCAGTAGTCAAGATAGCCCGATGGACCTCCCCCTTTGCCGATGCCCTCGCCGAGAAAATCAACGCCCATCCACAGATGATGACCGATAACATACGGAGCGTCCTTGACCGAGAACCAGGTCGGTGTGTTGTTGGCCAGATACGGCGCCTGTTCGGTGCCGCATATCAGGACGTTGGGGTCTAGTGAATGGATCTTCGAGTAGGCGCCCTCTCCATAGTTCATGCCTACTACGTTGTTCTGAATCTTGGCCAGGCTCACCATTCCCGCCGGATCCTGTATGACAGAGGCGTGAATAACCGGACGCGTTTTGTCAAACTGATTGATATACGGGACGAGCTGTCCCATGGTCGTTGTGACATAGGCGGGAAGGGTTCCGCCGGAGGCGACTTCATTGCCCGCGCTCCACAACACGACACTCGGATGGTTTCTGTCTCGCTCGATGAAGCCTTTGAGGTCTTTCTGCCAGTTCTGGTCCCAGTTTTCGTACGATACGCCGCTGGCTGCCTGGCCCCATTTGTCGGTGAACTCATTCAAGACCAACATTCCATATTGATCGCAGAGATCGAGAAACTCGGGACTCACCGGGTTGTGTGACGTTCGAATTGAAGTCGCTCCTGACTCCAGCAATTCCTTGATTATGCGCTCCCACATTCTCTCCGGGACCGCGGCCCCAACCGGCACCTCTATGTGGTGCATACATACGCCCTTCAGTTTTGTAGCGACACCGTTGACAAAGAATCCCGTGCCGGGCGTGAACTTCAGCTCCCGGATTCCGAAGGGCGTGATGTAGTCATCGGTCGCAGTGGTATTGTTCAGAATCCTGGTGTAGGCATAGTAGCGCACCGGCGTGGAAGGCGACCACAGTTTGCACGAAGAGAGGGTCAGGGTTTGCGTGCAAGGGGTGTCGACGCTGCCCGCTGGAACCGTAACCGGGGTGGAGACCGACTTGAGCGCGCTGCCGTCTTCGTCGTAGACAGTGGTTTCCACAGTGCGCTGCTGGTCAGCCGAGAGTTCATTGATCAGGTCGGTCTGGATGCTGATTTGCGACTCCGTGGTCGCGACAACCGGGGTGGTCACCGCGGTGCCCCAGTTCCTGACGTACACCTTGTCGGTGGCAATGAGCCATACGTGGCGGAAGATGCCGGTTCCCGAATACCAGCGGGAATTGCGGACGGTTTGATTGTCGACGAACACCGCTAGCACATTGTCGCCCGTGGCGTTGAGATAGGGTGTGAGGTCGCAATAGAAGCTGACATAGCCATACTGCTGATTGCCGACCTGTGTACCGTTTAGATAGATCTTTGAGTCGTGATAGACTCCGTCAAACTGGACGATGACCTTCTTTCCAGCAAAACCCTCGGGAAGGGTGAAATGCTTGCGGTACCACCCGAGCGCCCCGGGATCGGTGGTGGTCGCGTTGGTAGCCTTGTAGAGGGTAATGCTCATGTCGTGCGGAACATTCGTGGGTGGCCATGAAGCGTCGTCAAAGTCCGTGGCCTGGGCCCCGGGGATAGTTCCCGTCTGCACCTTCCAGCCCTCGTCTATCCGAAGTTTGATGCGGCTCTTGAGGAATCTGGCTTCAAGACGCTCGGTTAGGTTCGCATTAGCAGTACCCGCCATAAGAAGCAGCAGCGGTACTGTGGCGATAGGAATGCAGCTTGACTTTCTCATGTCATGGTCCGTCTTTGCAGCTCATGAGGTCACAGGGGTTCGTGTCCATGGCGATAGGGCAGAGAAGCCGGATTGGCTTCATGCTGTCTAGAGCTCTGATTTGGCCGAGAAGGAAGAGCATGTCAAATCGCCTGGCCATACCCGGCGAAATCGGGCGGGAAACGGGCGTAATTCCACAGCGTTGCGGGCTTCGGGTACAGAGGCGCCGGTGGGCTTGCCGGGGACCTGGGCGGGCTCACGACTCGGGACGGGGCGGTCGGCGTGTGGGCCAGCTGCTGCGAACGGGCTTTGGTAGTACGCGGGGGCTGCTTGTTGTGTGCATTGGGCCGCGGGGCGATCCGGCGTCAGCGGCCGACTTCACCTGGAAGGCCGACGGTCCCGGGTTGACCGGTGTACCAGACGAAACGCGAACACGAGAAGCGCGAGCAGGGCAAGCCCTGGGTGGCGGTTGCTCTGGGCCCCGCCCATGCGACAGGAAGAGCCGGCGCTGCTTGCCAGTGACGTGTCAGCCGCGCCGGTTGTGCCACCCAGCGCACCGGTTCCGGGAGTTCCGCCGGTGGTCGATGTGCCAGCGGATGAAACTGTGTTCGTGCTGGTGGCGCCGCCTGCAAGGGATCCGCCGGTTTCGATAGCTCCGGCGGTCCCGACCTTGCCGCCGGCTGCGACAACGCTGCCTCCGGTTCCGACCGCACCCGCGGCCGCAACGACGCCACCCACCTCACTGCTTGCGATCCTCCCGCCCGTCACCGTAGTGCCGCCCACCTCCGGAGTTCCACCGAATCCCGGCGTGCCGCGGGTTCCCGAACTCTCGGCAGTTCCTTTTGTTCCGCCCGCTGTCGGTGCCCCGCCGGTTCCCGGTGTTCCAGCGCTTGCCGTGGCACCGCCGGTCCTCGTAGTGCCGCCGCTGCCCGTCGTACCTCCGGTTCCCGTGTTGCCGACGCTTCCTGTCGTACCGCCCGTCCCGCTGCCGCCTGCCCCGGCAGCCCCGTATTCATAGGCGCCCAAGTCCGGGGCAGCACCAACAAATGGAAGACCGACGTCCTTCCCCTTGTCGATCATTGCGCTGCCGGCAGCCAGCTTCAAGAAGTCCACATTCGGCAGGCTGCCGTCTGCCTGGCGGGGTCCCAGCGCGGCTGAAGTTGTCTCGATGGTCTGACCCGTACCCGACACGCTTGAGTCGGTAATGTTGAGAAAATCCTTGGCCGCTGGAGTCAAATTCAAATCCCAGCTGTTGAACTGGGTGTCGACCCCGTACCCGGTGACGTATTCGTTCTTGTTGGGGAAAGCGAGGTTGTTCCTCATGATGTGTGCTTTCGCCCCGGACAGGGTAACGCCGTCCGTTCTTGCGCCGCCGCCGTTGGGGGCACTCCACGTGCTTGCCAGCATGTTGAACTGGGTTCCATTTTGAAACGAGGTATTGTTGTACCAAGTGTTTCCACCCGAGGAGTGGTTGGCGTAGAACCCATTCGCCTTGTTTCCCCAGGCAACATTGTTCTGGACGAGGTGCCTGATGCCGGTCTTGCTGC
>PMCR01000234.1 GCA_003155465.1 Myxococcales bacterium | reverse complement strand
GAACGGACCCTGCTTCTTCTGCTGGGTGTGTGCACAACCCTCGACCCCGAGATGGACCCGTCGGCGGTTATACAGCCCTATGTGGACCGGTTCCTGCTGGGCGAGAAGAAGGAATGGTCCGAGGCGATGCTGGACACGCTCCGAGAATCGGCCCTCTCGGCCTTTGCCTTGCCCGGCGAACTGGGGCGCTTCCTCAACCTGGCCTCGCGCGGAGACGTCGAGGTCCGCGTTCGCGGGATCGAGGCCGGCGTGGATGTTCTGTACGCTCTGGGCCAGCAACTACTTTGGGGCTTCCTGGGCGCCACCGCCTTCAGTCTGTCCGTGGTATTCGATGGTCGCGGGCAGGAAGGCGCGCGCATCGCGTCGGCTGGAACAGCCGCCATCTTCGGCGGCCTGCTCCTGATTTCCCTGCTGCGCGGCCGCCGCCTGCGCAAGCGACGGAGGCGGTAGGGCCGCTTCGCGGAAACGTGTATCTACGACTCGGCGGGAAATTCGGGGTCGCTCACGCAAATCGTCCACGGAGACCGCACCACGCTGGTCGATGCCGCCCACGCTACCGCTCACGGGCACGCTGGTCGATCTGCGCCGGGAGTTTCCCGAAAGGCCGTCGACAAATGACAAAGGATCTTGCCAGGTAGGATATGTAGGATAGAATGCTACCCATGGCAATGATCCCTGTCATCGGCAGCTCTCTCACCGCCCTCGGCGCCTTTGCACTTTTCCTGGCTACGCTTCGGCTTGGGCGAGCCCCGCGCAGATAGTCCAACCAGCGGCGTTTCGCCTTGCCGGAGGCGATCCTGCCGCCTACACTCCCCGGGAAAACTGGCAGGCCGCATGATGTTAGATGGAATTGAAGCCGCGGCTCAGAATGGCGCGAAAGGCGAGAGTGATTCGCGAGACGGGCGCGTGGCTCTTTTCGGCATCGCCGATCTGACAGCCATCCGAAACCTGGTTCGCGGTGGCTCGGTGATCGACTGGCACCGGCTGTACTTTTCCGACCGCGACCAGGTTGATCGCTTCCTGCGCGTGCATGAGTTCGACCCGGAAAGCGGGCAGGACATTGCCCGGCTCGAAGCGCTGCGCGAGCAGGCGGTTGACTATTTGGAGCACCACCTGGGGTTTCACATTGCCGAAGAAGTTGCGGAACGGGTTCCGGCGCGTGACCTCTTGCTGGTGGCCTCGCAGAATGGCAAGCGGCGCACCCACGCCTGCGTGGTGCTCAAGGTCATGCATGTGCTGCAGCACCTGGCGGGCCGCGAATTGGTCAACCGCCTATCGGTTAGTGCGGACCAGATTTTCCACGCGGTCGAGGACAAGGTGCTGCGCACCGTCGAGGAGATGAAGGGCGCGGGCTGCGCCGTGGTGGAGTTCGAGTGGAGCCGCAAGGAGCCGGACAGCCTCATCACCAAGCTGCTGGCCAAACGCGACAACATCGCGGCGCATGTCTACGATAAGCTGCGCTTCCGCATGATTACGCAATCCGAGGACGAAATCGTCTTCGTCTTGCGCGAGCTGGTGCAACGGCTGGTGCCGTTCAACTACGTGATTCCCGGGGAATCGCTCAACGACATCGTGGATTTGCCCGGTTTCATGGAGCGTGATCAAAGCTTGCGGCGCCACCTGCCCCAGTTGCTCGACCTGTCGACGGTGGCGGCAGACAAGCGCACCCCGGTGGTCAATGAATTCTCGGGGCCCAGTTACCGGGTGGTGAATTTCGTCGCTGACCTTCCTGTGCGGGTGGACAAGCTCCTCCACCGCCAGCCGGATGACGAGCTCTTCATGGACAATGGCGCGGTGGTGTTCGTGCTCACTGAGTTCCAGATCGTTGATGCCCGTACCGCCGAGGCCAACGAAATCGGCGAGAACAGCCACGAGCGCTACAAAGAACGTCAGATCATGCGGGTGAAGGCGCGCTTGGCGCACGGGATGAAGGACGACGATGACCGCACACCGCCGCCCATGGATTTGTCCGGCCGCCAGGACGGCGACCTCGGGCACGACTAGAAGTTGGCTTTCTATCTCAGATCTTCAATGCAGGCGGTGGCTTCGGGGACGGACCAGTCGCGCTGGTTGATGAAGGCGTAGCGAACATGGCCGCTGGGATCGATGAGGAAGCTTTCCGGGAACTGGCTGGTGCCGAAGCGGGCAGGGGCTTCTCGGGTGGGATCGAGCAGAACTGTCAGGGGTGTTCCGCTGGGGAAGAACCCGCGGATGGCGTCCCAACTGTCATCCACGCTGACCGCCAGCACGCTGGCTCGATTGCCCAGGCGGCGAGCCAGGACTTCCAGCGAGGGCATTTCTTCGACACATGGCGGGCACCAGGTGGCCCAGAAACTGACCAACACTGGCCGATCCCGAAGCGCGTGCAGCGACCACCGCTTGCCCGCCACATCGGCCAGCTCGAAGTCTGGCGCCAGACCGCGCAGCTTTGGTGACAGCGGGTCAGGCTGCAGGGTTCGGCAGGCGTTGTCACGCGCCGCCGCTGCGGTCCACGCAGCCCCGGCAAGGAAGCGGACGGCCAAAGTGGCGGTTGCCACAGCCACGATTCCAATGGCGAGCGCACGTCGCGCGACCGAGGGGACCGCGCGGTCCCCTGGCCGCTCTCCGCTGCCCCGCCTCCCCCGGTCCCGCACTCTCGACTCCGGGCCGACGTCCTGGTGCTACTTGGTCGCCGCAGCGACCTTCTTCTTGCCTTTGCCGCCCGCGCCCTTGGCCAGTTCCTCGTCGGCGATCTTCTTGAAGGCATCGAAGGGCTGGGCGCCGTTGATGAAGTGGCCGTTGAGGAAGCTGGCCGGCGTGCCCTGCACGCCGACCGAGCTGCCCTGCTTGGTGTCCGCCTCGATCTGTGCGGAGAACTTGTGGCTGTCGATGGCGGCCTTGAACTTGGCGACGTCGAGGCCGATTTCTTTCGCGTATTTCTCCAGGCTGGCNNCGATCTCTTGCGCGTACTTCTCCAGGCTGGCCGCATCCAGGTTCTGCTGGTTCTTGAACAGGATGTCGTGCATCTCCCAGAACTTGCCCTGCTCGTTGGCGGCCATGGCGGCCTCGGCAGCGGGCTTGGCGTTGTTGTGGAAGGAAAGCGGGAAGTTCTTCCAAACCACGCGCACCTTGCCCGGGTAGGCCTTTTCCAGTTCGGTCAGCGAGGGCTCGACCCTCCCGCAGAACGGGCACTGGAAATCCGAGAAGAGCACCACCGTGAGCGGAGCGTTCTTGGGTCCGCGCGAGGGGGCGCTCCCGGGATCGACGTCTTTGACCGGACCCTCCTCAGGCGCAGCAGCCGGTGCGGGAGCCGCTCCGCCACCCACCTCGGCCTTGGCCGTCTTCATAAGCACGTCGTACACCTTGGCCTTGGGCGTGCCCTTCTTGACCAAGTCCTCGGCCTTCTTCAACTGTTCGTCGATGCGGGACTTGAAGTTTTCGAAGGGCTGCGCGCCTGACAGGAAACTGCCGTTGACGAAGAACGCCGGCGTGCCGCGCGCGCCGATCTTGTTGCCCATGGCCGATTCGGCGTCGACGGCATCAGCCAGTTTCTTGTCCGCTATGGCGGCTTTGAACTTGGTCATGTCCAGGCCGATCTCTTTCGCGTACTTCTCCAAGCTGGCGGCATCCAGGTTCTGCTGGTTCTTGAACATGATGTCGTGCATCTGCCAGAACTTGCCTTGCTGGTCAGCCGCCGCGGCGGCAATGGCCGCGGGCTTCGCCTTGTCATGGAAGGGCAGGGGCATGTTTCGCCAAGCCACCCGGACCTTGCCCTTGTACTCTTCCATGATCTTGTCGATGGTCGGCTCGACGCGCGAGCAGAACGGACACTGGAAGTCGGAGAACTGGACGATGGTCACCAGGGCATCCTTGGCGCCTTTGATGGGCGCACCCTTGACCTCGGCCTTGTAGGTTTCAGTGGGCGAAGGCTCGCCTGAGCGCGGTTCCTCTTTCGGCGTTTCCTTCTTGGCCAGTCCATCTTTGATGATGGCCGCGTAGAGCCCGCCGCGCGGCGTGCCAGCCTGCAGCTTCGCGTCCGCCTTCTTCACCTCTTCGTCGAGGACCATCTTGAAGCTGTCCAGAGGATAGGCGCCGCTAAAGGCCCGGCCGTTGACGAAGAAGCTGGGCGTCCCCTGTACCCCGAACTGGTTGGCCTGTTTCATGTCCGCCTCGACCACCGCTTTGGTCTTGGGGTCGGCGATGGCGGCCTTGAACTTGGCCAGGTCGAGGCCGATCTCTTTCGCGTACTTCTCCAGGCTGGCTGCATCCAGGTTCTGCTGGTTGGCGAACAACTTGTCGTACATCTCCCAGAACTTGCCCTGCTGGTCGGCGGCCACGGCTGCGATGGCGGCGGGCATGGCGTTGTTGTGGAAGGGCAGCGGGTACTGCTTGAACGAGATCTCCAGGTTGTCCTTGTAGATCTTGAGCAGCTCGTCGAGCGTGCCCTTGGCGCGGCTGCAGTAGGGGCACTGGAAGTCGGAGAACTCGATGAGCGTGATCTTGGGCTCCTTGCCACCCTTGCGTGGCGCCTTGTCGACCTCGACCTTGTAGACCTCGTTGGACACGGGCGGTCGGGGCGGCGGCGGTGTGGCTTGCGGCGTGCCCATGCCCTTGGCCTTGCCATTCATGAGGGCGGCATAGAGTTGACTGACCGAGGTGCCCTTGTCCATGAGCTTCTTGGCGCGGCCGATCTCGTCGTCCACCGCGCTCTTGAACTGCTCGTAGGGCACGGCCCCGCGCAGCGGGCGGCCATTGATGAAGAAGTTGGGGGTTCCCTGCACGCCCAGGTCGCGGGCCTCGGCCAGGTCCTTGTCGACCGCGGCCTTGAAGGTGTGCTTGTCGAGGGCGGCCTTGAACTTGGCCATGTCGAGGCCGATCTTCCCCGCGTATTTCTCCAGGGCTGGCCGGTCGAGGGCCTGCTGGTTGCCGAAGAGCTCATCGTGCATCTTCCAGAATTTCCCCTGCGCCCCGGCCGCCAGAGCCGCCTCTGCGGCCAGGGTTGCCTTGTCGTGGAAGGGGAGCGGATTCTGCCGGAAGAAAACCCGCACTTTGTCCGGGTACTCCTTGATCAGTCGGTCCAGGGTGGGCAGCACGCGGCTGCAGTAGGGGCACTGAAAATCCGAGTACTCGACGATGGTCACCAGCGCCTTGGCTGAGCCCTTGGGCGAGCCCTCGAATGGAACGCATTTGCGCTCCACATCATCGTTGGCGCTTGCCCCAACCTTCTCGCAGACATACTTGCCGGGCGCGGTGCCACGCGCACCCCAGTTGCCTTTGCCAAGGAAGTACCCGCCGACAACGACGCCAGCGGCCAGAACGAAAATTACGATTTTGCGTGCCATGTTGTCTCCTTCGACGCGAGCCAGCGAACCACCGGGAACTGCCAAGTGCCAACGGTGGTGCCCAGGGACAGAGTCGAACTGTCTACACACGGATTTTCAGTCCGTTGCTCTACCAGTTGAGCTACCTGGGCGTGGGTCCGCTCGTCTAACATGAGGGCGCGCTTCTCGCAAGCCGCGTCGGGCGCGCAGCAGCGCAGCAAGGGAGCGGCCGTAATCGCGCGGTCGTGGCTGGTGCCAGCGCAGGTCGGCCAGCGTGCGCGGCAGCGGTAGCGTGAGGTCGCGGAGCGTGAGCGGGGTAAAGACCGTGAGCGTGAGCGGTAGCGGTAGCGACCAGCGGCCTGCGTGGGCGGCTTGCGTGAGCGGTAGCGGCCCGCGGTACGCGATCCGTCTTTCCGCGTACCCCACACGAACTCGCTCACCCTCACGCCCACGCTAGCCGCCAGCCGCTAGCCGCGATCCGCGGCCCGGCCTTTCAGGCGGCCCGGAATCTCCCGACAAGGCGCAGCTACTCTTTTTGCTCCTCTTCATCTTCATGAGGTAGCGGCTCGCCGCGCAATCGGCGAATCCGGCCGTCGCGAATTTCGAGGGCGGTGAAGCGAAGGCCACCCAGGTCAACCGTGCCGCCAGGCCGCAGGGGCTGTGCGAGGTGGGCCTGCACGTAGGCGCCCAGAGTCTCGATGTCCGGCCGCAGCGGTGGCAGGACCACGCCCAGCTCTCGTTCTGCCACGTCAAGCGTCAAGCGGCCGTCGGCTTCGAAGCGACCCTCGGCCCCGTGCATGATGGGCGGCAGCTCGCCCACGTCCTGCTCATCTTGAATCTCGCCCACGAACTCCTCCAGGAGATCCTCGAGAGTGACGACCCCCAGAAAGGCATTGCCTGCCCCCAGCACCACTGCCATGTGGACACGGCGACGCTGGAACTCGCGCCGCAACCATTCACTGGGCGTCTCTTCCGAGCAGTAGATGGGCTCGCGCGCGATCTCGCGCATCCGCTTGGGCGTGCGGCCGGCGGCCAGCGCAGCCACGATGTCCTTCAGATGGACATAGCCGATGACCTTGTCCGACCCCGGCTCGACCAAGGGGTAGCGCGTGTACTGATTGGCTGTGGCCAGTTGCACGTTCTCGGCGAAGGGCCGGCCTTCCTCCAGAACGACGACGTCCCGGCGCAGGGTCATCACATGGCGGGCCACCCGGTGGGTGTAGTCGAAAACGCGGTCGATGAGCCGCCGCGCGCCGGGGTCCAGATCAACGTGCTGCAGAACCAGGCGCAGCTCGTCGGGCGAGTGCAACATCTCGGCCCCAGAGGCTGGGCGTAGGCGCATCGCGCGCAGAAACAGGTTGGCCGCAGTGGTCAGCGTCCAGATGAAGGGGAAGGCCACGAGGTAGAAGACGCGCAAGGGTGCGGCCGCCCACAGCGCGACCGGCTCTGTCTTCTGCAACGCGAGGGCTTTGGGCACCAACTCGCCCAGCACCGCGTGCACGAAGGTGATCAGTGCGAATCCCACGCCCAGCGCCAGTGACTGGACGGCGAGTCCGGTCCATCGACCGATGGATCCAAGATGGGGTTGGATGAGGACGGCCAGAGCTGGTTCGCCGAGCCAGCCAAGAGCCAGAGATGTCAGGGTGATGCCAAACTGATTGGCAGACAGGAACGAATCGAGATGGCCCGTGATCCCTGACAGAAGCCAGGCCCGGCGACCGCCTCGGCCGACCAGTTCTTTGACCAGGGTCGGTCGGATCTTGACAATGGCGAACTCTGACGCGACGAAAAAGGCGTTCGCCGCAACCAACAAGGCGGCCAGGGCTAGCGCCGTGCTCGGACTGAACATGGACCAAGCTTACAGGCAGACGGGCGGCAAAGGCCAATCTGGTGGCATCCCTGCTGGGATTCGGGGCAGGGGGCCGGGGCGGAGACGGAGCCACCGACGCTGGATGCCCTGTCACGCGCTGGTTGTCCCGAATGGATACCGAGGTGAAGGAGATCGAGGCGGCCGTGGTGAGGCAGCGTTTCGCGTCGAGGGCCTTCTTCCGGTGGCCGCTTGTAGTTGATGCGGGGCCCTTGTGCCAATGTCTGTGTTATGCTAGCGGCTCGCGTCAGCTTATGCCTAGGAGGATCACTATGAAACTTCGCCACGGAGTTCTCGCCCTGCTCCTTTCCGCAACCTGCGTGAACCAAGCAGATGACGGGACCGAGACATCCAGATCGGCCCTCGGCGTCGTGCCGCCCACGGAGTCCGCCACCTGGAGCCGCGTAGGTTCCAGCAACCTCCCCGACGGGCGATACGCTCACGCCCTGGCGTTCGACGAAACCCGCCAGGTGGTGGTGATGTTCGGCGGGATGACGAACAGCCCTGACGGGTCGATGAATCCGCAGCAGGACACATGGGAGTGGAGTCCGGTGCAAGGCGCCTGGAAGGCGCGCACCATCGTGGGTGCCAAGCCAGCAGCTCGCACCGGCGCAGCCATGGCGTACGATTCGATCCGCAAGAAGTTCGTCTTGTTCGGTGGCCGTGCGGGCAGCGGCTACGACTACCAGGACACCTGGGAGTGGGATCCGACAAGCGGCGTGTGGGAGAGCAAGACTGGCTCAGGCGCCAAGCCCAGCGCGCGCACCCAGCACGGCATGATTTTCGATGCCAAGAACGGCAAGACCGTGCTGTTCGGCGGCGGTCGCAGCATGAGCGGCGGGGATATCACGACGGTCAGCCTGGCCTTCGACGAAACCTGGGAATACGACGGCGCCAGCGCCACCTGGACCAAACGTGTGACGGACAGTGCGCCTTCGGCACGTGTCGATTTCGGTTTCGCCTATTCCAGTCAGACCAACAAAGCCTATCTGTTCGGCGGCATGGAGATCACTTCGGCCGGCGTGGACGGCACGCCAATGCAGGACGCCTGGGAATGGGACGGCGCAGCCGGCACCTGGACGGAACGCACCGGCACCGGTGACAAGCCCAGCCCGCGCTTCGCGCATGGAATGGCCGTCGACAGCGCCAAGGGTCAGGCTGTGATCTTTGGCGGCTACGACATGATTACCGGCGGCAGCCTGAACGATCTATGGCGCTGGAATCTCGCGACCGGCGCTTGGACCGTGGACCAGCCCCCTGACAGCGCGACCTGGCCAACGCAAAGACAGTGGTCGTCGCTGGTGTTCGACCCGTCAGCCAGCCGGCTGTATCTCGTAGCCGGACTCTTGAATGACCAGGGAAGCTCCGGTGGGGGAGGCTACGGTGGGATGGGGGGAAACTACGGTGTACCACTGTGCATCCCCGGTTCCCCGTACTGCTCCTCCAATTCCTACGGCCCGACCAGGGAGGTGTGGGAGCTGGACGCGGCGACGACCAACTGGGTGGACCGTTCGGCGCCCAGCAACTCGCCGGGGCCGCGCTATTCGCACACCATGGCCGCGGACCCAGTCACCGGCAAGGTCTATGTGTTTGGCGGACAGGACTACATGGGCAATGGCTTAGATGACCTGTGGGAGTGGGACGGAGAAAAGTGGGCAGAGTGCCCGGCGGACATCAGGCCCCCGGCGCGCTCAGAGGCCGGGATGGCCTACGATCCCGCGCGCAAGTCGCTGATCCTCTTTGGTGGCAACGCGCTGGAAAGCTACACGTACTACGGCACGACGGACGTTCTTGCCGACACCTGGGAGTGGAATGCGGGTACGCGCAAGTGGACCCAGCTTTTCCCGGCGGTTTCGCCCTCGAAGCGCAGCGAGCACGGCATGGTGACGGACATCACAAGAAAGAAGATCATTCTCTATGCCGGGTACGACTCCAGCAGCGAAACCCCGCCCTATCCCCCCTATCCCTATCCCTATCCCAATCCCTACCCGGATGCCGGGGCGTACTCGGACCCGAACAAGAATGACATCTGGGAATGGGACGGCGCCGCCACCACCTGGACCAACCGGACGTCTGGACTGCCCGTTGCAATTCCCACAGGCGGAAGCTGGCCACTCGTGGTCTTCGATGAGGGGCGCAGGAAGGTGACCCTGCTCCAAAGCGACAGCAACTATGGTTGGGTGGACGGCAGCTACTGGGATTGGGATCCCGAGAGCGGCGCATGGTCGCAACACCAGACCGGGGACACGCCTGGCGGGGGGACCTACGAGGCGATGGTGACCTACGATTCGATCCGGCGCCGCGTGGTGCTGCTCGGTATGGCCTCGATGACCAGCGCCCCCAACCTGTCCACCTGGGAGCTGGATACCAGCGGCCCGACCTGGTACGCGCGAAACCCGGCCTCCGAACCCACCGAGCGTTGGAGCGCGGGCATGGCCTTCGACAATCAGCGCGGCGTGGTGATTCTGTTCGGCGGCATGCCGAACGGGACGCCGACGGATGAGACCTGGCAGTACAGCGTGACCGGCCGGGGCAACGGCACGGGGTGCACGGCCGCGTCTGCCGACCAATGCTTCTCGGGCAATTGCGTGGACGGCGTGTGCTGTGAGGCGGCCTCGTGCGCGGGTCCGTGCAAGTCCTGCAACGCCCCGGGCAAGGCCGGCTTCTGCGTGCTGGCTGCGCCGGGAACCCAGGTCGCAGGTAGCTGCTCGGGCGACCAGGCGTGCGACGCCACCGGCGTTTGCAAGGCTGCCAACGGCAAGACCTGCGCCGGCGCTGCCGATTGTGCGAGCGGATTCTGTAGCGATGGGGTGTGCTGCAGCGGCGCCTGCACCGGGACCTGCGTTTCATGCAAGCTTGCGGGCAAGGTCGGTGCCTGCAGCCCCGTCCCCATTGGAACCGATCCTGAGAACGACTGCAGCATCGGTACCCCGCCCTGCCAGTCCACCTGCGACGGCATTGGCGCCTGTGTCTTTCCGGTGTCCTCATCCTGCGGAACCTGCGGGACGTGCAACGGCCGCGGGCTCTGCCTGGAATCTGCGTACTGCACGCGAACCGACACGAACACGCGCACCGCTTCGTTGACGACCACCGGAATCGCCACCAGGACCGTGATCACCGGGACCGGCACAGGAACCAGCACCGTGACCAGCTTGACCGCCACCCGGACAAGTTCCAGCACAGCGACGGCTGGGACCAGCACCGCAACCAGCACCCCGATCACCAGGACCGCTACGGCGACAAGCACCGGCAGTACCAGCACCGCCACTGCTATCCGAACCGACAGCCCAACCGGCACCAGCAGCGGAACGGGCACAGGCATTGTCACCAGCCCGGTGACCGACACCGGAATGGGAACCCGGACCGGCACCGGCAGCCAGACCAGCACCGGCGCAAGTCCCGACGCTGGCCTCCCCACGGTATTGGATGGCAGCGCCGCTGGGAGCAAGGACGGCAACATCGGCGACGGCGGCACGCCCGCCCAGCTTGGGCACAGCGGCTGCGCCTGCGATCTGGGCCGCGTCCCCGCGGGTGGTCCTGGCGTCGAAAGCGTGCTCGGCCTGCTGGGTGCGATCCTCGTGTGGCGCCGCGCCCGCAGGCGACGATAGGAGACGGCAAGCAGGGCATGGGAGCCCTTCGCGGGTTCCCATATCAATCACGACAGGAGGCAGCCTGTTCGGCGCTCTACGCCCCGGCCCGGCTCAACCAGCTGTCATCGACTGCCGCATATCACCGAGGTGCGCCGAACCGACGCGCCTCGGGTGCCTTACTGGCAGGTGCACGTGCAAGGTTGCGGCGAGCAGGTGCAGGTGCAGGGTGGCGGCGGTGGCGGCGGTATGCTGGTGAACACGCAGTCCGCGAACTCGGAGCATTGTGTCATTGCCATGCACTTGTCGAGTTCCGCCTCGACGGCGGTTCGTGAGCTGCCGCCGTCCGGCGGGATCATCCCCTTGATAGCGGCATTCTTACATTCCCCCACGGTCGTCGACCCCATCTTGTCGAGACTGCTGCAGCTTTCAAGCTTGAGGCAGATCTCCGAGACGTAGTCCTTGCCGGGAGCACCGCAACTGGTCATGCAGACAGCAAGTAGCCCAGCAGCCGATACTGTCCACAGGGTTCTTGACATCGTCGGTTCCTCCTAGTGGCTGCCTGAGTTTGGCTGGTCGGGGCGGACGGAGCACGGGCCACGGTCATGCGCCGTATCCGCTCTGGGTTCGGGTGCGTAGGGCAAGCAAGGCTCCTGTCCCCTTTGCATCATCGCTTGCGCTAATATCCGACGGGCGCCTTTTTGTCAACCCAATCGCGCTACGCGCCATCTACAACTCCTTCCGCGAATCTTGGCGTCGCGGTACAAGGTAACCCATGTCCGACCAAGCCAAACCGCCTGTGCAAGCCCAGCAGATCCAAATCGACATTGACGAGGCCACCGCCCAGGGTACGTACGCCAATCTGGTTTTCATCAATCACACCGACGCCGAATTCGTCCTGGATTTCGTGTTCGTCCAGCCGGGTGTGCCACGCGCGCGGGTGCGCTCGCGGATTATTTCATCGCCTCGCCACGCCAAGCGGATGTTGCGCGCGCTGGAGACTAACATCGCCCGCTACGAGCAGGTCTTCGGCAAGATCGAGGAGTCGCCGCACAGCGAGCCCAGCCTGATTAGCTGATCGAAATAACTAGGAAACTGCGCCTTCCAGCGCTGCCAGCGTACCCGCACTGGCGTCTAGCTCTACGCGCGTTCCGTAGGGCAAGGCCCGGTTGCGCCGACCGTGGCCGATGGGTGCGCCCAAGGCCACAGGGATACGCAGGCGGCCCAGCCGCTCGCGCAACACCTCACTGGTCGGGGGGAAAACCACCTTGGATGAAGCGGGCTCGTCGCAGCCGATAAACTCGCCGGCGACAACCCCGGCCGCTGCCTGAAAAACGCCGGCGAGTTCCAGTTGGGTTAGCAGGCGATCGATCCGGTAGGGGCGCTCGCCCACATCCTCAAAGAACAGGATCGCGCCGCGCAGGTCAGGCAGATAGGGCGTTCCCAGCATGCGCGAGAAGACCTCGAGGTTGCCGCCCAGAAGTGGTCCCTCGGCGTGCCCCTTGACTAGTGCCTCCAGTCCAGAAAGCAATGACCGCGCATCCGGTTGTTCCAGGGCCGCGAACAGCGCGGCGTGATCCTCCGCCCCCAGTCGGCCGACTTGCGTGACCACCGGCCCGTGAATTGAGGCCAGACCCGCCCGTGCCGCCTGGGCCAACAGCAGGGTGCCGTCGGAGAATCCCACGATGGGTTTGGCTGCTCCACGCAGCAGGCTGGGCTCAATGGCGGCCAGGATGCGCAAGAGCCCATACCCACCACGGCCCAAGATAACGGCGCGCGCTTCTGGATCGCGTAGCGCTGCCACCAACTCGGCCAGTCGAACCTGGTCCGGCCCGGCAGTAAACCCGGTTGCGCGAAACAAGGAAACCCGGTCGTAGCGAAGCTGGTAGCGGGCGGACAGCACCGCCGCACCCTGATCGAAGTCGTCGGGCGGGATGGGCCCCGAGGGCGCCACCACGCGGATCAAGTCACCAGGTCGAAGATGCGGGGGCCGGAGCACGATAGGATCGCCTAGAACGAGGTGCTTGTCCTCGAATCATGACCGGTCACTTAGCGCCGCCGCTTTGTGCGACGCCGTCCACCCGCTGTTTGCACGGGCCGAGCGGGCGGCAGATCTCCCTGCAGCGGCGGCGCCCCATCCCCGGGCGCGAACCACTCGCCCGACGTCTCGACGGCGCCAGACAGTCCTTCGGACTCGCTCGCAGCCGCCCCTTCCAATGCGCCGGTCAGACTGGAGCCAACCGCTACGGGAACCGCCTGGGGAACCGCCTGGGGAACCGCGGCTCTGTCGGTCGAACCCACAGGCGCAGCGGACTCGGCCGGAACGGTTTCTCCTGAAGCGGGCTGTTCCTCTTTTCCGACGGACGCCGCGTCCCCGGTCCGCTCTCCAGACGGGGCCGGCTTGGAACCAGATTCCGCGGCGACTGGGACCTCGCGCGCGACAGCCTCTGTCATCAAACCACCCGCTGGCGCGAGCCCTTCGGCCGGAGCGGCCGCCTGACTCCCAGATGCCGACTCGGCGGCTGCGGCTCCCGCAGGTGCGGCCTCCACCGGCGCTGGCTTGGCCGAGGCCGGCGGCGAGGCGGCTGGGGGCGCCTGCGTGGCCGTCGTGGATGGTGTGCTGGCAGGCTTGGCCGCGGGTCGAGGCGGGATCCACATGGCCGCCCCGGCGTCGTCTGACCCCGCCGGCCGCACCTGCATCCCACTGCCTGGCCCGTCGGTGGATTCCACCACATGCAACACCCGCATGGAAACCAGTGAATCCGCCGAGCGCAGGCCCACCAGCGTGCCCACCGGAAGCGGATCTTTCATGACAATGAAAAGCTCGCCTCCCTCCCCCTCGCGCACTTCCTCGGTACGAGCTATCACGACGCCTGCGTAGCAGATTTCGAGCGGCGTTTGCATCACGACGCGAGTCTACAGGGGTGGGCCGCAGGCAAGCAAGCGTCGAGATTTGCCAGCCGGGGTCCGGCTATTTGCGCTTCTTGCCAGGCCGTGGAGCGCCACCCGACATCTGCTTCGGGTCGAAGGGTTTGGCCGGCTTGGTGATGGTGGGTTTGGCTCCGGTGCCGGTGCCGACCAGTTCCATGGTCGCGGGCGGAACGGGCGGCTGGGCGGCTCCGCCGGTCTCGGGCTCAGGTGTGGTCACCACCTTGACCAAACCGAGCGGCGGGACATCTTCGCTGACCCAGACGTCGACGGTGCCCACCGGTGAGTGATCCCGGTAGTGGGTGGTCGGAAATGATCCAGCCTCCACCTTGATGGTCTCCTTGCCCATCAGGGTCTTGGCGTCGGGTTTCTGGAACTTCTGCGTCGGCGCGTTCGGCGGCGCCTGCATCGGGTCGCCGTCTCCGATCTGCATGATCATCTCCTTGACCGGTTTCGCCGCGCCGATGGGGTCCGGATCAAGAACCATCTTCAGCGTGATCTTGCCACCCATCTGGGCGGTCATTCCGCCCTGCATCGACATCTCTAGCGTGGTGGAGCTGGCATCGCGAGCGACCAACGCCCAGCGTGACTTCATCTTGATTTCGCCAAAACTCATGCCGTAGTCCGCCCAGCTTCCGACTGCGGCCTTTTTCAGATCAACAACCAGCGGCAGGGACTGCGGCGACCCGGCGGGTTGGGCCGCGGCAATGGCGGGCAACAGGACCAGAGCGACGGCGATGAGGCGTTTCATGGAATCTCCTTGTGGCCTGTCTAGCGCGGTTGCGAGACAAACGCGACAAGGAAAGCCGCAAAGAACGCGTCTGACGACGGCCGAGAAGACCCGGGCCGGATTTCGTCGGCGGTGGTGTCAGTCGGGGTATAATGCTGCCCTACTCGCCGAGCCAGCCGTGAATCTTGCTGCAAAGCCCTGCCCCCACTGCGAAAAGCAGCATCGGCCCGAGACGCGCACCTGTCCTACGACCGGGAAGCTGATCGAGAGCCCGGCATCGCGTAAGACCATCGTGGGACTGGCCGCACCGCCGCCTTTGGCCATGCCCGCAGGGTTTCCAAAACCCGCGGACGCGACGACATCGGAGTCCAAGCAGAAGGCCTCGCCGGCAGCAGCGCCAGCAGCAAAGCCGCCCGCAGCAGCGTCCCCCACGAAGCCGCCGGCAGCAGCAGTACCAGCTAGGCCGGCAGCAGCGCTAGCAGCAAAGCCGCCCGCAGCAGCACCACCAGCAAAGCCGCCCGCAGCAGCGTCCCCCGCGAAGCCGCCGGCAGCAGCAGCACCAGCTAGGCCGCCCGCAGCGCCCCCAGCAAAGCCGCCCGCAGCACCACCGGCTAAGCCGCCCGCAGCGCCCCCAGCAAAGCCGCCATCACCCCCTACGCCGAGTTCGCCGAAGGCAGTCCCGCCCGGATGGCTGTCGGCGGTCGCTCCACCCCCTTCCGCGCCGGCCGCAGCACCGAGCGTGCCGGTCCCGCCAGCAACGTCGAATGCGACGGCGCGTGCACCTCTTGCTGCCGAGGCTGGACCGGTAGGCCGCACCATCATGATGCACGGTGGAGTGGCAGCGCAGAGTCTCGCCTCGGCGGCCAAAGAGACATCAGCCCCGCCACTCGTTCCGCAGGCCAGCGCCGTGGCGAGGCGCGAAGATCCGGCAGGGGCCGTTCGTCCGGTACCGGACGCGCCGGTCACGCCGTTTTCCGCGCCATTGCCGCCGGAGGAAGCCAGCGCCAGCGTCCGGCCGCCGACCAGTGAGCCGCCGCCGGCCGTCCCGGCTCGCGCCAAGGCAAGGGCGGCCCAGCCCGACGAAGGTGACACTCAGGTAGACAGACTCTCGGTGGACCTGCCGGCTGTTTCCGCGCCAGTCGTGGCGGACCTGCGCCCGCCCCAGCCACGCACAACAAGCTTGCCGAGCCGGGGCGGGATGGCCCTGCGTCGGTTGCCGTGGTTGGCGCGGATCGGGGCGGATGCGGTGGCTGCGCTGCGCCTGCTGGCCGAAGCCATCACGGTCTATCGGCGGGCCTGGAGGCCGCTGCTCTTGCTCGTGGCGATCTTGCTGTTTCCCGTGGCTGCGGCGAAGTCATGCATGGTGGCTGCCTTCACGGGCTCGGCTGTGCCGAGTCAGCTCCTCGATGGCTCGGCCTCGACGGTCGATTTTTCGCGGGTCAAGCAGGAGCTGGCCCGTAGGGCAGAGGCCAGCCGCGCCGAGGGGAAGATCGACAAGGCAGCACTGGCCGAACTTGCGGCGTTGGAGACCGTGTCTGCGGCGGGCACGGCCGCAGCAGGAGCCACCGCGGAGGCGCCCAGCCGAGTGGCGGTGACTGTGCGCTGGTTTGCGGCCGTGCTGTTGACCGGCTTGTTGGTCTTCGGTCTGGCGGTTCCGCTGGCCTACGCGACCCTGACCGTCGCGCTGGTCGACCAGTACGCGGGATCGCCGCTGCCCTCTTTCATGGATGTGGGGGTCTTGCTGTGGCGCCGTCGTCTTCGCTTTGTCACAGCCCTGCTTCCTGCCGCCGGGTTGGTAGCTTTGGGCAGTGTCCTGTTCCTCCTGCCCGGCTTGCTGGCGGCGGTCTTGCTCTTGTTCGTGCCGGTGGTGGTGCTGTTCGAACGAGCCGCGGGCAAGGCGGCACTTCTGCGCAGCATGGCCCTGGTCAGAGCGGATATTGTGCGCGTGATCGTGGTCATGCTTGCCGCCGCGGTGCTGGGCGCAGCGGCGTCCGGCCTAGCTGACCTGGCCACGCCCGAAAGCAGCCGTCGCATCATGGTCTTCCTGCGCATCTTCCTGGGCGACCTGTTGATGATCGTGAGCTTGCCCGTGCCGGCGCTGGCTGCGGCTCGCCTGTACCTTGACCTGCGCGGCCGCGAAGGCGTGGACGCGGCGGCCCTGGCCAGATCCGCTCGACGATAGGATGTCGTGGTCAGCCCGCGGATTCCACGGCCCATGACTTTTGCCCGCGCCCAACTCGACGAGATCCTGCACCGCCTCTTCATCGACGCGCCTGCGACCAGTCTGCGGGACGAAGATCGGCGCAAGTCGGATGAGATGGCGGGAATGCTCGCTGAGGTAGCACGGGCCGTGGCTCGCCGCTCTCGCAAGGGCGAATTCGTCCTGGTGGATGCGGCTGCGGGCAAGGCCTACGTGGGCCTATTGGCCGCGGAGCTGATCCTGGCGCCGCGTGGCCAGCCGGCGCGGGTGCGCGTGATCGAGCGCGAGCCGGCGCGGGTGGCTGCGTGTCGCGACGCCGTCGCGCGTCTGCGGGCGCCCTCCCTTCCAATCGAAGTGATTGCGGCGGATGTTGCGGATCCGGCGGCCTGGCCCAGCGAGCCAGATCTAGTGGTCGCGCTGCACGCCTGCGGGCCAGCTTCCGACCTGATCATTGAGCGGTCGCTGGCCGTGCAAGCCCGCGCACTGTTGCTGGTTCCCTGTTGCACATCGAAAGACGTATCTGCCGCTGCCCTGGCCCAACGCCACGCTGACCAATTGGGCATACCTCGTCACGCTGAGGTGCAACGCCGCTTCATCCAGTCGGTCGTCGATGCCGAGCGCACCCTGCGCCTGGAGGCAGCGGGGTGGCAGACCACCGTGGTTGGCTTCGTGCCGCCCACGCTGACGCCGCACAACTTGCTCTGGCGTGCCGAGCACGTAGGCGAGCCGGGCCGCATGGCCGAGGCTGCGGACCGATTGGCGCAGCTGAGGGGGATTACCTAGAGCACCGCATTGACTTGTTCATGAATTGCTGCCGCCCGCTCTACCCCTTTCGGCCGCTAAGTAGCCAAAATCACTAGCCCTAGCCATACGAAGAAGTGCTCTTCCGTTGGGATGGGTGGGCCTCTTTTTGACGGCCGCACGCTTCAGGATGCCCTAGACTTCTGTCTGTGGGTGTAGTGTAGGCTCACTTCCTTCATCAGTCAGTTTCGCGAATTGCCCTCATGAGAGTTTTCAGAGCGGCTGAGTCGGTTCTTTCAGGGAAACCCGATTCACCGCGCGCACCTTCAAGGAGGTCAACATGACCGGTATACGGATCGTCAGCCGAACCAGTTGGGGGTGGCTTTACGGAACGGCCGCCGTGGCCGTCGCTGGATTGGTGGCCTGCGGAGGCCCCACTCCGATCCCCGGCAGCAGCAGCATCACCGGCGCGGCCGGGAACGGCGGCATCGATCTGACGACCAAGGGGAGCGGCACGACGACCAGCGCCTCTACCGGGACCGAGACCAGCCCGGGGGGGGTAGCTGCCGTGTGGCCTCCGCCGAACTTCGTGAACGTGACGAATTCGACCACTGGTGCCTATGCCCTCGGTCCGGAACTTACCTCGTCCGGAGGCGCTCCCGCGGCAGGAGGGAGCAGCGGGAGTGCAACTCCACCCACCGAGTGTGCCGGCCTTTTTGGAGTGGTTCGCGATTTCAAGATGGGCAATCAACCAGGCGGGCACCCGGATTTTGAGACAGCACCGGTTGGACTTGAAACGGGAATCGTGGCCGACACCCTGGGCCCGGACAACAAGCCGGTCTACGCGACCACAGACGCCAATTCGGCGTCCACCACAGGCCCCGACAATTTCAATCAGTGGTACAACAATGTCCCGGATATTAATCGCGCGTACGTGTTGGCGCTGCATCTGGTGAACGTGAATGGGACAGCGACTTTTTCGGCGACCAGGCCCAACTTCTTCTTTCCGCTCGACGATCAGGGTTTTGGAAACGAGGGCCAGCCTCACAACTTCGCCTTCACCACAGAGATTCACACCGCCTTCAACTACAAGGGTGGAGAAACCTTTGCCTTCGCCGGCGACGACGACGTGTGGGTATTCATCGACAAGAAGTTGGTCATCGATCTGGGAGGGCGACATGCGCAGACGACCAAGTCAGTGGCGATTGATTCGCTTGGACTGACGAAGGGCAACAACTACGAAATCGCGGTCTTTCATGCGGAACGCCACACTGACCAGTCAAATTTCCAGATTCAAACCACGCTGGCCTTCTCCAACTGTGGGGAAGTGGACGGCACAATCTACTAGACTGGATTCTGTGCGGAAGCCTTCCCTTCTGGCTTCTCCCGCGGCATGCTCGCGGCGTGCGGTCCACCATTCTTCCCGTCCTCTTTCTCCCCCTGCTTTTCGCCAAGCCCGCGCTCGCCCAACCCAGTTGGGCGAAGCAGCCCGACGCCGCTGACAAGAGCGGCCACACCTTCGTCTGCGAAGGCGCGGGACCGAACGAAGCGGCGGCCCTCACCGCTGCCTTCGGTGTGTGCAACGACAAGATCTGCAAGGTGTGCGGCGTGGAGATCGAATCGGTGCTGAAGACCAAGGAGACGTTGTCCGGCATCGGCATGGAGAGACAGGTGACCGAGCGCTGCCGCCGCGTGCGCAAGCACGAGCCCGCGGTCAAGTTCAAGAACGTGGACTGCGGCCCGTCGGGCTGCCGCGCCTGGGTGCAGGTGTTCTATTCCAAGGCCGACGAAGAAGCCGAATGCCCGCGCTACGCGGACGAGAAATTCGAGGACCCCGCACGCTGCGAGACCGACATTGACGAGTACGCTCGGGCGCGCGGACACAGTGCCCCAGCCTTCAAGACCCGGCGCGATGCGCTCGATCGCGCCCTGGCCGACTGCCGGAGCATCGACATCCGCCCCACCCCGGCGATCATGGCTCTCGATGCCAAGTTGCAGGGTGGTCTCGACACCTTCTACGCCGAAGATGCTGGCGACCTGCCGTCCGAAGGTTGGCAAGACTACACGCGTTTTCCGTCGGGATTCGTTCAGGACCTGCGCCAGACCAAGACCCTGATTGGCCGCATCCAGAAGGTGCGCGACTACGCGCACGACCGCTTCCTGGTGTTCTCTGTGCACGACGCGGCCTGGGCCAAAGACCTGGATACCACGGCGGGCGTGCAGCGACTCCTCGGTGCCATGCAGCGCTGTCCCCCTGGTGCCCGCTTCGGCGCCGCGGACGACGTCAACATAGCCGTGCTGTGGAAGATGAAGAAGGTGAAGACCGACACCACGGCCATCGGCGATTTTCTTCGCAAGGTGTACCCGGTCGAATCGCTCATCCGCTCGGGCAACTTCCTTGGACAGGACGGTCGCGTTGCCAGCTTCTTCGCCAGCGACGACAGGGTGTCGGCACCGGAGTGGGATTACGTGGTCAAGTCCCACCAGCTCACCCCCTGCGTGGGCTGCTTGAGGAATCTTCTGGCCGCCCACGATCATGGCGGGGAGGACGTTCGCCTCAAACGGCTGGTCTTCGCCTACGATACCCTGCCTGCGTCCAGCAAGCCGGGGGCACTCAACCACCTCTACCAGCACTTTCTGCCTATCAATGATCCTGAGTTCCTTCTGCGCATCGAGCCCAAGCTGCCCGAGACCATGCGCACCTGGTACGACGGCCGCATGTGGGAAGCGGTCTTCGACGAAGCAAGACGACACGCCAGCCCCGAGGTGCAGAAGCGAGTGGCCGCCCGTTTTGCCAAGGCACTGAGCCACGAGCCGGTCACCGAAAAGGGGCGGGACTACTGTCAGGACCTGAACGCACGCCTGACCAAACTGGAAGAAGCCGAGGCTGCCGGGCTGGGCGCGGTCGACGGAATGCTGTGCTGGTGCCTGAAGGGACCGCTGGCTGACATGTCCGAGCGGTACCACGGAAAGGAAGTGATCATCGAGCGCTCGCTGGCGCGGCACCTTGGCTGCCGTTGTCCTTTCGACCCCGGCAAGACGCGCACGAGTCTGGTCTTCGACTGGAAGAAAGGCCAGACGCCTGCTCACTACACGCCGTTTGCCGACAAGAAGGCCAAGTTCACCATCCAGGTCGATCCGGTTTGGCATGCCTGTGCCAAGGGCTTCGAGACCTCGCGTTTGCGGGTCGACCTCTTCCAGGGCAAGACCTCCGAAGAAGCCATGACGACCAAGGACGCGTTCTATTCCCTGAATATCCGGCTCGACTCTCCCAAGGACAGCGCGGAGGGCAACGGTCCCGCTTTCTGCGACGGCAAACCCAAGTTCATCGGTTGGGAGATCAAGGGCGAAGGGGAGTATGCGGCACTCAACAGCAAACGGGTGGCGGTGCCGATCCACTGCGAGTGAGAAGATAGAGGGGAGTGACGCCCGTCACAAAGCCGGACCAAACCGGACCAAACCGGTACCCACATTTGGCTGCCGGTGGTATCCTCACGTATTGGAGGGTGCCATGACAAAGGCGATGGAACTGACAGTAACGCAGAAACTTCGTCTCTTTCTTGCCCGCTCCGGCCAAACAGTCGCGCCTTGGTCCAGCGTTGACGAGGTCATGGACCGCCTCTATGGGCTGCTCTTCCAGCGGCGCGACCAGGCGGGCCTTTGGAACGATCTGGCGGCGTTGCTCGATTCGATCCAGGCCGACGCGCGCGGGGTGCTGGCCGCGCCGGACGCGGAGATCCTGTCCCAATCACGCGTGGATGAGCTGGTGGCCGACCTGCGGCGAGCCATGCGCGCCAGCGTCGAGGCACCCGCTGCCGGGGCCATGCGAAGGTTCTCGGTGGGAAAGAGCGCCGGCGTGCTCGCGTGCATCGCGCTTCTGGCCGCGGGCTTTTCGCTGGGCTGTGCGTCGTCCAAGACGCAGGAGCCTAGCGGACTGGACGCGGCAACGATGCCGCCTGCCGACGCGAGCCGAGCGGCTGATTCGGCACCGAGCCCGGCACCCGACACGGCCCCAGGCGTGATGCTGGACGCAGCGCCAAGCCCGACACCCGACACCGCGCCTGCCGCGCCGACGGACGTGGCGCCGGTACCCGATGCGGCGGCGAGCGACGCGAGCGATGCGCCCGCGAGCACAGCCGACGCGGCGGACGCGACCAACGACGGGTCATCCGACTCGACCTCGGGCGACGCCTTGATGGACNNATGGACCTGTTCCGCGACGGCACGCCGGACCAGATCGCCGACCGGCTGGAAGCCTCGGTCGACAGCCGTCCCGACCAGCCCAAGATGATCCCCGTCTACAAGGGCGTCGCCTTCCCAGCCTGGAGCGCCTGAGCTGCCGCCAGTGCCAATTTCAAGCACACCACGCAGGCCAGTTCTGTTCATGACGATATCGTAGCTTGGAGGGAAAGATGAAACCCCTCGCCCTGCGGGCGATCCGGCGGTTTCCGCGCATCGCGATTTGGGAGATCACGACGGCCTGCAATTTTCGCTGCCTGCATTGTGAGGTGGCCGCGGGCGCC
Organism: Myxococcales bacterium; assembly: GCA_003155465.1. The sequence continues at coordinate 13,067 of PMCR01000234.1, read as the reverse complement.
CGGCGCGGCGACGAGCTGTCCACGGACGAGGCCCTGTCCGTGTGCGATGCGCTCGCGGATCTCGGGTGCGAGCAGTGCAACGTCTCGGGCGGCGAACCTCTCTTGCGGCGGGACTGGCCGCAGATCTGCCAGCGCCTGGCCGCGCGTGGAATCCGGGTGAGCTTGATCAGCAATGGCTCGCTGGTCGACGCGGACCTCGTTCGCCGCGCAGCCGACCACGGGGTCTCGGGCTTCGCCCTTTCTTTCGACGGACTGCGCGCCACGCACGACCGAGTGCGGGTCTGGCACGGCGGCGACTCGGCCTTTGCTGCCGTCGTCGCGGCCGCCCGCGAGGTGAAGCAAGCCAAGCTGGCGCTGGCCGCCATCACCCACATCAGCCGCTGGAATCTCGCCGAACTGGCCGGCCTGCACGCCATGCTGCGTGAGCTGGATGTCGACATGTGGCAGGTGCAGCTTGGGCTGCCGCTCGGCCGACTGCGCGAAGTCGAAACTCCCTACATGATCCAGCCGACGCAGCTACCCACGCTGGCCCAGATGCTGGTGGAGTTCATCCAGTCGGGCCCGCAGCCAGTCATCAGAGTCTCGGACACTATCGGCTACTACACCGCCCGTGAACCCGTCCTGCGCGGAATCAATGGGGTGTGGACCGGCTGCTACGCCGGCGTGCTCACCCTGGGTATCGAGAGCAACGGCGACGTGAAGGGCTGCTCGTGCCTGCCGCGGGAATTCGTGGCCGGCAACTTGCGCCAGCGGCCCCTGGCGGAAATTTGGGCCGACGAATCGCGCTTCGCCTACAACACCGACTGGCACGAGGAGAGCCTGACCGGCGCATGCGCGGCTTGCCCCTATCGACGTGTGTGTCGGGCCGGCTGTACCTGTCTGGCCTACTCGGTGACCGGCTCCATTTACGAAAACCCGTACTGCTTGCACCGGGTCCTCAACCTAAGGCCCTCGCCATGATCGTCCCCCCGGCGCCCCAGATCTGCGTCTGGGAAGTGACCCTGGCGTGCAACGCGGCCTGCATACACTGCGGCTCCTGGGCAGGCCGGGCGCGGCCCAATGAGCTTTCCACCGACGAGGCCATGGGGGCCTGCGCCGCGCTGGCGGACTTGGGCGTGCGCGAGGTGACCCTGTCGGGCGGCGAGCCTCTCTTGCGCGCCGACTGGGAGGAGATCGTCGCGGCCCTGCGCGGGCACGGGCTGGTGATCGAACTGATTTCAAACGGGCTGGCGCTGGATGCGGCCGCAGCCGCTCGTATCGCGAGATCCGGGATCCGTAGCGTGAGTCTGAGCGTGGACGGCGATGCGGCCGTGCACGATCGGCTGCGCGGTGTCCCCGGCGCCTTCCACCGGACCATGGCCGCGGCACGGGCGCTGCGTGCCGAGGGCCTTCGAGTGGGCGCGGTGACCCAGGTTTGTCGACTCAACCTCGATCAGTTGCCTGCCATCGAGTCGGCCCTGCGCCAGGGCGGCTTTGGCGCCTGGCAGCTCCAGCTCACCATGCCCATCGGTCGCTGCGGCCTCGACCTGGCCATCGATCCCGCAGAGGTCCGTCGCGTGATCGATTTCATTGCCGATGACTCGCGGCCTGACCGACTGCCCCGCTATGGCTCCGACAACATCGGGTGGATGCTGCCCTCCGAGCCTGCCCTGCGCTCGGTGGTGCGGCCCACTGACTGCGTCTTTCGCGGCTGTCAGGCAGGGCTGGGCGTGATGGGGCTGACCAGCGACGGAACGGTTCGCGGTTGCCTGTCCATGCCGCCGGCCTTCGACGAGGGCAATCTGCGGCAGCGGTCCTTGCGCGCAATCTGGCAGAACGAAAACGGGTTTGCCTACAACCGGCACTTTGTGCCTGCCAGCGCCACTGGCCCCTGTCGCGAGTGCGGCTTTCTGCGCATCTGCCGCGGCGGCTGCAAGACCCTGGCCCACGCGGCCGGACGCGGTCTGGGGGAAAATCCGTACTGTGCGCGGATCGCGGCGCAGGCAAGTTCATGAGAATCGTGGTGGTGGTGGCCGACTCCCTGCGTGCCGACGTTCTCGGCCATGCGGGCGGTCCGTGTGCGACGCCGTTTCTTGATCGCATGGCCGCGCAAGGCACCAGCTTCCGCACCGTCTTTTCCTGCGCACCCTGGACCGTGCCCTCGATGGCCGCCCTCATCACGGGCGCCTATGCGCACCGGCTGGGCGTGTTTCGCTGGGAGCACCCGCTGCCCGCAGGTTTCCCGACGGTGTTCTCCGCCGCAGCCGGCGCCGGCTTGCGCGTGGCCAGTTTCGTGTTTCATCCGCGTTACCTGTTCTCTGCCGTGACCGAGGCCAACGTGCTGGGCTCGTCGCAGGACTTCGACGCCGTCTTCAACTTTTTGCGCGCCGAACGTGAGCCGAATCTGCTGACCTTCGTGCACTACTGGGGCACGCATGTCCCCTACCTGGACCGGCCGCTGAGCGTGGGGGCGTGGGGCGACATCTGTTCGCAGGTGTTCGCGGCTGCGCGCAAGAATCCCGGTGTGGTGCTGCCCAAGTTGCGCGGGCTCTATCGCCGCGCGGTCGAGCGGTTCAGCGAGCACTTTCTGCCGCGCCTGGCGGACGCCATCGCGTGCCACGCCAGCGACGGATTTCTGATGGTGGTGACCGCCGATCACGGCGAGACCTGGGGCGAGCGCCAGGGCCGGCCGCCCGAGACTGTCTTTGATCTGCACGGCAACGCGCTCTTTGACGAGTCGTTGCGGGTTCCGCTGGTCGCCTGGGGACCGGCCTGGCTGCACCGTGGTCGCGTGGATGGGTTGGCCCGCACGGTTGACCTGGCACCCACCCTGGCCGAAATCATGGGCGCGAAGGACGCGCTGGCGTCTGATGCCGACGGCGTTTCGCTGGCCGCCGCCCTCAGAGAAGGAACGCCGCCTGCCACCCTAGAGGCCCTGGCCATTGCCTCCGACAACTTTCTGTCCACGCCACGGCCGGCGCCACGCTCGCCCGCCGAGCTATGGACAGCCTTTTCCTTGCGAGGCCGGCGCTGGAAATACCTGTCGCAGTCGAGCGAAAACCACGTCTTCGATTTGCAGGCGGATCCGGGCGAGGTTCGGCCGCTGCCGCGCGGCTCGGGCGAGCCTGCGCAGGGGTGGCAGACGCTGGAGCGGGAACAGGCCCGCGCGTTCTGCGTGACCGAGGATGGAGCCGATGCACGCTTGCGCGCGCTTGGCTACATTGACTGACTACAGATCCAGCACCCTACCGTCACACCCGTCGACCGGCGGCAGATTGAACCAGGACAGGATGGTCGGGGCGACATCCAGGATGCGCAAGCCCGCGCGGAAGCCCTGCCCACGGCCGGGCCCGCGATGAATGAACACGCCCATCGGGTGATGGCTGGCATCGTCGGCGCCCGTGTCGTTCTCCTGCTGGAAAAGGTCCGCGTGTCCAATCGATCCCAGGGCACGCCAGCGCATGTCGCCGAGGTAGACGAGAAGATCGGGGTGATCGCCGGCCGGTTCGGGCAGCTCCGGCCCGCCCATGCGCAGCACCCGGTTGACCATGGGGCGTCCGCTCGGATCCTGCTCTGCCTCCAGAGCCCGCGCGATCTCTTCCAACACCGCAGTCGCTTCACCGGGCGCCACGGTACCGTCAGGCTCGCGCCCGCGCAGGTTGAGGAAGATGCGGCCCGAGTGTCCGCCCCACGCCCAGGCGCGCGTCTTGGGCCAATCGACCAAGCCTTCGTGAAAATCCCGCACCGCGGGCACAGGATGCTTGAGCCGCAGCCAGCCGTGCGCGATCAGCCAGTCGTTGAGGCAGAATCCACCCAGCATGGGCTGGGCCCCGTGGTCGGAAACCACCAGCACATGGCAGTCGGCCGGCGCGAGGTGCAGCGTGCGCGCCATCTCTGCATCAAGCAGCCGGTAGTAGTCGAGCACCGCGCCGCCATGGCGATGAGCAGGCCGGTGGCGTGGATGGGACGGATCGCAGTGACGGTAGAAGAGGTGGTGTATTCGATCGGGACCCATGTCCACCATCATCAGGAAGTCGCCCCCGCGCGAGGTGGAAAGCGCACGGAAGATCTCGAAACGCTGGCGGGTGTTGGCCCGAATGGCGTCCAAGACGCGGTCTGGATCGGCCATGCGGAATCCTTCCACGTCGAATTGATAGCGACCCACCGCTCGCTCGATTTCCGCCTCCAGCTCGGCCGGAAAGGTGAAAGCGGTGCTTCCCATCGCAGGCGCGTCGCTGACCAGGAATCCGTTGACCGGTGCGGGCGGCCAGGTCTGGGGAACGCCCAGCACGCCCACCGAGTGGCCCGCGCGCGAAAGCACCTCCCACACCCGTGGCACGCGCACATGCGTGGAGTTGGCCAGGTACTTGTCGGAGTAGCTGCCCAACCGCCGATGGCGAAACCCGTACAATCCCAGACGCGAGGCTGACACCCCGGTCATCATGCAGGTCCAGGCCGGAATCGTGATGGGCGGATCCGCGCTGCGCAGCGGGCCCCATGTGCCCTGGCGCATGAGCGCAGCGAAGGTCGGCAGGTGCTCGCGGTAGCGATCGAAAACCAAATCCGGGGAAAGACAATCGAGACCGATGACCAAGACGGAGGGGGGACGCGCGGCCGTCACGCCGTGAAGGATCGCCGACGACCACGGCCACGTCTACGATCTTCTGCGCCTATCGTGGGATTTGGGGGCGGCCGCGGGGACGTCCCTCAAACTGCGCGCTACCACTTCTCGGCAGTTTCGGTTGGCGCCGACTGAGCAGCCGCGCGTCCGCCGCCTGAACTCTTGCCCTTTGCCAAGGCGTGCGTGGAGCGTCCCGGGCGGGCGCCTCGGGATAGAGCCCCGTCCGAGTTGACCGGCTTCTGGGTCTTCGCAGCGGGCCGCGGGGTCCCGAAGTCCTCCTCGGCCGGCGAGGGCCCGGGCGCCACAGTCGGGGGCGGTTCGGGCGCGGGCTCAGGGGGCCGGGCAGCCGGCATCCTTGACGGTTGGCTGGCCTCCTGGGGCAAAGCCCTGACTGTGGACTTTGCGCTACCCGAGCGCCCCAGCAGCAAATAGACCAGAAGAAGAAGCAGACCAGCGGCGGCAATCGCACCTCCCAGGATGAGACCTCGCCGGCGTGCCGTGACCAGCGTGACCGCATACTGGTCCGCCACGTGGGGGCTGAGCGTGGTTCTGCTTGCGTGGCGCAGGCCCGAGCCCGCATTCCCGGTCAGCGCCTCCTTTGACAACTGACGGGTTGACCCTGGCGAAGCCGAAGGACCCAGGATCGACGTGGTCGAAAGGTCAGCGTCAGGTACCATCAGGGTGGCCACCGGGGCGCCTCCCAGCGCGGACACCAAGGCGGCCATGGTCTGGAAGCGGTGCTCTGCTTTCTTCTCCATGGCGCAGAGGATCACCTTCTCCATCCACGAGGGAATGTCTGGACAGCGTGCCGAGGGTGGATCAGGCGCACGTGAAACATGCATCAGCATGATCTCGCCGATTCCCGGGCTGACGAAGGGAGGCGAGCCGCACAGCATCTGGTACAGGATGATCCCGAACGAATAGATGTCCGACCGGTGGTCAACTCCTTCCGCGATACCCTGGCATTGTTCCGGGGACATGTACTGCGGCGTCCCGAACAGTGAGCCCGTCCTGGTCTTGACCGCCGCGCCGACGAAGTCCTTGCGAAGCTTGGCGATGCCGAAATCGAGGACCTTCACGCGCTCGCGTCCGGGCGCCGTGACGTCAGGAACCAGAAAGAGATTCTCTGGTTTGAGATCCCGGTGAACGATGCCCTTGTCGTGGGCTGCGCTGATGGCGGAACACGCCTGCACCGCGATGGGTAGCGCCTGTTCAAGCGACAGCCGGCCACTCCGGGCCAGGCGCTTGGACAGATCCTCCCCCACCAGATACTCCATCATCATGTAGGGGATCCCGTCGGGCAGACGGCCGACATCGACGATGTCGACGATGTTCGGGTGGCCAATCGCATTGGCGGCACGCGCCTCGTTCATGAACCGTGCGACCAGGGTCTCATCCTCGGACAACTCGCGCCGAAGGACCTTGATCGCCGCCTTCCGACCCATCACCACATGCTCGGCCAGGTACACCGCGCCCATTCCACCCTCACCAATCAAGCGGCGAACCTCGTAGTTATTGATGCGCTGACCTATGATTTCCATGGTCTCGAAAATGGGAAGATGCCGCCTAACCGGCCAAAATCTTGGAAGGCCAATTCTACAAGGTCAGCGCCGCCCCAGCGACAAGAGAAACCGCTCCCGCCAGAGCGGGTGCCACAGACCCTGCAAAACGCGGAATGGGGTCTTCCATGATCATTCGCTTCCACTCTCACTTGACTGCATTGCCGACTCGATCGCGGCCTTCAGATCGTCCTCCACGAACGGCTTCTGCAGAAAACGGGTGGGGCCGTCCCCACATATGCGGCGCCGCACCGACTGCTCGCTGTACCCGCTCGATAGCACAATGCTAGCCGTGGGATCGACGGCGCGAAGAGCCTGCATGGTCGCCAGCCCGTCCATCTCGGGCATAGTGAGGTCAAGCAGCACGCACCCGATCTGCGCGTGACGTTCGTCAAAAATCCGTAGCGCTTCCTGGCCGCTGGCAGCGGTCATCACCGGGTAACCCAGCGCCCCGACCAGTTGTGAAACGGCCTGCAGCACACGCGCGTTGTCGTCCACCACCAGCACCGCGGCGGCCGCGGGTCGTGGCGCCGGGCCGCTCGGGGGTCTCTCGACGCGAAGCCTTACCTCGGGGCCAGCCGCAGGCAGTAGCACGGTCGCGGTCGTGCCCTTGCCCACCTCGCTGGCGATGCAGATGGCCCCCTTGTGCCCCCGCACGATGCCCAGCACGGCGGCCATGCCCAGCCCGCGCCCGGTGGATTTGGTGGAGAAGAAAGGCTCGAACACGCGGCTGCGCGTGGCCTCGTCCATGCCACATCCGGTATCGGTCACCGCCAGCTCGACGAAGCTTCCTTCGGCTACGTCGGTATGGGCCACGAATTCGCGCAAGGCACTGCGCTCGATTGTGCGCTTGCTCAGGCTAAGCGTGATCGTGCCCTCCCGGTCGCCGATGGCCTCCGAGGCATTGGTGATAAGGGTCATCACCACCTGCCGGATCTGGGTCGGATCGCCCACGATCAGGGGCACATCTTCGGCGAAGTGGAAAACCAGGCGCACCTTCGCCGCCACGGAAATCTCCAGGATGCGGGAGATCTCTTCGACGATGTGTTGGGGCGCGATCGGCTCGCTCGCGAAACCGCCGTGGCCCGAATAGGCCAAGAACTGCCGGCACAGGTCGGCGGCCCGGCAGGCGATGGTGCGGATCTCGCCCAGCGGTTCTCGCGCAGGGGCGGACGCGGGCAGATCCTTGAGCGCCAGCTCGGCGTTGCCCAGCACCGCGGTGAGCAGGTTGTTGAAGTCGTGCGCCACCCCGCCGGCGAGCAAACCGAGACTCTCCAGCTTCTGCATCTGCTGCATCTGCGCCTGCAGAGCGCGGTAGTTGCTCTCGGCGCGAATGCGGCGAGCGCCCAACCAGGTACCGATGACCAGGAGGAAAGCGAAGATGACGTACTCCTCTAGATACACACTGCGGATCCAGCCCGCGTCGAGGAGGGTGTCGTTGACAAAGGTCACCATCGCGAAAACCACCAGCCCCAGCAGGCGCCAGGCACGGCCGCGATCCCCGCGTCGCAGCAGCCGATGGCCACACAGGGCACAGAATGCGATGAGCACCAGGTCGGCCGCGTAGGCCAGGTATGTGACCGGCGAGACCTTGCCGACCACCGCAGCGAGATGTTCGCCCCAGGGGGTCTCATGGTGAACAAACCCGGTGATCTCCGAGTAGAGGATCCCGTGAGCCGAGAAAAGGTTGGCGACGCCGAGGACGAAGAAGACTGCGGAGAGAGCGGCAAGAAGACGCTTGGGCCGAAAGTCAGAATAGAGACCGACGAACCAGGGCAGCACCATCAGGATCAAGCGCGAGAAAGTCGTCTGCCACTTCGACGCGTACAGGTGGGCCGGCACGTCGACCGCGTGGTACCCCGCCAGGGAGGCCAGGGCATAGCCAGCGCCCAGAAGACACAGAAGGCCAAAGAGGGCCTGCAGCGGATCCTTCCGACTGCCTCTCAGCGAAAACGCGTAGTTCAACCCGTTGTGGCAGAAGACCGCCGCGATCGCGATGAGCAGGATGGTCAGCGGAGTGGGCATGGTGCCATCCCCGTGGACCACGAAACTAACTGTGACCTGAGATCAGACCTGAACGCTCCCAGCGGGAAAAGCCACATGGCGTCACCCCCCGGTACCATGGTACCCGCATTATGGCCGCGCTGCACGCCCACCGTCCCGCTGCCCCTTCCACCGACTCGCGGCCCTTGTTGAAGGCGGACAGGTCCATCTTTCCCAGCAGGTTCCAGATCACGCGGGCGGAATGCGACAGCTGCAACGCATCCCCCTCCTTGCCAGCAGCCCGGCTTGTCGGCCGGATGCAAAGTGACATCGCGATCCGTGCTCTTATGCCATCGAGGCGGGACGGGGAGGGGCGCCCTCTGGGCCTCTGACGGGAAGGGCGAAATGGAGCGTGGCCCCGCGGTCGGGTGCGCCTTCAACCCATAGACGGCCGCCATGTCGCTCGACCAGCATGCGTGCGATGAAGAACCCGAGCCCATAGCCGTGATCGGTCCTGGGCTGGCCAAAGTAGCTGCTTGGGGGACTGGGCGGATCCTCGCTCGCATGGGCTCGGCCGGGAACGACCACTGCGAAGCGCACTTCGTCGCCAACCAGGGCGACGCGCAACGCAACCTCTGCGCCATCCGCACAGTTCCGCAGCGCGATGATGAGCAGACTGGTGACGACACGTTCCAGACGAGCAATGTCGACTGTGACCCTGACCGGGCCGTCGGGCAGCGCCAGTCTGACCCGGGTGGTGTCGAATGCGCAGGCATTGCGCGCCAGGATCTCGGGCACCGCGCGTTCGATGGAGACCGGGCGCAGTACAAGCCTGAGCTGTCCCGAGCGAAGACGCGACGATTCGACCAGTTCCTCGATCATCGCATCCAGTCGCCGCGCTGCCGCGATCACGATTGAGGCAAGGCGTTCCTCCTTCTCCAAGCACCGTTCGGCCAAGCTCTTCTGCAGAAGTTGAGCGTTGAGCTGGACCGAGGTCAGCGGATTGCGAATGTCGTGCGATACCAAGCGGATCAACTGCTCGTGGTGTTGTTCCAGGGCACGCAACATGGTGACGTCCGACAAGGTCACCACCGCTCCGCCACAGGCACCCCGGTCGAGCACGATGGGGACCGCACAGGTGGACAACCAGGTCGTGCGGCCCTCCCGATGAATGCCGACATCCAGGTTGTGGACCGTCTCTTGGCGCAAAGCTCGAAGCCCGGGCCAGCTTTCCACCGGCAGCGGCGCACCGTCGCTTCCGGCGAGTAGGACGCGCGTCAGGACGTTGCGCACCGACTGCCCGACGTCTCCGTCAGCCAAACCAAGCATGGACTTGGCGTTCCGGTTGGCGCTGGTCACCACCCCGTCGGCAGCCAGCACAATCACGCCCTCGGAAGTGGCGGCGAGCAAGGCTTCCCGCTGCAGCTCCGCGAGCTCGGTGGGCCGGGGCAGGTCAGGAGCTTGCCGGCCCTTGGATGCACGCTGTGCCCGAGGTTTGGGCGACGCTTGTGTTGCGCGGCTCCTCCGTCGGCTATTCCGGTCCTGCGCCATGGCGGGAATTATCCCCGATCTGCCGCGCAAGACGAGAGCTTGCGGGCAGAATCACTAATTCACTCTACCACCGGGAAGGGCCTGCTGCCGTTCTCTCCCGCGCGGTTGCGTCGGCAAGGCTGCGCTGTGCTACCCTGTCGACACCATGGCGAAATCACCCTGTCCTCTGTCCAAGACCCACTTCATTGAAAAAGCCGAGCCCATCAAGCTGGTCATCAACGGCCAAGAGCTGGTGGCCGACAAGAGGGAGTTCTCGACCGGCTCGTTCGGCTGGTTCTTCAACGGCAAGATCAGCGTGGCCGTCGATGGCAAGCCGCTCAGCGTGCAGGTCGGCTTGAACTTGACCGTGGTCGGCAGCAAAGACGCCGATCGCTGACATGGGGACCCTCGAAGGGTCCCCAAACCCCCCGGCGATGGTACGCGGCGAGCGGAGATCGCCGGCTCCCCACGCGGCTAGTCTATTTTGCGTGGTGCGCGGCCTCGGGGGCCGGTTCGATGCCCATGTGCTGCAACATGGCGCGGGCGGCTTTGCGTCCCGCACCCATGGCCAAAATCACGGTGGCCCCGCCGGTCACGATGTCGCCGCCGGCAAAGACGCCCGGGATGCTGGTCATCTGGGTTTCGGGACTGACATCNNCCGGGCGTGGTCTGCGCCAGGATCGGGTTGGCCGAAGTGCCGATGGCGTACACGATGGTGTCGACTTCGAAGAGGAACTCCGAGCCCTTCACCGGCACCGGTCGCGCGCGGCCCGAGGCATCTGGTTCGCCCAGCTCCATGCGAATGCATTCCATCGCCTTCACCCAGCCGCGCTCGTCGCCCAGGATGCGCACCGGAGCGGTCAGCCAGTTGAACTTCACGCCTTCTTCTTCGGCGTGGTGGACTTCTTCGGCGCGTGCCGGGCTTTCTTTCTTGGTGCGACGGTACACGCAGTAGACTTCCTCGGCGCCCATTCGAATCGAGACGCGGCAGGCATCCATCGCCGTGTTGCCCGCGCCAATCACCGCAACTCGCTTGCCCATGCCGGTCGGCGTATCGGTGTTCGGGTGCTCATAGGCGCGCATCAGGTTCACGCGTGTCAGGTATTCGTTGGCCGAAAAGATGCCATTGAGCCCTTCGCCCGGGATGCCCATGAGATTGGGGAACCCTGCCCCGACCCCGATGAATGCCGTCTCGTAACCCATGTCCTGCATGAGCTGCGGAATGGTGTAGAGGCGTCCAATGATCGAGTTGGTGACGACCTTCACGCCGAGGCCCTTCAAGGCCTCTAGTTCGCGGTCGATTAGTTTCTTGGGCAGGCGGAATTCAGGGATGCCGTACTTGAGCACGCCACCCGCGGTGTGCAGCGCCTCGTAGATGGTCACGTCGACGCCGGCCCGTGCCAGGTCGACCGCGCAAGTGATCGACGCCGGACCACTGCCGATCATGGCGGCCTTGTGGCCGTTCTTCTTGATCGGGGTTGCCTGTGACCATCCGTTCTTCAGCGCCAGATCGCCGACGAAACGTTCTAGGCGGCCGATGCCCACCGGTTCCAGCTTGTTGCCCACGATGCACACGGCCTCGCATTGGGTTTCTTGCGGGCAGACGCGGCCGCAGATGGCGGGCAGGACGTTGTCGGCGGCCAGAACGTCGTAGGCCTTGCGGAAGTCGCGGTTTTCGATCGCCTGGATGAACCCAGGGATGTTGATGGCCACCGGGCACCCCGCGATGCAACCTGGCTTCTTGCACTGAATGCATCGGGCCGCTTCAGCAAGCGCCTGGTCCTCGGTGTAGCCGAGGGTTACCTCACCCCAGTTGCGGGCGCGAACCGCCGGGTCCTGTTCCGGCATGGCGGTCTTGGTCTTGGCGATGGTCTTGATGGTCTTCTTCGGTTTTGATGCTACTTCCATTGCGGGCTCTGGTTTCAGGCGGGATTCGGTTGGGTCGGATGGGGCTTCTTGCGGAAATGACTACCGAGGCAGGCGGCACTCGTGCTGTTCACGGTGCAGGCGCATCGATTCGCGTTCGGCAGGATCAAAGCGCTTGGCGCGCGCGAGAAGTTCGTCGAAATCGACCTGTAGGCCGTCGAACTCGGGGCCATCCACGCAGGCAAAGGCCATCTTGCCACCCACGGTCACACGGCACCCGCCGCACATGCCGGTGCCGTCCACCATGACAGGGTTCAGGCTGACGATGGTTTTGATGTTGCGGGGTTTGGTCACCGCCACACAGGCCTTCATCATGATGGCTGGGCCAATGGCCAGCACCTCGTCGACGTCGGGATTCTTGTCGAGAACCTCTTGCAGTGGCCCGGTCACCAGGCCCTTCACGCCGAACGAGCCGTCGTCGGTGGCGATGATCAACTCGTCGCTCTCTGCCTTGAAGCGGTCGATCCAGAACATGAGATCCTTGGACCGGAACCCGACGATGGAAATGGTGTGCGCGCCGTTCTGTTTGTACTGGCGCAGTTGGGGATACGTGGGCGCCACTCCCAGACCACCGCCCACACACACGACCTTCTTCACTTTGTCGAAGTGGCGCGCGTGGCCCAGCGGGCCGGCGAGATCGTCGAGGTATTCGCCTTCCTTCAGGCCCATGAGCGCTGTGGTCGTCTTGCCCACCGCCTGAATGACAAGCGTGATGGTGCCGGCCTGGCGATCGAAATCAGCGATGGTCAAGGGCACGCGCTCGCCGCCATCCCCGTGACGGACGATCACGAAGTGGCCAGGCTGCGCCGCCTTGGCGATGTCGGGCGCCGCCAGTTTCCAAAGGTAGGTTACGGGAGAGAACTGCTCACGCTTGACGATCTTGAACATCTACCGAATACCTACGGTACGCCCAGGGCACAGTCAACGAGTCTCGACGACGGAATTCGTCTCCTGCAGCCGGCGATAGCTGGCTACGCCCCTGGTCTCGTGTCTGGTTTGGTCGCGACGTTCTCCAGATACCAGGCGTAGGTTTTTCGGATCCCCGCCTCCAGCGTGTGCTGCGCCTTCCACCCCAGGGCGTGCAGCCGGCCCACGTCGAGCAGCTTGCGGGGTGCTCCGTCGGGCAGGGCTGTGTTCCAGGTAATGCCGCCCGAATAGCCCACGATGCCGCGCACCAGATCCGCCAGATCGCGTAGCACGATATCTTCGCCCAGTCCTACGTTGACGAACATCTTCTCGTCTTCGCGCTCGCGTCCAGCGTCGAAGTGGTTCATCAGGAACACGATCGCGTCCGCCAGGTCTTCCACGTAGAGCAGCTCGCGTCGCACCTTGCCGGTGCCCCACAGCTCCACGCTGCCATGGCCCGCCACCTTGGCCTCGTGGAACTTGCGAATCCAGGCGGGCAGCACATGGCTGGTTTGCAGGTTGAAGTTGTCGCCCGGACCATAGAGGTTGGTGGGCATGGCGGC
>PMCR01000127.1 GCA_003155465.1 Myxococcales bacterium | reverse complement strand
CTGCCCCGGGCTACCCGATCCCACGCGACCCGCGAGCCGGCCTTTCAGGCGGCCCGGAGATTCACGACAGGCTCTCGCTACCGGCTGCCGATGGGGCGCACCCGAGCGGTCAGCTCCTGCCGCCCGCTCACCAGACGATCGCAGGGATGCAGGGTTCGGTCCGCTATGCGGTACGCATCGGCGCGGCGGGTCTGGTTGGCAGAGCGAAGCGTGTCCAGAGCCGAGTCGGGAAGGCTGGGAATCAAGCGGCCGCGCAAAGAGACGCCGCTGTCGGGCGTGCTCAGGCTGACCACGATGGATTGGCCTGGGTAGAAGACGCGCATGTTCTCCATCAGGCCGCGCAGGCTCTCGGGCTTGGGGACATCGGGCCGCACCAGCGCGCCCGCGGCCACGTCGATCTTGATGGTCTTGTCCGCCAGTGCGCGCGGAATCACCACGGGCACGACCTCGACGAATTCTTTGCCCGCGTAGGGGCGCAGGACCACGCGCACCGGCAGCGTCTCACCTGGCCGCACCCGCTCGTCGGGCAAGGAGGCGCCGACGATCTCGGCCACGTCGTTGCGGTACTCCACCCGAACCTCCACATCGATTCGGTCGATCACCGCGGGTTCGAAGGGATTGCCGAGCAGGTCCGACACCGCCCTCAGGCCACGGGCCTGCGAGAGGACTCGGCTCGACATCCCCTCGCCCGAGAAAAGCTGGTCGCGAATCTCCACGCTACCGGCGCCGCGGACATCCAGACGGGTGGTCATGGCGACCACCATGTCAGTCACGTCCGGCTCAGCCTCGCCAAGAGCACTGCCTATCACCGTCCCCGCAAGCAACGGGATGAGCCGGCGGTGAAGCGCCACCTGGGCATGGAAGCGGCTCTTCTTTTCGCCGCGTGCGGTTACCACAACCTCCACAGGCACCGAGGGGGCCAGGCGGCCCAACTCGCCCACGATGCCGGTCGGAAGATCCTGCACTACCCTGCCAATCTCAGCCAAAGGCGAGGCCAATTTCATGGAGCTGGCCAGGCTGGGCACGATGGTGTGCACCTGGCCGGAGACCAGTGGCAGATTGACCTCACCCAGGTCCATCAGGGGGTGCCCGAACGCGATGATGGTGCCGCCCTCCGCTTGGGTCAGGGTGCCCATGGCCACCGCGCTCATGTCCCCGCGAATGAGGGCCACTCCCACCGTCGCGCCCGGTTGCACCGCGTCGGCCAGCGCGGCCGTCCGCTGCTTTCCGCCCGTGCCGCCCGCGCGCACCGGAACCAGTCCAAAGGGACGCAAGGTTTCGCCCAACTCGCGCATGGCCGCGTCGGAGATGCCCGAAACGGCCAGAGGCAACGACGCGGGCTGCAGGCGCGGCTCGCCGTCAGAAAGCGCAGGCACGGCAGCGGGCTGGGCCGCCTGGCCAGGCGTCCACGCGGGCCCATTGTCGACCAGAAACGGATCGCCCGGCGGACGCCGTGGTCGTCGCCTTCCCGCCAGCATGCTCTCGATGGGGGTCACGCCGGCCAGGGCTTCCTTGGCAAAACTCCAACCGTAGGCGATCGCACCCATCAGCTTGCCGTCGACGTAGACCGGGCTGCCGCTCATGCCCGCAGCGATTCCGCAGCTCGCGACGCGGGGATCCTCGGCGCGCACCAGGATGATGTCCTGCTTGGGCAGAAAGTTCGGCACCACCGACAGCACGCGCACCTTGAAGGGCTCGGGCTTGACGCCCTCGAAGACCGTGAATGCCTCGCCCATCAGGCCAGGGTGCACCTCGGACAGGGGCAAGATGGCGGGCGCGGACACCCGCGCCAAGGACGGTGATTGAGCCCACGCGGAGCGCGGAAGCTTGGTCGAGCCGGCCAACACGCCCAGCCAGCACGCGGCCCAAAAGATGCGGTGCCTTTTCACTCCGGAAGCAGGGTAGGAACCGCGCGCCAGGCTGTCAAACCCAATTCGAGTGGAAGAGACCGTCAGCCGTCGCCACCACGGCCAAGTCACAGACGGCGGTGTCACTCGGCCGAAGCCAAGGATCACTATCGGATATCAATCTGAGAAAAGCCGGTCCCTGACCACGTACACAAGGACACGGCGCACTCAACACTGACATTGACTCGCGCACCCAATTGTCGCGATCGATGGTGGTCGACGCGGTCCTGGTCGCACCGAATGGCCTATCCACGCTTTGGCACCGACGTTGCATTTGGTTGGGAATCATGTTGCATTCGACGCTGCCGCCTCGAAAAATCAACGCTATCTGGAGGCGCCCTCATGAGAATCCATGACATCCGTGTCCTGACGACCTCGGTTTTCTGCGTGTCAATCGCCAGCATGACTGGGATGGGTTGCGGCAGTGCCTTGAAGACCGCCCCGCCAGCAGACGGAGGAGCACGGGACCTGGGTGCCGATACGACCACGGTCGACGGCTCAGCTGGGGATTCCCCGGCGCTGCCAGAGGTGGCGCGGCTAGACGCCCAGGTTGACTCGGCCGCGCCCGATGTCGGCGTGGACTCATCCAAGACGGACGCAGCCGACACGGCGGTTGACTCATCCAGAACGGACGCAGCCGACGCTGGCGTCAACCCGACCGAGCCGGACGCAGGAAGCGGCGACGCTGCACTCGACGGTCAATCCTCGTCCGACAGCGCGACGACAGTGGACAGCGGTGGACCGGACACAGGCTACAAGCGGGAGTTGACCCAGGCTATCATCTCGCTGGTCTTCAAGAATCCCAGCATGGATACAGTGTATCTGCGCACGGAGTGCTGGCTGCCGTTCCAGGTGACAGACGAAGCCACGGGCACGGTCTACGAGAACAAGATCTTCTGCGCCTGTGATTGTGCGAATTCCTCTTGCGTAGGCGGTCTCGCTTGCGGGGCCTGTCCGCCTCCCAGCGGCATCGCCGTGGCAACGGGCAAGTCGCTGACTGGCACTTGGGTCGCCCAGACCAGCACCTTGCTCCAGAAATCAGGTACCGCGGGCAGCTACCAGTGCGTCGCTCATTCCCCCCTCCTTACGGGCCGCTATCGCGTGTCCATCGCGGTGTATTCCTCGGCGGCGGATGCCGCCGCAATGCTGAATGCAACCACAGCCACGACCTCGTTCGATCTCACCACAACCGACGCCACCGTCGATGTCCCACTTCGCTAGAGCACCGAACGGGTTGACGGATCGTTTCTACACTCAGGCACCAACCTGCTTCTCTCGGCCGTGATCAGTCAGCGCTACGGCGTGGCGGAACTCAGTTTTTCCACGATCCACGTGCCGGCAATGAACGAGCTCACGCCCGAGGGTGGACTAGTCTCTTTGGGCTTGCCGACATAGTCACTGTAGGTGTTCTGCACGCCAATGCTGCTGCAATCGTGGATGTCGACGAGGTCGCCGCTGGTGACGGTCGCCTTCTCCACCAGACCCTTGTAGGCGCTGTCGACCACGGGGCCGTATAGGGCGGCGTCGAGGTAGCCCTGGTCGATGGATTTCTTGATGAGGTGGAGAAACATCCCGGTGCCTGACGACTCGTTCCAGTTGTCCGGCTGCGCGCACTTATCCACCACCTGACACCATCGGCCGGTTTGCGCATCTTGGTTGGCCTTGAGGCCAGCGGCGAGCTTGCCAAGGATGTCCAGCAGGCCCGGTCGTCCGGGGTGGTCCGCGGGCAAGTAGTCCAGTACGTCCGCGATGAGGACCGCGTACCAGCCAAGGCCCTCGCTCCACACTTCGGCCGCCAGACCCGTGGTTGGGTTGGGCCACGAGGCCTTGTGGCTTTCGTCATAGGCGTGCAACAAGAGCCCGTGGCAGCCGCAGGCCCCGTAGTATGCTTGGCCGCTAGGGACCCTCATGAATCGCCTGACCGCACACTTCCGTTCGAAATTTCTGGCGGGTGTTCTGGCCGCCATTCCCATCGGAATCACGATCTTCGTCGTCGTCTATGTCGACGCGTTCACCCAGCGGATCGTTCCCTTGCGCTACCCGTTTGCCGGGATCGTGGTCGGGCTGGTCTTCATCTACTTTCTCGGCATTTTCGTCACCAGCCTGGTGGGCCGCCACGTCCTGCGCCTTTTCGACCGTATCTTGGGCGGACTGCCTGGGCTGCGCGACTTCTATCGCACCTGGAAGCAAGTCGTGGTCACCCCGGACGTAAACCTGGGCGTGTTTGCCCGCGTGGTGCTGATCCCAGACGAATCGGGGCGCGTGCGCTTGCTGGGATTCACCTCGGGACGGCCTGTACCGGGCAGCACCGATATTCTTTGCGTGTTCGTGCCCAACTCGCCCAATCCCATCGTCGGCCGCCTGTACTTCGTGTCCCAGGCCGAATGTCGCTTTCTGGACGTGCCCACCCGCGAGGCCCTGAAGTGCGTTGTCTCGGGTGGGAACTTCGTCCCGGACGGAATCGGGGCATCGCTGCCCGCCAGGGACTCATGAAACGGTTCCTCTGTCTCGTTCTGGCTCTGTGCGCGCTCGTGATCTGGGAAGCGGGCGCACCGGCCAGCGCCCGGCCGGCTGCCGCGCCAGCCCCGTCAGCGCGCTTCATCACCCCGGCGCAGCTCAGAGCAACTCTCGCGAGCCGCAAGGGCCGCGGGGTGGTGCTGCACCTGTGGGCCACCTGGTGCGAACCCTGCTTGAACGAACTGCCTCTGCTCGCCAAGCTGGCGCGCGAAGCCAGCAGCCGGGGCATCGATTTCCTGCCGGTGTCGCTCGACGACCCAACCGAACAAGCTGCGGCGCTGGTGGGTCGCGTCCTTGCTGCCAAGACCGGCAACTCGCAATGGAGCCCCATTTTGCAGACGGACAATCTCGATTCTCTCATCGGCGATCTCGATCCGCGCTGGGAAGGCGAGATCCCAGTGTTCTTTGGCTTCGACCGCGAAGGCCGCCTGCGCAGCACCGTCGTCGGCAACCTGACCCGGACCTACTTCGAGCGCTTGGCCAAAGATCTCTTGCTGCCCGAGACTCGATAGCGGTCTGCTTTATTCCCTTGTTCCTTGACGAGGCGGCCCTGGGGGGAGGAAAATCCGCGCGAATCTTCATGGTGACCGCTGACGTCTACGTTTCCGAGCAGGAATTCAAGAATCAGGAGTCCTTTCGCGGACTCGTGTCCTCCCGCTATTTGCCGGCGCTGAGCGGTGAGGGCGTCACCGTCGTGGAGGCCTTGCGGTGGGAAAGCAAGATGGTGGTGGAAACCATCGAGATCGCGGCCTTGTGGCTGGCCGATACCGACTCGTTGGCCCTGAAACTCGACTGCGCGTCGTATTGCGGCGACAGGGCACGCCACTTTCGCCTGCTTGCCGACCGGCTGGCAGCCCTCGGCCTGGCCCCTGGCTCATACGATCCGCGCCAAGGCGGCTACTCGCGGCTCTACGGGTTTCTGCGCTCGCTGCAGACCAGCGAGGAACGTGCGGCAGCGGGGTTCGTGGCCCTGGCCGGGATGAGTGCAACCCGGCTGGGTGCGCTGGCCGCTTTCTGTGATGACCGAGACGACGGGGAAACCGCGCGCCTGGTGCGTGATTCCATCCTGCCCGACGAGGAACGCCGTGTGGAACTGGGCCGCGACACGCTGGTCGCCCTGGTCACCGCCGATGACACCCAGGCCCGGGCGCGGCGTGCCTCTTACCGAGTCGTGGAGCTGCTGACCGAGTTGTACGATCCCGCCATGTTCCGCAAGCTGAGTGGCCGCGGCCCGACGCGGAAGTAGCACTACTCTGCGTCGCAGACGACGACCGTGACGTTGTCGCGTCCGCCGCGGTCGTTGGCCATGTCGATAAGCTGCTTCACCACGGCCTGCCGGTCGCCTTGCAGGAAACTGTGGACCTCCCCTTCCTCCAGGTATCCGTGCAGACCATCGGAGCAGAGCATGAAGCGATCGCCAGGCTTCACATCCAGATCGATGGTGTCCACCTCGACGTAGTCCTGGTGGCCGACAGCCCTCGTAATCACGTTCTTGCCGGGCGACGTTGCTGCCTCCTCGGGCGTGATCAGCCCCAGCTTGAGGCGGAAATTGACCAGGGTGTGGTCTTCCGTCAGCTGCACGGTCTTGCCATCGCGCGAAAGGTAGACCCGGCTGTCGCCCACCTGGGCGATGAATGCCTTGCTGGACGTCACAAGCAAGGACGACAGGGTGCTCGACATGCCCTTCTGTCGCGGGTCGAGTTGGCCCATGCCGAAGACCATGTAGCAGGCCGACTGCACCGCACTTTCCAAGAGGCGGCGAACCAGACCGGAATTCTCTTCCGTCGGGGCTGCGGCAAAGGCATTCAAGGTCTTGCGCCCGCGCTTGACCCAGGAGAGCACGAGATCCACGGATTCGGCGCTCGCCACCTCACCCTTTGCGTTCCCTCCCACACCGTCACAGACGATGTACAGGCCCAGCTCGTCGTCGCAAAGGTAGGCGTCTTCATTGTGAGGGCGCCGGCGGCCTACATCCGACTGACCTGACGAGTGCATACGCATGCGGTCGAAATTATGGTACTACGAAACTCCTGCATCGCCCAGGTTCTCCGTGCGATTCTCACGTGCTAAAGTGAGAGCTTGATGCCAGAAGAGGGAAAGGACGTCACGTTTCCCTCGCCGTTCGGGCGCTACACCCTGGTCCAGCGCTTGGCCACCGGGGGCATGGCCGAGGTCTTCAAGGCGAAGATCGTCTCGACCCATGGCTTCGAGAAGCTGCTGGTCATCAAGCGCATCCTGCCCAACTTGGCAGCAGACAAGACCTTCGTATCCATGTTTATCGACGAGGCGAAGCTGACGGCGCAGCTCGTCCACCCGAAGATCGTCCAGGTCACCGACTTCGGTGAGGTCAACGGCCAGTACTTCATTGCCCTGGAATTCGTCGACGGCTTCGATGGCCTGGCCCTGCTCCGTTCGGCTGCGCAGAAGCAGGTCCGCCTACCCGTTCCCATCTGCATGTTCATAGCCATGGAGGTTCTTGACGCGCTTGACTATGCGCACAATGCGAAAGACGTTGAAGGCAAGCCGATGCACCTGGTTCACCGCGACATTTCCCCTTCCAACGTGTTCATCGCTCAACGCGGCGACGTCAAGCTGGGGGACTTCGGCATCGCTCACGCGCAGGAGCGCGAGTCCAAGACCCAAGCCGGAACGTTGAAGGGCAAGTACGGCTACATGTCGCCTGATCAGGTTGTGGGCGCGCAACTGGACGGTCGCAGCGACCTCTTCGCCGTGGGCATCGTGCTGGCCGAGATGCTCATGGGCAAGCGCCTGTTCACCGCACAGAACGATCTCGACGTTCTGCTCATGGTGCGCGATGGCCGTTTGGATCGCTTCGACAAGTATGGCAAGGACATTCCCAAGCCGCTCGAAACCATCGTGCGCAAGGGGTTGGCCAAACACCCGGACGAGCGCTTCCAAACCGCCGCCGAGTTTCGCGACGCGCTCCATGACCTGGAATTCCAGTTCGGCCTGCGGGTGGGCCCGGCCGACGTGGGCGTTCTGGCCTCTGACCTCTTCGACAAGAGCACTGAGGCGGTGGAGCGGCTGAAGCAGCACTCACGCAAGTGGGAGATAAGATCGGACGACGGCCTTGCGCGACGGCGCGGAGCGGGCTCCAAGCCCGGCCGTGACCAGCCCCCGTCGCGCAAAGGGGATGGCGCTGAGCCCGAGGACACCTCCATCCCGATCGACCTTGACGGCCCGGACGCGGACTACTCCGACGGGGCCGGCCCCTCGCCCGCCGCCACCGTGGTGGTCACCGCGCTCGACGACGCCCTGTCCAAGTCGATGTCTCTGGTCGAGCTTGACCAGTACGCAACCCCGGCATCCGTTCCGGCGCCGGGCTGGACCCCGGCCTCGGTCGATCATCTGACCGGCGGCCTGGGCACCCCGTCCCCTCTGGGCGACGCGACCTCCATCCCCGACACCTCCACCTACCGCGCGACTGGCGCGAGCGGATTGCGGTCAAACCCGGTCCGCACCTCCTCGGGTGAGCCTGGGCCAGCGACGGGTGCGGCCCACACCAGCGTGCCTAGCGGCGAGCGGTCGGTGCCGCCGGACAACACTGGGGATCTGACGCTCATCTCAACCATGCGCGTCATTGCCCAGCTAGCGGTCATGGCCGAAACCGGACTGGTCCGCTTCGCCCGCGGCAACCTGGTGAAGGACGTGTATCTGGTGCGCGGGGCGCC
>PMCR01000558.1:5605-5742 GCA_003155465.1 Myxococcales bacterium | reverse complement strand
ATGGAACTGGCATAGCGACGCAGCCGTTCTTCCTCACTGCGGTCGAGCGAATGGCCGGTGTAGACGATGACCGGTGGCAACGAGCAGGCTTCGCCTGCCGCCATCCTGTCAAGCACATCGTAGCCCGACATGTCCGG
>PMCR01000558.1:0-5566 GCA_003155465.1 Myxococcales bacterium | reverse complement strand
TGCCGCAGTTTCTGCGCGAGCCGCTGCTCGAGCTTTCGGATCGCCTCGATGAGTTGCTCGCGCTTGACTGGTTTGAGAGCGTAGCCAACCGCCCCCATCTCGAGAGCTTGCTGGGTGTGCTCCAGTGCCGAGACCACGTGCACCGGGATGTGGCGGGTCCCGGGGTTGCGCTTCATGTGCTCGAGGACTGAGAGTCCGGAGTTGTCAGGCAGGTTGATGTCGAGCAGTACGGCGCTGGGCACGAACTGCTCTACCAGGCGAAGACCCTCGGCTGCGGTGGTCGCGACCAGCGCGCGGAAGCGTTGTTCGTGCAGGAGGTCCCGCAGGATGCGCGCGAAGGCTTGGTCGTCCTCGATGACCAGGATCGACCGCTCGGCGGGCCGCAAACGCTCGCGGTCGTCTTCAACAGCCGGCGGCGTCGGCTGCTTCGGGCTCGCTGTGGGGTCTTGCGACGCCGGCACTGCCGGCCTGTGCGCGGCTGAGGCGACGGTTGTGGCGCGCCTGCGCTCTTTCACCCCGCGGGCGCCTTCTCCTGCAACGGCCTGCAACACCCTTGGGATGGTGAGGGTGAAGGTGCTTCCCGCGCCCAGCGTGCTTTCGACCGAGATGTCGCCGCCCAGCCATCTCGACAGTTCGCGTGAGATGGTGAGCCCCAGGCCGGTACCTCCGTAGCTGCGGTTGGTGGTGCCGTTGGCCTGGCGGAAAGCCTCGAAAATGATCTCCTGCTGATCCGTGGCGATGCCGATGCCGGTGTCGCTCACCGAGAATGACACACAGTCGGCTGCGGCGGCCGAGACCCGCAGGCACACTGAACCAGCCTGGGTGAACTTCAGCGCGTTCGAGAGCAGGTTGCGCAATATCTGCTGGATCCGCACCCCGTCGCTCGTGATCGACGCGGGCGCCTCCGGGGCAATCTGTGTATCGAAGGACAGGTTCCTCTGGGCGGCCACTGGCAGGAAGGTGCGCTTGATGGCATCGATTGTGCGCGGCACGTCCACCTCTTCG
Source organism: Myxococcales bacterium (assembly GCA_003155465.1). The sequence continues at coordinate 4,561 of PMCR01000558.1, read as the reverse complement.
ACGTGAAGCTCCATTCGCCCCGCTTCTATGCGCGAAAGATCGAGGATGTCGTTGATGAGCACGAGCAGATCGTTGCCTGAGGAATAAATTGTGGCCGCGTACTTCACTTGCTCGGGAGTGAGGTTGCCGTCCTTGTTGTCGGAGAGCAGCTTGGCTAGGATGAGGGCGCTATTGAGCGGCGTGCGCAGCTCGTGGCTCATATTCGCGAGAAACTCGGACTTGTACTGGTTTGCCCGGGTGAGTTCGTCGGCCCTCTCGACCAGAGCCACTTGCGCTCGGGACAGATCGTCGCGCTGCTGTTCGAGCGCCTGGGTTTGCTCTTCAAGCTGCGCGTTGGTCTGTTCAAGCTCCGCCTGCTGGGCCTCAAGGCGGGCCTGGGACTCGCGCAAGGCGCGGCTCTGCTCCTCCAGCTCCTCGTTGATGACTCGTAGCTCCTCCTGCTGGGTCTGCAGCTCCCTGGCCTGCCGCTCAGTTGCAGCAAGCAGCGCCTGCTGCTGCGCCCGATAGCGGGCCGAGCGTAACGAGATGCCGGCCAGCTCAGAGAGCGCCTCAATGTATTGCAGCGCCTCCGCGCCGGGCGTCGCAAGGAAGCCCAACTCGACTACTGCAATCGTGCGGCCCTCGCCCGAGAGCGGGGCGACTACCAGGTGACGCGGCCGCGACTCGCCGGTGGCTGTCACGATCCGGACGTGCTCCCCGGGCAGGTCGGAGAGCGAGGCCGGCTTTCCCTCAAGTGCGACCCGGCCCACCCAACCCTCTGCTGGCTGAATGCATCGGGGCGGTGCGCCGTCGCCACTGCCGGCGCAGGCGAAGGTTGCCGCGCGTTCCGCTGTCCCCGAATCACTCATCACGTAGAGCACGCCAACCTTGGCCCCCAGGTTGTGTGCGACTAAGGACAAGATCCGCGAAGCGACCGTCTCCTCGCTCAGCTCCCCGCGAACTTCAGTGGCGAGTTCGGCTTGCCCGCGAATGATCCACGCTTGCCGGCGCAGCGCCACGGCCTTGGCGTTTGCTTCGTCCAGAGACTTGCGCAGGGCCCCGCAGAACAGGGCCACGACCGCGCCCGAGACCAGCGCTAGGCAGGTGGCGATGAGTGCCGAGCCGTGCAGCGTGAGTTGGCCAAAGGGCGGGATGAAAAGATAGTTGCCAGTCGCGGACGTAAGCAGCGCGGCGAGCAGGCCCGGCCCACGCCCTCCGTACACGGACGCGATCGCTATGCCGGCAAAGAACAGAACGAACGGCGCGATGTCCTGCTCGGGCAGGATCAAGCGCTGGATCAGCGCCACGGCGGCTACCGCCAAGACCGCGGTCCCGTAGCGCACCGGCGCCGAGCGCCACACCATTCGCGGCGCATCCCGCGCCGTCGCGGCCGGGTAGGCACCCCCAGTCGTTTGAGGATCCCCGTCAGGGAGCTCGGATTCCGGCATGAATCTCTCCTGGTAGATGGCCATCGTGGCCAGCGGGGTGGGGCTTGTCAACGGTCCTCATGTTGACTGTAGGGAGCCCGCCAAGGTTCCTCGGCATTAGTAATGTTGGATGAATGACCAGGCGAATTCATCACAAGAATTCCACGGCGGTTGCACCTGTACCTCTCCAACACGCAACTGTCTTGCCCGACAAGACACGTTCACAAGTGAGTGGGGACCTGCACGATCGGTCGCACGGACTCTGCACCGAATGCGAGACGTGATGACATTCGTGCCGGTTGTCGATGCCACACTGGTTCTCGATCCGGAAATGCCGTGCATGGGTCACGGATCGCCTGGCAGTGTCGACCCACTTCCTACGTCCCTGGGCCGGTACGAGGCCAGCCTGAGTTCCTCGATCGCCGCGCTACTCGGCCTTATCGTGGCCTCGACGAGGCAGGGGCACAGGCTTCGGGCTCGTCGGTCTGCCACCAGCAGCGGGCCGGGCACGCAGCTGGGTGGGCAATGCGGCCGGGGCCGCTGTCGTCCCGCGTGGGTGAACAAGACCAGTCTGCGCGGGTGGGGATGCGGCTGGCGCCGGTGAGGACGGAAGGTGCAGCGCGGGTCCTGGAGGAGTGGATGGCGTATACGAGTCGGAGGAGTTGCGTCGCCAGCCCGGATGGGGCGCGACTGGCGTGGGTGAGGCCGGGGACGGGACGCCCTGCGCGCCCCCGCCCTGATGGCCGGTCACTGGCACTGGACCGCCGTATGCGCCCGCGGGATGATGGCCAGGCTCTGGCAACTGACCGCTGTACGTAGCTCCGGGGTGATGGCCAGGCTCTGGCAGCTGACCGCTGTATGTGGCTCCGGGGTGATGACCGGGTGCTGGCGGTGGACTGGCATTCCCACCCCAACGCCCTGGCGAAGGCGATCCGCGATACCGGGGCTCCGGTCGGCCGTAGTGATAGTCGCGGCGGCCCTCATGGTCATGCCAGTACCCGCGCTCATAGACAGGACGCCCACCGACCACAACGTAGCGAGGCCCCACGTAGATGAAGCCGGGACGTGCGGGAGTCCAATAGCCGCCAACCCAGTTCCACTCATAGCCCGTCCAGTCCCAATAGCCCGGGATCCACGCGTAGCCCGGGCCAGGTGCCGGCGGTGGGTACTCCATCGCCGGCGGAGGCGGCGGGTTGGCTACGTACATCTGCGGCTCGGATTCCATGTAGAGAGGAGGAGGCGGGCCGGGCGGCGGCGGAGGCATTTCCTCGTAGCCCGGCCCCACCGGGACGGTCGCGCCCACCGCGAAGCCGGTACACCCGGCGCAAGTCAGACCGACAACTAGCACCCAGGGTGCGGCGCGCTTCATTCTGTCCTCCTCATCATATGACCTGCGAGGCTAGTCCTGTATTCACCAAGGAGCAACGGCCGTGACCGCGCACGCAGGGCGGCACAGACCGCCGCAGAGCTCCTGCCGGTGGCCGCGTGCATCCGCGCGCTCCAGACCCTTGACCGTCAGGGGGACGCCGACTACAACCGGCGTGAACCATGGCCCCCACGACAGCGCGCGAAACCATTTTTTCTGGAATCCAGCCTTCGGGCGAGTTGCACCTTGGAAACTACCTAGGGGCCATACGGAACTGGGTGGCGCTGCAGGACAGCTACCGCTGCTTCTTCTGCGTGGTGGACTACCACGCCATCACCCAGCCATTCGAGCCCGCTGAGATGCCGCGCCGGGTGCTCGACATGGCCACGGACCTTCTGGCCTGTGGCATCGATCCCGCGAAGTCGACCCTGTTCGTACAGTCTGCGGTTCCCGAACACACCGAGCTGGCCTGGGCGATTTCCGCGGTCACGCCTCATGGCGAGCTCGGGCGCATGACCCAGTTCAAGGAAAAATCTGCGAAAGACCCGGACAACATCAACGCCGGGATCTTCACCTACCCTNNTGGAACGCGCGTTTCGGCCAGACCTTCGCCGAGCCCGAGGCCTTGTACTCTTCCACGCCCAAGATCCTCGGTCTGGACGGTCAGGCAAAAATGTCCAAGAGCCTGGGCAACACGATTTCCCTACGCGAAAACGACGAGGTGGCGTGGGGCAAGCTGCGCACCGCCGCGACCGATCCCGCGCGCGTGCGGCGCACGGATCCCGGCGATCCCGACAAATGCAACATCTTCAGCTTGCACAAGTTCTTCTCGTCGGCCGAGCGGCAAGCCGAGGTGCGTGTGGGCTGCACTACCGCCGGCATCGGCTGCATCGACTGCAAGAAGTGGCTTTTCGAGGGGGTGAAGGCGGACCTGCACCGCATTCGCGCGCGGCGCGAGGAACTGCTGGCAACGCCCCAGGCGGTTGACACCATCCTGGCCGATGGTGCGCGGCGGGCGCGTGCCGTGGCTGCTGAAACTATGGTGCGCGTGCGTGAGCGCCTGGGCATCGCGGGCCCCAAGGACTGACTTGCCGTCGCGAGCCGCGCTCTGGGTCACGTTCCTGCTGCTCGCCGGCTGTTCCGGGGGCGACAAGCCCGAGAACCCCGAGGGAGCCGTACGCCTGTTTATCGCCGCGTCCCGTACCGGCGATCGCGCCAGCGTGCTCCAGCGCCTGGGACCGGCCACCAGGGCGCGCATCGAAGCCTTGCAGGACGACAGTCGTCGACTGAGCGGCCGCATGATGATGAAGGCCGAGGACTTCCTGTCTGTGGGCTGGGCGCCGCCGGCCTGGGAGCCGGCCGGGACGCGCCTTCTGCGCCGCGACCGGGACTTCGCCGAGGTCGAGGTCTTCTCCTCGACTGGCGATCGCCACGCCCTGTCGTTGGCGCGCGAAGGCCGCGAATGGAAGATCGAGCTGCCGGGGCGGTAACCCCTCTACTTCAGGGGCGTCTCGCGCACCAGAGTCTGTTCGATCTCCTCGATATCCTCGTCCCCGATGACGATCTCCAGGTCGCCGAAGTCGGGCATGCCAGCGCTGGCGCCGATTGCGTAGCCGGCCGCATCCCGTGGCGGGGAACGCCGATCGCCGACCCGCCTCTCGCGCGGGAAGACGCGCCGATCACGACTTCCCTCACGGCGCTCGACCTCGCGGCGATCGCGGCGAAGCGACATGCGCAGTTCATCAAGCGTCAGCGGGGTATCGGCCATCTTGTGCACACGCGCGGCGCA
>PMCR01000156.1:307-14023 GCA_003155465.1 Myxococcales bacterium | reverse complement strand
CAGGAGTACAAGAAGGAAGGCTTCGTCATCTTTGGCGAGATGATGGCCAGTATCAGCCGCAATCTGTGCCAGAAGCTGTTCCACATTCAAATCCGGCGCGACGAAAGCGAGGTGGCGGCGCAGCAGATGGCCGACAAGCAGGCGAAGCGCCGGCCGCGCGCCACCATCGAATCAGGCGGCGGCGCGGCGCAGGCAGGCGGGGCACAGGTGTCATCCGAGCCGCAGCCCGTGCGCAGGACGCAGCCCAAGGTGGGCCGCAACGATGCCTGCCCCTGCGGCAGCGGCAAGAAGTACAAGAAGTGCCACGGCGCCACGGCCTAGGCCGCCTCTAGGGAGTTCGTAGCTGGTTGAGCGCGGGGCGGTGTAGAATCTCCCTATGACTCCCAAGGTCGGTGGCTACGTTTGGTCAGTCGCCGGGCTCACCTCGTTGTTTTGGGCTGGCTGCGGATCGGATCCGCCGCTCTGTGCCGAGGTCGGCCAGCAGGCTCCACTTCCCAGCGACTCGCCCCTGGCGCTTTCCCGGAACGCGGTGCTCTTGCGTGCGGGCGATGGATTCGTGTTGGCGGGGCTTGACGGGACCACTGTGCGATGGGGTCAACTCAGTAGCAGCGGCGTTCTCAGCGGCGAATCCGACTTCGAGCTACCCGAGACCCCTGTGACGATCACTGGGGAGCAAGCGCTCGGCCCGCTTTTCGCGGTCACCAGCAAGACCGCGCCTGGCGATCAGCTCGTGGTGGTGACGGGGGTGGCCGGGAACACGAATGAATACGCGGTGCATGCCCGGGTCTATGATTTGGGATCCAGGGTGCCGGTGACCACGCAGATCCTGGGCGTGCAAGTGGCGGCTGCAAACTCAGGAAAAGTCCGGCTGGTGGCGGGCAGCGCGCCCAACGGCACAAGGGCACTGGTCCTGTGGGGTGTGGAGGGCCAGCTTGCGCCGATCCACTACCAGATGCTCAAGACCGACGGGGCGCTGGTGGGTGGCTTGGGACAAATCCCCGGCGCTTCCAGCCCGAATAGCATTGCGCTCTGGAGCTGCCTCGATATCACGCAGAACGCTCCGAACCTGGCCGTCACCTTGATTGAGGCTCCCAACGAGGCGAATCGACATCCGCTACTGCCAGCTTGGCGTCGCTTCGACATGAATGATGACGGCTCCCACGGCGGGGAAACCACTATTGCCGTGAACCTCGATGTGACCGATTGTCGCATCGTCTCCACACCCAATTCCGACGGCTATCTCTTGGCGTGGCAGAACAGCTCCGACAAGGGCGGCACGGACTTCGCCATCTTGACACCGGCTCCCCCGGATGCGGGCCCAGAGGTGGCCCCCCTCGTGCTGACCCGCCCGGTACTGGCGTCGGCCTCCTGGGGTGGCTACTCGCAAATGCCCAAGCTGCACTGGATCGCCCCTGCTGGCGACGAGTTCACCATCGGGCTGGCAGGATCGCGGGGGCCGCAGGTCGTGCGATTCGACGCCTACGCCGACCCCAGGGGAAGGACGCTCTACCTGCCCAGCATGGCTGGCAACACCGGTCTAGTCTCATCCTGGGTAGGCAATGACGCGGTCTACGTCACCTACCTGGACATGCCGGGCTCGTCCACTCGGGCTGACGCTGCGGTTCCTGGGGGAAGCCAGCGCTACCTGGTCACGGTATTGAGCCCTGCCGAGCTGCCCTAGGTCTCCACGGCCTGGCCTTGGGAACGGTGCAAGAACGCGCGGATGTGCGCATGCCAGGAAATAATCCTGGGCTATGATCTGTTTAGAAACTGCAAGCTGACCATGCTGTTCCGCGCTGCCCCATCCAAGCCAGATTTCGAACGCGAGGTGATGCCGCATCTTCGCCTGCTTTACGGCGTGGCCCTGCGCATGACTAGGGTCGAGGGCGACGCCGAGGACTTGGTACAGGAGACCGTGCTTCGCGCCTACCGCTTCTGGGACAGCTTCGAGGCTGGCACCAACTGCAAGGCATGGCTCTTGCGTATTCTCACCAACTCCTTCCGAAATCGCTACCGGGAATGGGAGCGGGAACAGGAAATCATGGCCGAGGCGCAATGCTGCGACGCGCATCTAGGTCAGTTTCAAGGTCAGACCCCGCGTGACGCAGAAAGTGCGCTCTTCGGCCGCATGCTCTCACGCGACGTGGAGAAGGCGCTCGCCGCCTTGCCTGCCGAGTTCCGCTTGCCGGTCATCCTGGCCGACCTGGAAGATCTGTCGTACAAGGAAATCGCCGATGTCATGGAGTGCCCGGCGGGCACGGTCATGAGCCGGCTCTATCGCGGGCGAAGGCTGCTGCAGAAGCGGCTGCACGACTACGCGGTCGAGTCGGGTATCATCCGCGGTCAGCAAGGCGGCAGCGAAGCGGAGGCGGATGAGACGGCCGAAGGTCAGGTGGTTGATTTGGATGGTTTTCGCAAGATGAAACAGGAGGGCGGGTGATGGGGATGAAATGCTCGCAGGCGGACGCCATCATGTACGCCTTTGTCGATGGCGAGTTGTCCGGATCGGATCGGACTGCCTACGAGGCCCACCTGGTGAGTTGTGATGCCTGCGCGCACGCCACGCGCTTGCAGGCGCGTTTCAAGGCGGCCCTGCGCGGACATCTGCCGCGGCCGGAAGTTCCTGAGAGCTTGCGTCAGCGCCTTCACACGGCGCTTGAGGCCGAGCCCCCGGCGCGACGTCAGTGGCCCTGGCAGGCCTACCCACGTATCTTCACCTTGGCCATCGCGGCGTCGGCAGCGGTAGTGTTGCTGGTGGCCAGCCCGCGGCGTAGCCCCTCGTCCCCGGTGCTTGAGCAGGCCCTGTCCACCTTCCATCACGACCTGCCGCTCGACGTGCTGTCACAGAGTTGCGCCGCGGTCACCGACTGGTTTCGCGGCAAGCTAGACTTCACGATGCCGGCTGCCGCCGGCGCTGACCGGACGCGCTGCCAGGGCGGCCGGCTGGTGAATGTGCGCGAGCGCTTTGGGGCCTATGTCGTCTATCAGGTCCCGGCCGGCCACCGTCTGGGGCTGATGGTGTTTCCAGCCGATGATGACCTCGCCTTTGGCCCGCGCCGTCGGACCCTGGGTGGGCGCGATGTGTACGTGGGCAGCAGCCGCGGCGTATCGACCGCCGCATACCATGGACCGGACGGGCTGACCTACGTGTTCACTGCGGACCTCGACGAAGATGCGCTGGCCCACTGGGTCGAGACGGTGTACCTGGAACGGCGGTAGTGCCGCCTATCGAGAATCCGTGGCTGACTGAGCGGTCGTCGACAGCGGTGGCGAGGGCGCGCGAAGCGTGCAGCTCACCGCGTCGCAACGCGGCGGCTCAGTTGGTACTGCGGGCCCATCCGTAGTAACGTCTTCTTCCTCATGGCGACGAGAACGCTTCTGTGCGTGGAACCGGACCAGGCCGCCCTGCAACAGCTGTCGGCCACGCTGGCGCCCTACGGGTTCGAAATCATGAACCTCATCAACGGAGACGAGGCGCTGGAATGGGGCCGGAAGAACCTTCCTGCGCTCATCATCGTCTCGGTCGAGCCCAAGAAGGTGGGTTATGCCATCTGCAACAAGCTCAAGCGCAATGCCGAGCTGAAGAACATCCCGCTCATTTTGACCTCGTCGGATGAGGTGCCTGCCAAGTTCGAGCAACACAAGACTTTCAAGCTGCGTGCTGACGAGTACATCTTCAAGCCATTCGATACCGAGGAGCTTTGCCGCAAGGTGGACAAGCTGGTGGGGTTGAGCGCGGCGGCTGGCTCCCCGACGGATGAGATATTCCTGAGTTCCGACCTACTGTCGTCGGAAATCGCCATCGAGGCAGATGACATCGTCGACGACTCGCGCATCCCGACCCCGCCGCCGGTCTCGCCCGGGGCGCTCGGCGGTGGCGCGGTCGTGGAAATCGAGGCAGAGTCGAGCGACTCGTCCGCGCTGGGACCCAGCTTGGACGCGATCTTCGACAAAGAGGCCCAGGCGGCTTTCGACGCCCTCGAGATCCACGAGCAGCCGACGGTAAGCGCGCCAGTGCCTGGCTCCCTCGACGAGAGACCTGAGCCCTGGGACGAACAAGCGGCCACGTCTGTGGCGCCGGCGAGTCTCGCGGCTGATCTGTTGCCGCCGCCCAGCGGGGCGGGCCAGCCTGGACCTGCTGCGACGATGCGCATGATGCCGGGAATGGTGCCACCCGTCGAACCGGCGCAGGACGCGCCACAAGCTGTCACGCCCGAGACAGAGCTCGACCTTCCGCTGGACTTGCTGCGCGATCCAGTCGACGAGGCAGGTCCCCCGCCCGAGCCAGACGCGGTGAACGCCACATCGGTGGAGGCCCTCCCCGCGGGTGATGCCCCCGAAGGCTTGCTGGCCGAACTGCAGGAGCGCATCCACGAGCTGGAAAACGACAAGCGCCGCCTGCAAAGTGAGCTGGAGGAGTTGAACGGGCGCCTGCAGGCGCAGCCTTTCCACAAGGAACGAGACCTGCTCGGTCTGCGCGAGACCATCAATCGCAAGGAGAAGGACCTGCTTGACCTGCGGGACGCGCTCGACGCCAGAGAGCGCCAGATGCTCGACCACAAGGACCGCATTCGCGAGCACGAGCGCGCGCGCCGCGATCTTGAGGAAAAGATGCTCGCCATGGAGAAGAGCCTGGTCTACGCCAGCGAGCGCGTGACCGCTCTGGCCCAGGACAAGGATCGAGCCGTCGAGCGTGAGCGCGCGCTCAAGGTTCGACTCGACGACAACCACCTCGAGCTCGCCAAGGCGCAAGACGAGATCGAGTCTCTGCGCAAGCGTCTCGCGACCGCCGAGGATCGGTCGCGCGCTGAGGTCGAGAAGATCCGGCAGGATCTGGAGAACCATGTCTCGGACATGGAGCAGGTTCACCGGGCCGAGGTCGCGCAGATGGTGAACGAGCGCCAAGCAGCCGAGGCCGCGCGCGAGGAGCAGGCTCGGGCGGAGAAGGCGCGCACGGACATGGATCGTGCGGCCGAGTTGGAGGCGCAACAGCGGCGCGCAGCGGACGAGCTGGCGGCCTTGGAGGACCGCCACGATGTCGAGCTGACGCGACTGCGGCGCGAGCAAGAGAAGGCCGTCGCTTCGCTCAAGGAAGAGTCGTCAGCCCAACTTGCGGCCGAGCGTCAGGCCCATGAAACGGCTTTGGAGGCCAAGGAGCGCGACCACAAGAACGAGATCCAGGCCCTGCGCCGCCGGCTGGAAGACGAGTTGGCTTCCGCGGAGGCTCGGCGCCAGCGCGAACTGGAAGAAGCGGCCGCGCGCCAGTCGGCCGAGCTGACCACAGCCGACGAACGGCGCCGTGCCGAGCTGCAGGCGCGCGACGAGGAGCACCACAGCGCGGTCGCTGAGATGGATCGTCGGCACCTGGACGAGAAGACCGAGATGGCCGAACGCCACCGTGCAGAATCGGACCAGACATTGGCCCGGGCATCGCGCGCCGAGGGCGAGCTGGCTGCCCGCACCCAGGAACTGGGCGAACTCAGTCGGCGCGCATTGCGGTTAGAGGGGGAGCTGGACACCGCACGCGCTGACCTACGCGACCGCGAGGTGAAGCTGGCCCAGGCACGTGACCGCACCAGCGAGTTGGAGACCAAGCTGGCCGACTTCGAGGACCAGATCCTGCGCGCCTACCAGAAACTGCGCAACGACGACAAGATCGTGGACAAGGCGAAGCGGGCCCTGGCTGTCGCGCTCACCCTGCTTGACGATCGGGGCGCGGCGACGCCGGCGGCCGCATCTCCGCCGTCCGTGACGCGCTCGCCGGACGAGGGGTAGCTGAATCTTGTGACTGCAGCGACGTTGGGAGTTCGACGGAGCCTGTTGGGAAGTTTCGGGCCGCCCGATGGACCGGCTTGCGGATGGCGGGGCGCGAGGGCGTGAGCGAGGGCGTGAGCGTGGGCGTGTGGGAGTGCGCGGAAGGCGGAGAGCGTGCCGCGTGGCCGCTCACGCGAGCCGCCCACGCAGGCCGCTATACGCCGGTCGCTCACGCTACCGCTACCGCTCATGCTGGTCGACCTGGGCTGGGCGGGGAGGCCGGTCTCCGATGTGTGCCCACCCCCCTCGGTGGTGACATGCCAAATTCTTGGGCGGTGTTCTCATGCGTGAAGTGACTGGCAACCTCAGCGGGCTGAAGCCCAGTGAGCTGAAGGGCCTGGAGCGCATTTACCGAAGGCGTGTACCGCCGCACGAGCTTGTGTCAGCCGAACTGGCCACTTTCATGTGCGCATTGTCGCGCGAGATCGGGCGGCAGGTGGGCGCACTGATCTCGCGCCGGGGTGACATCGAGCACGTCGTGGTCGGCGATGCCTCACGCATCATGCTGCCCGCGGTGGGGCGCGTGCGCGCCGGTCATGGACGTTTCCGCGGTCTGCGCCTCGTGCACACCCATCTGCGCAACGAGCCCATCTCGCGCGACGATCTGGTTGACCTGGCGCTTCTGCGTCTGGACCTGGTGGCGGCGGTGGGCGTGACCCAGGATGGACGCACGGGTGACCTGCATCTGGCCCACCTGATGCCCCCGCGGGAGAAATCGTCGCCGTGGACCGTGCTCGTGCCCGTGCCATTCCACCGCGCGTCGGTTGATGTTGAAGAACTGGTCGGCGCGTTGGAAGAGGAATTCGACCGCGCCTTGCCCGCCACGCGTGCCACCTCGGGCGCTGAGCGCGCCGTGCTGGTGGTGCTGGAATCGCGCCAGACACGCGCCTCAGGCGGCACGGACAGTCGGGTTCACGAACTGCGCGAACTGTGTCGAACCGCGGGCATTGCGGTCACCGACGTGGCCATTCAGCGCCGACCCGATCCTGACCCCAAGTACCTCATCGGTCGCGGGAAACTGGAGGATGTGTTGGTGCGGGCCATGCAATACGACGCCGGACTACTCATCTTCGACCCCGATCTGACGCCCGGACAGGCCCACGCCATCTCCGATTTTACCGACCTCAAGGTCATCGATCGCACAATCCTTATCCTAGACATCTTCGCCCAGCGGGCACGCAGCCGCGACGCCAAGCTGCAGGTCGAGTTGGCGCAACTGCGCTACCGGCTGCCACGCTTGCAGGAAGAGAACACCATGATGAGCCGCCTGGTCGGTGGCATTGGCGGCCGCGGTCCAGGCGAGACCAAGTTGGAAATCGGCCGCCGCCGCGCGCGCGAGCGCGTGCACCGGCTGGAACACGAAATCGACCAAACCCGCCGCCAGCGCGCCGGCCGGCGCGCCCAGCGCACCCGGCGGGAAGTCCCCATCGTGGGCATCGTGGGCTACACCAACGCGGGCAAGTCCACCTTGCTCAACACCCTGACTGGCAGTGAGGTGCTGGTCGAGGACAAGCTCTTTGCCACGCTCGACCCCACCACCCGGCGGCTGCGTTTTCCGCGCGAGCGCGAGCTGATCCTGGCCGACACAGTGGGCTTCATCCGCGACCTGCCCAAGGACCTGGCCCAGGCCTTTCGCGCCACCCTGGAGGAGTTGCAGGACGCGGACCTGCTTCTGCACGTGGTTGATAGCGCAGATGCCGACCGGGAGGCGCACATCGTGGCCGTCGAACGCATCCTGAATGAACTGGATCTGGCCGGAACGCCCCGGTTGCTCGTCTACAACAAGATTGATCGCCTGACCCCGGACGAACGCGCGGGGCTCGCCGCCGATCGGCAGGCCATTGCGTTGAGCGCGCCCGACGCCCAGACCACGCGCCCCTTGCTCGCCGCCATGGAGGAAGCCCTCTGGCGCGAAGGCCGCATGGAGCGCGGGACCCTGCACGAGTAGTTGGCCTGCTCAACACGGAGGGCGCGCAGGGCGGAGCCAGTCTGGCCGGGCGCATCGACGCGCGTCAGGCGCAGGCGGATCGGCTGGGAACGGACGATCTCGAATCAAGGGTGGATTTCGTTCTCGCCTTTGCCATGCTCCACGAGCTTTCCGACCAGGCGGGCTTCTTTGTCGAGGCGGCGCGTGCTCTCGCGTCCGGGGCCCAGATGCTGGTGGCCGAGCCGCGGGGCCATGTGAGCAGAGAGGGTTTTGCCAAGACTCTGAGCCTGGCCAAGCAGGCGGGGCTCTCCGTCGCATGCGAGCTGGTCATCAAGTCCAGTCACGCGGCGCTGTTGCGCAAAGCATAGGCGCGGACGGCGAGTGCCGCCTCGTCCTGGCCAAACTCGGCGTGCCGTTGCCGAAGTTCGCTGCCGGGGATCCGGACGCTCGACCAGTCGAGCCATGCTATTCATGGCACACTTGCCTGCGATGTCGGTTCTCGCGCCGCCCTTCCACGATCTCCTTGGCCGCTTTGCCACCTTGGAGATTCGGCGCTTTGGCAGCCCGGGGGCTTTTCTGGCGGAGAAGAGGGCAGGCATTGAGGCAGACACGCTGTTGCTCCTCGGGCCGGAGATCCCGAGAGATGCGCGCGAGGGCGACGAGGTGGCTGTCTTTGTCACGCTCGACTCCGAGGGCCGCCCGCTGGCCACGACCAAAACCCCCAAGCTGGCGCTGGGCGAAGTCGCCTTTCTCACGGTGACCGCGTGCACGGAGTTCGGGGCATTTGTGGATTGGGGATTGCCCAAAGAATTGTTGGTGCCGTTCGCGGAGCAGACCAGAAAGTTGGGTGTCGGCGAACGCAGTCCGATCGGCCTCTACCTCGACAACACCGGCCGTCTTGCTGGAACCATGCGGGTCAGTGAATGGCTGGGCGGAAGCAATGCCTTTGCACCGGGCGAATGGGTGGAGGGCGAGGCATGGCGCAACGATTCCGAGATTGGCCTGTTCGTGATTGTGCAGCGGCGCTTCGTCGGGCTGGTACCCAAGCACGAGCCGCACGCCCTGTCGCGCGGCCAAGCGGCAAACTTTCGCGTGACCCACGTCCACCCGGACGGAAAGATCGAGCTCTCGCTGCGCGCGCATGCGCACGAAGAGCTGGAAAGCGACGGCCAGAAGATCCTGCAACTGCTCGTCCGGTCGGGCGCACCCAAGCTCGGGGATCGCTCGGATCCCGAGCAGATTCGCGCGCTGTTCGGCCTGAGCAAGAAAGCCTTCAAGCGCGCAGTGGGAAGACTGCTCCGACAGCGACTGGTCGACATCGACGACCAGGGCCACGTACGAGTCCTGTAGATTCAATCCAACAGCGACAGCTGACGCGGCTTGCGGCGGCGCGGGGCCGAGCGAGAGGTGGCGAGCAGTTCAGGTGGCAAGTCGTCGAGAAATGGGCAGGGCAGATTCTCGACGGTGCGGCCGGCCAGGGTGCGGCGGGAAGCAGCGGTCAGGATCAGGTGCTGCTGCGCCCGGGTCATGCCGACGTAGAGCAGACGACGTTCTTCTTCCACGTCGGCGGGCGGCAGCCACGGAAGACGCAGCGGCAAGATGCCGTTCTCGCACCCGGCAATGAAGACCAGCGGGAACTCCAGGCCCTTGCTGGCATGCAAGGTCAGAAGCGCCACCTTCTGCGGGAGATGCTCAAGGTCGGTTTCGCGCGCAAGCGCCATCTCGGACAGGAAGGCGGCCGCATCGGTGGCATAGGGAACCGCGAAAGCCCGCAGGAGATCCAGCGCGCGCAGACGGCGCGGGTCGGTCGCAGCGTCGGGGACCAAGCTGGTGAGTAGATCGGCAACGGGTGGGTGGCGAATTTCACCTGCCTGTCCATCGACGTGGCGGCGCAGCTTGGCCAGGATGTCCCCCACTTGCGGGCGCGCGGCAAAGGCGTCGTCGCCCCGCCGATGACAAGGGATCCCGCCTCGGTCGAGCGCCTCCTCGATGGCATCGGCCTGGGCTGACAGGCGCACCAACACTGCGATCTGGTGAAAGGCCAGGCCGTGCCCCTGCACGGCGTGGCCCGCGTCCATGGAAAGGAAACTCGTGCCCGCAACCTGCGCCTCGATCTCGGCGGCGATGAAGTCCGCCTCGGCGCGCTCATCGGCCAGAACCTGGCGCAGGATCTTGCTTGCGCGCGCCGAAACCGGCTGCAGCGGTCGCGGGACGCGTTCCGGGGTGCGTTCGATGACGGCGGTGGCCAGGCGCACGACCGACGCGACGGAACGGTAGTTGCGCGCCAGGGTGAGGGTGCGAGCCCCGGGATAGTCGACAGTGAAGCGGCCGAAATAGGAAGGGTCGGAGCCGCGAAAGCCGTAGATGGCCTGATCGGGATCGCCGACCGCGCACAGGTCCGTCGAACGCCCCGCGGGCGCCAGCAGGCGCACCAGTCGGTATTGGGCGGCATTGATGTCCTGATACTCGTCCACCAGCAAGTGGCGACAGCGACGGAGCGCGAAGGCGAGCGCAGCTTCGTCTGTTTCCAGCAAACGGACTGCCCGCGCCACCAGATCGTCGAAATCCACCGCGCCCGCGTCGGCCAGCGCCTTCTCGTACGCAGTGTAGATGGCGGTCAGCTCGGGTGCCGCGTCTGCCGGCGCGACCAGCGCGGCCTTGGCCGCCGAGATGGCACTGGACAACCGCGCCAGTGTTAGCTCGCACGCGTCCGTCTCGGCGTGCAACCGAGCGAGCAACTCCCGCCGGCCTGCCTCGTCGAGAATCGCGAAGTGCGGCGGCAGCCCGGCGGCAGCAGCGTGCGCCCGGAGCAGATCAAGGCCGAGCGCGTGGAAGGTCTGCACCGAAACGCCATCGGCGCGCGTGCCCAACAGACTCGCGAGGCGCTCACGCAGCTCGGTCGCTGCCTTGCGCGTGAAGGTGATGGCAGTGATCTCCGCCGGCGCAGCGTCGCAATCACGCACCATCCGCGCAATCCGCTCCACCAGGGTGCGCGTCTTTCCGGTGCCTGGCCCCGCCACCACCAGCAGCGGCCCCTCGCCATGGGCGATAGCTGCCTCCTGTTCGAGATTGGGACCGGCGGCGTGGTCCTGGGGCGCTTCTTCGCTTGCCGGACGCATCGCTGGCTGGGGCGTGGGTTTCTCGGCAGGAGTCACCGCCGCGCTGCCAAAGGCGAAGGTCGTCTGCGCGAGCAAACGCAGGCGCTCGTCTTCGTCGAACATGCGCACGACGCCGTACTCGCCGTCATAGCCGGCCTGCCGTCTCACCTCGCCCGCGCGCATGCGGCGCAGGGCTTCGGCCAGTAGGGGCGGTCCCTCGCGGCCCAGGTCTTCCAAGGGAGCATCCCGCAGCACGGTCAGCTCGGGACCGACCCGCGACACCAGTTGCTGCCAGGCGCTCCACACTCGCTTGCTGCCCGCGCCCACGCCCAGCACCTCGCCCAATACCTCGGCCAGAGGCACCAGGCTGGAAAAAGGCTTGGCTCCTTCGGGCCGAAAACCCGCGGGTCGGTCAGCCAGCGCCGCCACTCGACCCAGCACCCCGCCGGTAAGAGACTTTCCGCAGCGGGGGCAGATCCTTCCGCAGGCCTCCGCCTCCTCGGGCGTCAGCGCGACCTCGCATTTGCGGTGGCCTTCGGCGTGGTACTTGCCCTCCTCGGGAAAGAACTCGAGTGTGCCGAGAAACCCGGCCCCGCGCTCGCGAAGCGCGTCGCGCATGGCAAAGTAGGACAGATCGCAGTCGAACAGGTTGGCTTCGCGGCCCAGCTTCTCCGGCGAATGGGCATCGGAACTGGAGACCAGCGCGTAGCGATCCAGCGCGGACAGGCGCCAGTTCATCGCCGGATCCGACGAGAGACCGGTCTCGACCGCGAAGATGTGATCCGCCAGATCAGCAAAACACTCGGCAAGGGAATCGAAGCCAGACTGCGAGCCCAAGGCCGAGAACCAGGGCGTCCAGATATGCGCGGGAATCAGAAAGGCATCTGGCGACGATGCGAGCGTGATCTCCAGAAGGTCTCGTGAATCGACGCCGAGGATCGGGCGGCCGTCGGATTCGATGTTGCCGATGCGGGCCAGGCGTGACGACACGCGTGCCGCGGACTCGAAGTCGGGTGCGTAGATGAGATTGTGTACCTTGCGCACCCGATCGCCGCGGCTGTAGATGCTGCTGACCTCGACCGACAACATGAAACGCACGGGAGCACGACAAGCGGCAGGCACCTCGGCGTCCACCGCCCGGGCCAATTCCTCGCGCAGGGCAAGAAGGCCGTCCCCCGCGGGAACCAGCTTGTCGCGCAATTCGGCAAACCAGCGCGGATGGGTGAAGTCGCCGGTGGCGACCACGGCAATCCCTTTGCGCTGGGCCCAGCGATGGAGCTGTTCGAGGGTCAGCTCCTTGCTGGTCGCCCGTGACAGATACGAGTGGATATGCAGGTCAGCCACGAACCGCACGGCGGACGGAGTGTATCAAGTCCTGCCTGTCCCAGCTCACACTCACTTGCCCGGCAGCGCCCGCTTCGTCCCGCGTCGGTGGTTCTTGCTACGATCTTCCGTACGAAGATCCTGTCCGCGCAATGCACCCTGGTGTCATCGCTCTTGGCTTTCACGCTGGGGGTCGGCTGTGGCAGCAACAATATGGAACTGGCAAAGACCCCGAGGCTCTGACACGAGTAGACTGTCACTCGTACGCGATGCCGCGTTATCAGGGGCAAACGCCGCCCTGTGGCGAGGCGCGGAAGCCTTCTCGGGCGCGCACGTGCGGATTGGCCCGGTTCCCGCAAACCAGAGAACCGAAATCCGCTCTTCCGTGCACTGTATGGATCGAACAGGAGACAAGATGTCCCAACCCCACGCAACCACGAGTGCTCTGAGACCAGGCAAGACCATCGCACCGCTAGGCCTTCTGTCAGTTCTGCTGGCCCTGGGCTGCGGGAACTCGGGTGGGCAGGCTGGGGCCACCGGGACGACGGGCGGCGATCTGTCCAGCGACGGAGGAACGGGTCAAGCAGGCGCGGTTTCATCGGTCGGCGGAAGCGCCGGGGGATCTACGTCCACTGGGGGCGTGGCCACCACGGGTGGGGTTCCGTCTAGTGGCGGGAACTCCGCTATTGGCGGCGTGCTGGGAACCGCGGGCACTGCCGCGACCGGCGGGATTCCGTCTGGCGGTGGCGTTGCCACGGGCGGCAGGTCGGCTGCGACTGGAGGTTCCTCGCCCAGATCGGGTGGCAGTCCATCTACCATCGGCGGTGCTTCCGCAACCGGCGGTTCGGGCACGGGCGGGAGGAACACCGGTGGAATTGTGACTGGCGGCACGGCAAAGGGTGGTACGTCGGCAGGCGGCAGCGCGGCTGGCGGCGTCGGCGGGCCGTATACGCCGACCTGTGTGGCCGGCGGCGCCTACGCGTACCCATTTCTAAATCCTTGCCTTGCGCTCGAGGATCGCGTGACCAATCTCTTGGGCCTACTGACCGATGCAGAGAAGGTGTCGCTGCTCACCGAGCACCAGCCCACCATTTCTCGGCTGGGAATTCCAGCCTTCAGCACCTTTACCGAAGGCATCCACGGGCTGGGCTGGGCCGCCGGCGTGTCGGCCGTCCTCTCGACCCAGTTTCCGCAGGCCTCGGGCCTGGGCGAGACCTGGGATCCCGACGTTCTCACCCAGGCATTTGCCCAGGTGGGGAACGAGGCCCGCGTCTATTTCAAGAAGAACTCCGGGAAGCAAGTCAGCCTGGCCATCCGCGCACCCGTGGTGGACCTGTCGCGAGATCCCCGGGCCGGCCGCGCCGAGGAAAGTCTGGGCGAGGACCCGTACCTGGTTGGGGAGCTGGCCAAGGCGCTTGTCCGCGGCCTGCAGGGAAGCGACCCGCGCGCTTTGCAAGCCGCCGCGACGATGAAGCATTTCTTCGTCTACAATCAGGAGGAAAAGCGCGGCAGCAACAACGTGATCGTGGATGACCGGAACCTGCGCGAGTACTA
>PMCR01000156.1:0-284 GCA_003155465.1 Myxococcales bacterium | reverse complement strand
TACAAGTACTACTCGAGCCTGGAAGACGCGGCCGCGGGCACGGTCAAGGCGGGCACCGCCGTGATGCTGTCGGGGAACGCCGCGGCCATGCAGCAAGCGTTTACCGACGGGAAGCTCACCAAAGCCGACATGGACGCCGCACTAAGCGGCAACTTCCGGATGCGGTTCCGGCTGGGCGAGTTCGATCCGCTGGAGCAGGTCCCCTACTCGACGGTGGACGGCAATTCGACACCCTGGACCAGCGATAGCGCGAAGGCACTGGCGCGCCTGGTGACCCAGAAGTC
>PMCR01000210.1 GCA_003155465.1 Myxococcales bacterium | reverse complement strand
TCGTAGATGGCCATGCCCGCGGTCACCATGCCCCCCGGTGAATTGATATAGAGCATGACGTCCTTGTCGGGATCCTCGCTTTCGAGGAAGAGCAGTTGGGCAATCACGATGTTGGCGACAAGGTCGTCCACCGCGCTGCCCAGGAAGATGATGCGATCCTTGAGCAGGCGCGAAAAGATGTCCCAGCCGCGCTCGCCACGGTGGGTCTGCTCGATGACGGTCGGGATGATGAAGTTGCCGGTCACGGGCGGCATGCCCAAAGTCGAATTCTTGGAGTCCTGCATGGAAATTACTTTCCGGGCGGCTTGCCGCCCTTTGCACGGGTCTCGGCGACCGCTTCCTCGGGGGTAAGAACCAGCCGTTGCCCGCCGTCCTGATCCGGAGTGATAATCAGGCTGTCCGGATCTTCGTCGACAATCTTGGCCTGGGAGAGAAGCATATCAAGCGCCTTCTCCTCCAGCAGTTGCGCGCGCACGCCGTCGATGCGGCCCGACCGCTCCAGCTCGGTCCGCAGCTTGTTGACGTTCTCGCCGCGCGCATTGGCAAGCTCGACCAAGCGCTTCTGCACGTCGCCCGCGTCGACTTGCAGTCCCTCGCGCTCGGCGATGGCCCGTAGAAGCACGCTGGCTCGCGCCGATTCCTCGGCCTCGACTTGCACCTCTCTCTTCATGGCCTCCTGGTCGAAGCCCCCGCCTGCCTCCACGTCGATGCCCGCCATCATCAGCTGGGCCTTGACCCGCATGATGATGTTCTCGGCGTGCCGATCGATCAACGAGGGCGCGATGGGGAATTCGTTGCGCTTCACCACCTCCTTGACAAGCGCGGAGGCCATCTCACGCCGGATGCGCTGCTTGTCCGACTCGACCAACTTGTCGCGCACCTTCGCCCTCAACTCGTCGAGCGTGCCGGCTTCGCCCGTGTCCTTGGCCAGTTCATCGTCGAGCGCCGGCACCTTGCGGCTGCGCGCTTCCTTGATGGTCACGCGCAGGCTGATGTCTTTGCCTGCCAGGCTCTTGATGGCACTGTCGTCTCCCAGCCGGTAGCGAAGCTCCAGGCCGGAAGCGTTGACCGGCACGCCGCGCAAGCGCGGAGCCAGACCAGGCAGGCCGCCGGCGTTCTCGTCGGTCAAATCCACCGTGACGATCTTGGTCTTGATCTTGTGCTCGCCCACCTTTCCATGGACCTCGACCTGTAGAAGATCATCATCGGCTGTCGTGTCGCGACCCTCGACCGGAAGGAATGCGGTGTGTTGCCGTCGATAGCCCTCCAGCGCCTGCGCCACGGCCTCGTCGGTAACCTTGGGCGGCCGGCGTGACACGCGAATTCCGGCGTAGTCCTTGGGCGTCACCTGCGCACGCACCTCGATGCGCGTCGAGAAACGCAAAGGCTCGTTCTGCTTCAGTTCCAGCTTGTCGACCGTGGGCGGGGCCACCGGCTGGATTTGCTTCTCGTCAATGGCTTGACGAATGGACAGCTCGACCAGCTCACCCGCCACTTCGCCCTCGACCTGGTTGCGGTACAGGCGTTCGATGACCTGCCGCGGAACCTTGCCGGGACGGAACCCCTTGAGGTGGACCTCGTGCCGCAGCTTCTCGTAAGCCGTGTGCAGGCGGGACGCCACGTCCCCCCAAGGGACCTCGAAGTCAACTCGTTTCTCAACCGGGGAAATGTCTTCGATCGTAATTTGCATTGCGAGCGCCCAAGGATGGGGAGAGAGGAACGGCGCAGTCAACCCAAAAGCGGAGCTTGGCGCCACGGGTCAAAAAGCATCGACTTGTTGCTTGCTTTGGGCAGGCTATCTTTGCCACCATACAGCCCTTCCGATGGCCGCAGGAAAATTCACCCTTGCAGACAGGCTGGGCGCCAAGTCGGTGCCCTGCAAAGTTCCCGGTTGCAGCCGGACGTGGATACAACTCTCGAACAAGGCGTTCGGCCTAGCGGGAGGTGTGGGGTCCGCCGCTGACGACGCCACCGAAGGCATGTGCGATCCATGCCGAGAAAAGTTCCGCACCCTGAAAGATGCGTTGCGACCCTGCGACCGCAAGGGGTGCACTGGCACTTGGACCTGGCCGCTCATGGCCCAGCTCGAGGCGTTTGCAGCGAAGCGTCCGGCGCCCAAGCACCTGTGCGCCGACTGCAAGAATCTGCTCGACAGCCTGCAGGACAAGGAAATTCCCTGCGCCGTGCCCGGCTGCGTACGAACCGCCATCCTGACCCGTGAACAGCAGCTGGTGTCGCAGGGCGAACCGCCGGCCGAGTCGATGCCACCGTCCAACACCGATGGCGTGACCATCTCGGGATTCCTGTGCGAGCCGTGCGCCCAGGTCGCGCGCAAACTGAGGGACCGGGCCGTCGCCTGCGGGATCATCTCATGTTCGCGCAAGTGGACCTGGAAAGCGGACGATCAGATCCAGGCCTTCGCCGCCGGCAAGCCCAACGAGCCGCCCCGGCGCATGTGCGCCGGGTGCCGCGCTGAGTTCGGCAAGCTTCTTGACCGCGAGATTCGTTGCCGCACGTCCGGCTGCAAGTCCACCTGGACCTGGATGCGCAGCGATCAGCTCGATGCCTGCGTGGCCGACAAGCCGGTGCCCAAGGCGCCGTCGCGCATGTGCCAGCGCTGCTTCGATCTGTGGAGCAGCCTCAAAGACGTGGAACGCCCCTGCCGCCGCTCGGGTTGCAAGGGCACATGGAGCGACAAGCGGGGCGCGCAGTTGGCCCGCCTGGTGCGGGGCAAGAGCGCGGAACCCTATCCCCGCTACTGCGGGGAGTGTGAGAAGGAGTTGGGGGATCTCGACGATCGGGAAATCGCCTGTCGCACCGACGGCTGCCCGGGCACGTGGACCTGGAGCAAGGAGCAGCAGCTGGCTGCTGGTGTGCGGCCCAAACTCAAAGAGCCCCCGCCGCTTGAGGCGGCGGCCGTCGCGCCTGCGGTCATCCCGGCTGGCGCCAGCGATGGCGCACCTGTGGCCGACGCGGACGCGGCAGTCGCCCCCGTGGCCGCAGCCGCAGCAAGCGAGACGGTTCCTGCGGCCGAGAACAGCCAGGCACCTACTGCCGATGCGCCCGCGGCGCTGGCGGGGCGGCCGGGCAAGGGCAAGAAGAACCGCCGCCGGCGCGAACCGCAACCCCCCGAACGGCGTTGCTCGGCTTGTGCCGAGTTCCTCGCCGGCCGAAAGACCCAGGAGATCCCCTGCATCCAGTGCGGCACGCCCATCTACTGGCCGCCCGAGAGCCAGCTGCAGACCCACCTGGGCAACTGGGCCGCGCCCGCGCTTTGTGGGGCGTGCAAGCTGGCGCAGGTCACGGCTGCGCGCGAAGCCGCGCGCCACGCCCTGCGCCACCCGACTTTGGCTCCGCCCCCGGCGAGCGAAGCAACCCCGCCCGCGACCCCGGAAGGCGGCGGCAGCGGCGGGTAGCTAGAGTCTGTCGGGAAATTGCGGGCCGCCGGCAGGGCCGGCCCGCATGCTCGTGAGCGACAGCGTGAGCGTGGGCGACCCGCGTGTAGCGGCCCGCGTGGGCGACTCGCCCGAGGCGTATGCGTGTGTGGCCCGCGGTCCGCGATCCGCCTTCCGCGCAACGCCCACGAACACGCTGCCGCCCACGCCCACGCGGGCCGCTGGCCGCGAGCCGGCCTGCTAGGCGGCCCCGAATTTCCCGACAAACCGTGGCTAGCCGGGTTCGCTCGCCAACCGTCGCGCCAGGGGCACATCGGCTGGCGTGAACGCCAGGCTGGCAAGTTCGGCCCGGGTGACCCAGGCCACCGCCGCCACCTGCCGGACCACGGGTATCCCCGCGCGAATTGTGGCTCGATACACGGGCATGATGAGATCAAAGGCGTCGTAGGCGAAGAACACCACATCGACAACCGCGCCCACTTCGATCGAACACGCCAGCTCCTCCTCGATTTCGCGCACCAGGGCCTGGCTGGGTGACTCGCCNNCTTGCGCCTGCGGTTGGGTTCACAACCCGGTCATATACCGTGAACAGTCACGTCGCTTCCACCCGCAACTCGGCGATAGCCGCAGAAAATCGTGGCCGTGGCCGCCTGTCGACACTCAACCAGAGTGGGCATACTCTGAAGTCGATGAATCGATTCGGCACCCTCGTCTTCGCCCTCATCACCGTCGGCTGCGGATCGGCAAAGAACGCCCAGATCACCCAGACTGGCGGAACTGGCGCAGGTGTCGGTGGTTCCACGGCCGTCGGCGGCGAGTCGGGCACAGCAGTCTCGTCGGGGGGCGCGCCCGGATCCAGCGCAGCCAGCGGCGGCCGGTCGGCCACAGGTGGATCGTCAGGGAGCTCGCCCGAATCGATCCCGAGCGGGGCTTTGCCCGAGGGTGACAACGGCATCGCGGCCAAGTACCCCGGGGATGTCGGCATCGCGGGCGATCCGGATGTCGTCTTTGCAGACGACTTCGAGAGCTACGTTCAAGCAGTGGACATCGCTAAGCGCTGGGACAACATGTACCAGAA
>PMCR01000176.1 GCA_003155465.1 Myxococcales bacterium | reverse complement strand
TCCCAGAACACGTAGAAGAGGAACATATCGAGGGCCACGAAGGTGCCCATCATTCCGGTCTGCAGCAGCAGCAACATGGCCATGTAGCCCGGCACCATGCGCACCGAGAAGTGCTTCGGGTGGTGGCCGTCACCGTGTTCCGCCATGCCAGCCATGGCGGGGTACTTCGACCCGCCCCACCAGGGCATGGAGGAAACGGTGGCCACGAACGAAATGAGCCCGGAGAGCAGCACCATCGAGATGGACAGGCCATCCACGCCCATCAAATACTCGATGTTGAAGGCCTTGATCCAGGTGAAGTGTTGTACCAATTGCACGCCGGTGGTTTGCCCGTTGATCATATGTCCGGCCGCGGACGGGTCGTACCAGTGCCAGGCCAGAAGCGCGCACGCGAAAGATGCGCCGCTGGTGATCATGGCGATGATGCGCGCCGCCTGGTCGAGCGTAGTCTTGGAAAGGCCGGCTAGGCTGCGAACCGCGGCGAAAAGGGCGATGAGCCCCAACCCGAGCAACGGGAAGAAGGTGGCCCAGCTAAGAACGTTCTGTTGACTGATCATAGGGGTTGGCTCCCATCACCTGATGAGGAAGTTGAGCAGAACAACGACGAGCGCACCGGCCAGCGCGCCGTAGAGGTAGGTCTGGATGCGGCCGGTCTGCACGCGGCGCAAGCCCCGCCCCGCCCCGATGGTGCAAGTCGCGACCAGATTGACCGCGCCGTCGACGACATACTTGTCAATGGCGCCATCCAGGTTGGCAAACAGGCGCGTGACCGCACCCGCCAGGTTCACCGCGCCATCGACCAACCGACTGTCAATCCAGGACAGAATGCACGCCAGTACCAGCGAGCCGCGCACCACGGTGGCCTGGTAGATTTCATCGACATAGTACTTGTTGTACACGACTGTCCAGGTGCGCTTCCAGCGGAGCAGCAATTGCGCCGGCACGGGGCTGGTGCCGTTGCGGTAAAGGGCACGCGCAAACAACCAGCCCACGGCCCCGGCCGACACGCCGATGATTTGGAACAGCCACTCCATCCAGTGCGGATGCTCGGCGAAATGAACCGTGGCCGGCAGCGAGGGCTGCAAGAAGTGCTCGAGGATGGGCGGCTGGTTGGTCCACGCGGCCGGAAGCCCGAGCAGCGACGCCAGGACCGCGCCGCTGGCGAGCACGACCAACACGCTGGTTATGCTGAACGGCGATTCTTTGGGCGTGTGATGGTGTCCGTCGTCGTGGCCGTGGCCGCCCCGGTATTCCCCGGTGAAAGTCATGTAGTAGCTGCGGAACATGTAGAAAGCCGTACCCGTGGCCGTGATGATTCCGATGCAATAAATGAGCGGCCCCAACCAGGCCGCCGGCATGCCGAGAAAGGCCAGGTGCTCCTGACTGAACGCCTTCCACAGAATCTCGTCTTTGGAATAGAAGCCGCCTGCGATGGGGAAGCCGGCAATGGCTATGCACGCCCAGAGATAGGTCTTCCGCGTGACGGGCATGTACTTGCCCAATCCCCCCATCTTGCGCATGTCCTGTTCGTGGTGGCAGGCCAGGATCACCGAGCCTGCCCCGAGAAAGAGCGCGGCCTTGAAAAAGGCGTGAGTGAGGAGGTGGTAGGCGCCGGCCCAGTAGGCGCCCACGCCCACGCCAATGAACATGAAACCAAGCTGGGAGACGGTAGAGTAGGCGAGAACCTTCTTGATGTCGTACTGGAAGAAGCCGATCGAGGCTGCAAACAGGGCGGTAAGCGCGCCGACCAGCGCGACCCAACCCATGGCGGTGGGCGAGAGGGCAAAGATGAAATTGAGACGCGCCACCATGTACACGCCGGCGGNNGCGGTGACCATGGTGGCGGCGTGGATTAAGGCGGAGACCGGGGTAGGGCCGGCCATGGCGTCCGGCAGCCACACGTAGAGGGGAAGCTGGGCGCTCTTGCCCATGGCCCCGACGAAAAGCAGGATGCCCACCATGGCGAGCAGCCCGAAGCCGAAGAGTTTCTGCCGCGAGAGCCGTTCCGCCACGCCTGTGGCCTGCACCACCACCTGGTCGCGCAACTGGCGGAAGTTGAGGGTGGGGCCGATTTCGACGACCCACTCTTGATGCGCCGCCTGTTCGCTGTTCGTCGCAGGCACGTCTGAGAAAACGCGCAGCTGTTGCCCGGCTACCATCGGCTGATAGGTGAGCTTGCCCGCGGGCACTTCTTTCCACACCCCGCCCAGGCCCCAGAAAAGAAGAAACAGGCCCAGAATGAAGCCGAAGTCGCCGAAGCGGTTGACCACGAAGGCCTTCATGCCCGCCGCCGCTTTTGCCGGATCGGTGTACCAGAAGGCAATCAGCAGGTAGCTGCACAGGCCCACGCCCTCCCAACCAAAGAACATGACCACGAAGTTGTCGCCCATGACGAGCAACAACATGGAGAAGATGAACAGGTTGAGATAGGCGAAGAAGCGCCAATAGGCGGGCTCCTCGGCCATGTACCCGATGGAGAAGACGTGGATCAAGGTGCCGATGCCTGTCACCACCAAGACCATCATCATGCCTAGGGGATCCAAGGCGAAGGCCAGATCAACGTGCACGGGGCCGGCGGAAAGCAAGGTCCACAGGGTGTCTTGCAGAAAGCGTTCCTCGCCCGGCAGGCCGAGCATCTTGGCAAAGGCGACACAGCCCACGGCAAATGAGAGCACCATGGCCCCGACCGCAATGAGGTGAACAATCGGCTTGCCGAGCTTGCGCTGCAGCCACCAGCCACAGGTCGTGTTGATGACCGCGCCCAGCAGCGGGAAGAAGGGGATTAGCCACAGAAAGCCGACCGGGGTGACGGAAAGCGGGGCGAGATGTTGTAGGCCGTGTTCCATGGAAGTCTCCGCCGGACGCTACTGCCTCATCGACGCGATGTTGGCCGTGTCGATGTTCCGGATCATCTGGTAGATGGCCAGAATGATGGCCAGCCCCACGGCGGCCTCGGCGGCGGCCAGCACGATCACAAAAAGGGCGAAGATCTGCCCGGACAGCCCCCCCGCCACATAGTGGTTGAAGGCCACCAGATTGACATTGGCGCCATTGAGAATGAGTTCGATGCCCATCAGTATCGCCACGGCATTGCGCCGGGTGAGTACGGTCATCAGGCCGAAGCAGAACAGTAGGCCGCCCACAACGAGGAAATGGCTCAGTGAAAGATGCCCCATCATGCTAGTCATTCTTGATTTCCTTGCGCGCCACCACGATGGCGCCAATCAGGGTGGCCAGCAGCACCACCGAAGCCACTTCAAAAGGCAACAACCAGGTTCCCAGCAAGCCATTGCCAATGGAGGCGGAAGTCTCATGGCTTTCCGGCCGCAGCACGATCTTCCAGGGAGCCCAAATGGCGACAAATGACAGCAGGGTGCCGGTCAGCGCGAACAGAATCGCACCCGCGAACAGGCCGACGTTCTGGTTCGAGATTTCGATTTCCTTAATCTGACTGGTGAGCATGACCGCGAAGATGATCAGCACCAGCACGCCGCCGATGTACACCAGCAGCTGCGTAACGGCGAGAAAATCGGCCGAAAGCAGCACATACAGGCCGCCCACCCCGACCAGCGCCGACAGCAGGCCCATGGCGCTCCAGAAGATGTTCTTCGACATGGGCACGCCGGCCGCGCCCACCACAGCAGCCAGGGCAAACAGATAGAAGACCGCTAGGCTTGTAGGCATGGCTACCCCTTGTCCTTGCCGGGTGCGCCCCAGTCCGGGACCGGCGCGGCCCACACCATCGCGTCCAGGCGGGTGCGCATGAGCGAGCCCACCGGCGCGCGCGGCGCATCCTGACCCTTGATCGGTCGGAAGAACGGCGCCGGCTTGGCGGCATCGGGCACCCAGCGGAAGACCAGATTGTCCACCGCCTTCATGGTCGCCTCGAACTCGCGCGTGTGCGCGATGGCGCCGGTCGGNNATGACCCGCTGCTTGGGATTGGCCGGATCCTTGTCGACGGAAATCTTGATGACGTCGATGGGACAGGCGCGCGAACAGGCCAGACACCCGGTGCACACCGCCAAGTCGACTTCCAGAAAGCCGCGGTAGCGCGCGGGCAGCATGTCGGCCACCCGTTTTTCCGTGCGGTCGGGATACTGGATCGTGATGGGACGCCGGAGCATGTGCGACAGGGTGACGGACAGGCCCTGCCAGAACGTCTGCAC
>PMCR01000552.1 GCA_003155465.1 Myxococcales bacterium | reverse complement strand
AATTGCACCCGGTAGCACGAGATCCCAGCGTCGATGAGCTGCTTGGCCACCTTCTCCGCCGCCAGATCGCCAGCCCCGTCGCGGTCGAAAGCAATCAGCACCTGCTCGGTCCCGTACTTCTTGAACGCCGCCAGGTGCTCTGCCACCGGGCTTTCCGCCCCGTACATCGCAGTCACGTTGCGGAAGCCCTGGCACCAGAAGGTCAAAGCATCGATCAGCGCCTCACACAAGATGATGGACTTCGAAATCCGCAATGCCTCCCAGTTGAAAATCCCGCGGTGTGGGCCGGGCAAGTACAGGTGCACCGGCGTCCCGGGTCGCAGCCCTGCCGTGATCTTTCGGCCGTACATCCCAGCCACGTGCCCTTCCTCGTCGAAGATCGGAATCACCACCGAGCCGTTCAGGTGCTCGTGCCCGGTCGTGCGCAACACACCCAGCTTTTGCAGCCGTCCGCGGATCTCGCTGCCCGATTTCCACTGTTTCATCGGCAAGCGTAGCCCCAGCGTCCGATTGGCGAAGCCCAGCTTGAAATGGTCGATCATCTCTGAGGATTTCAGCCCGCGGTTCGACAGATAGAAGAGCGCCTCGGGGCTGTGCTTCAGCGTCTGGTTATAGTAGCCCACCACCTGCGCCAGCAGCTCGTGGTCATCCGCGTCCGCCTGCACAGGAGCCGCCAGCTTGCGCACCGACGATTCCTTCACCACCGCGGTCGACGGCGCCGTCAGTGGCAGATCCGCCCGCAGCAGCTCCACCGCGTGCCGAAACGAAACGCCCTCAGCCTTCATCACCCAGTCGATCACCGACCCGCCCGCCTGACACGCCCCCAAGCAGTGCCAGAGATTCTTCGCCGGACTGACGACCAGCGATGGCTTCTTGTCGTCGTGAAAGGGACACAGCCCTATCAGATCCGCCCCGTGCTTCTTCAGCACCACCCCTCGCGCCTCGGCCAGCCGCTGGATGGACACCTCGGCCTTCAGCCGTTCAAGCTCCGCTTCTGCCACGCGAGCCATCACGCCCTTCCTTCCAGCCGCCGCTTCCGCGCGGGCCGTGCTGGTGACATGGACGTGACCGCTGGCTTCACCCGGATCGCCCAGAAACCCTCTGGGGCCTGCCACAACTCAAGTCCGGCTGCGGAGAGGTTCGCGGCGAGCTCGCCAGGCCGACCGCCAACCCTGTCAAGACCGATTGCACGCATTCCCAGCGCCTTTCGATTCATGATAGACTGCTATCACTTCTGATAGCCTTGGTCAATCACAAAAGGCACCCCGCATCCGGCCCAGGAGAAAACCCGTGGTACAAGAAATCATCATGTCAGTTGTCGCTGCCGCCTTCGGCAAACGCCTGAGGACCCTGCGCTCTGAGCGTGGCTGGTCACAACAACGCCTGGCCAAAGAGCTGGACATGGGAGTTGCCCAAATCCATCGCTACGAGCACGGCATGAGCCAACCTCCGCTCGAGGTCCTGCGCAAGCTCGCCACCATCTTCCGCGTCTCCACCGACGAGCTGGTCTTCGACCGTGGTGGCGCAGGCGCCGCCGCTGAATTCATCAAAGGCGACCTCCTGCAAAAATTCGAGCGCGTTTCGCAGCTTCCTGACGACGACCAGCAGGCCGTCCGCT
The DNA here is from genome assembly GCA_003155465.1 of Myxococcales bacterium. The sequence goes on along the minus strand of PMCR01000552.1, from coordinate 12,096 downwards.
ACCTCCTCGATGCCATCATCGCCCGCGCCGAGCTCCAGGCCCTAGCCGTCAAACAGGCCCACGGCTCCCAGCAAAAGGCGAAGTAGACTGAATGGTCAGTCTCACGCCCTCCCCCCGTGGGACCTATGCGCGCTCAGTTGAGGTTGGTTTCGAATGCCGCAAAAGCCTTGTTTTCAGTGTCGTATTCGATCCCCCAGGCCGCTCCACCACCGTCACAGACTCTCAAAAACTTCGCTCTCGCAGTCTCAGCGAGTCTGCCTAACACCGACTCCTTCCCCACGCTAAAGGCGTTGACGTACACAATTCGCTTTTCATTGCGCAACAGGCCGAGATACTGTCGCACGTAATCGGCCAGAGGATAGGGCAGCCTCTTCACCAACCCGGTCGATCGGAGATGGCGAAGCAGTGCCGCATCAATGCGCGCGACTTCAGTCGCTGGGACTTCCCAGAATCCTGTGCTACCCGGCTGAGACCTGGAGCAGTTGCGAAAACCATCGGCAAAGCCCGAAAGCACGAGCGGAACTGCAGCCCCCTCAGACTTGGCTGATTTAGTGGATGCCTTCGGTTCTCTCGCAGCGGCCCCACGAACCTGGGAGCCGGTGCCGATCGTGCCCAACGCGGCCACGGCTAGCCACACCACCAGACCTACAAGACGGCCCCGGAAGCCCACGCCAGTCATGGGCCACCGCATGTGGCAAAACCCATCTGAGTTCGTCGATATAGCATCAACTCCATCCTCACTGGATTCTCATACTGGTTGGTGTTGTTCATTCCTCCGAACCCGTTGTCTTCGCCACCCAAGAAATGTCCTCCCTCGTGCGCCAACTGAGCTTCCAGCACATTTGGATCCCATCCCCGAGGATTGTCCGTATGAACGCAGAGCTGCTCTTTGGGGTCCAGGAAGATCTCTCGCCCAAACCCCTCCGTGAGGTTCCCTGGTACCTTCGAAAGAAGCAACGGGTCCGAGCCACTCGTAAGCTCTCTCAACATGGCCCCTCCACTCTGCGTATTCCCTACGTTGTCCAGGGCGGCCATGACGTCGACCACATCGTCAACAGATAGGGGGTCTCCGATAAATGCACCCGTATTGTTGGAGCCCATCATAAACCTAACCTTGTCGTGCCAGTCTGGGCCCGCCGCCAGTGCCATCACCTCTTCGTCGCTCGGACCCGCCCCGCCGTACCCGCCTTCCGCGAGTATGGAATCGACTGTCTCGGTCTTCTCCACCTTGTCCGCCCCGCTGCCCCCGCCCCCCTGGCTCTCGCCCACTGCGCTCTGTGATACGGGGTTCGAGGACTGGACGCTCCACGCCACCGCGGCCGCCAGCGCGCCTGATGTCGCGCCGAGTAGCAGGTTCTTGCCGAGACTCCCGCCGAGAAGCGGTGTGCTCATACCCGCCGCGGCTGCGCCGGCAATGGCTCCGCCCAGCACCTGGAACGCCGGGTTGCTCCCGAGCGCCCCTGCGATTCGGCCTCCTATTGTTCCGCCGAGATATCCCGCGGCAAAGCCCACCAGATCCGCCTTGACGACCTGCCCGAAGGATGCTCCCTGCGATATCATCGCCGTGGAGGTGTACAGCGTCGACATCATGGCAACCATCATGCACGCAGGAGCTCCCCCGGAAGCGCATATCGCGGCCCCGCCTAGGCCCCACGCCACATTGAACCAGAATTCGCCGCTCCCAAGGAAGCTGTACCACGCATAGCCCGTCGGGTCCGTGTACCGCAGCGGATTGTTCAAGACGTAGCTGTAGCGGTTGTAGCTCTGCAAATCCGCCACGAACTGCACATTCGGGTCTGGAGTCAGGAAGCGGCCCAGTTCGGGGTCGTAGACCCGGCCGTTCATGTTCACCAGGCCCACGTTGGGAATCGTCTCGTGGCTGGTAAACTCGCGGTGGCCCACTTGCAGGTTGAACGAGGACGGGCTGGCGGAACTGCCGTCAGGGTTTCGTCGCGCGCCCCAGGCGTCGTACCCGAAGACCGTCGCGTCCGCACCGCCCCAGGTCGGACCGAGCACGCGCCCAGTCTCGTCGCTCATCGCGGTCACTGACCCCAGGTGGTCGAAGTGGTTGTACTTCATCGCAGCCGGGGGCTGTTCACCCGGGCCGCCTTCCGTAACCACGCGCAGGGCGAAGGCGTTGCCCCCGTGCGCGCCGCCCGCGTAGATGAAGTGGACATGCTCCTTCTCTCCAGTCGTCACGTGGGTCGTCCGCTCGTAGATGCTCTTGCCGGTCCCGCCCAGACCAACGTACACCGTTCGCGCTGACTCGCTGCCGTTCGTTCCCACTGACTGCATCACCCGGTGGCCGTCGGCGCCGTAGATGAAGTCCACCGTCCCGGTGTCGTTCCCTATGTGAACCGGCTTGTTCGCTGGGTTGTACGCCACTGTCCGGCCGTTGCCGCTGGTCATGTTTCCGTTGGCGTCGTACTCGAATGGCGCGCCGCCACCCACCGTGCAAACCGCGTGCGGGCCTGCACCGCAGCCCGCGTAGGTGTACGTCTTGCCGCCCTTCTCCGTCAGGTTGCCAATGCCGTCATATGCGTAGGTCTCCTCGGTCACGTCGTATGCCGTCGATGGAATCTTCACCTGGGCCGTGATCAGCCGGTCGAGCTGATCGTACCCGAATGTCTCCGTGGAGTCTGCCATCTCCGAAGGCATAGACCGCGTCCGGCCGCGCAGGTTCCCAACCTCGTCGTACGCGAAGGTCAGGCCCTGAATCAGCGTGTTCGCGTCAGCCTGGGCCGTGACCGACGAGCCACGCAACCACCCGGTGGACGCGTTCCGCGTCGCGATCGTCTTCACCCCGTTGCGCGTGTACTCCTCAGTGACCTGCCCCGCGGCGTTCATAGCCTTCGCGACCCAGTACGGCTTGTCGTCGGACGCATCGGCCACGTAGTGAAGGAAGCCTAGGTTCGTGTAGTGGTACTTTGTCGCGAAGCGCGAGCCAGGTGCCTCACCTATCTGGGGGTACGTGACTACACTCTGGCGCCCAAGGCCATCGTACTGGTACTTCGTCGAGAAGGTCTCCCCGTCCGTGCACTCGTTTGCCTCGTCCACGTCGCCCCAAGGCGTATAGGTGAACCATCGGCCAGCGCGCTTTCCCGAAGTCTGCGTCGTCTCCGGCACCGAACACGACCCATTCAGCCTGGAGTCCGGGGCGCCTATCATCGCCGTCAGCTTGCCACGCCCCCCAGGCCCCTTGTCATAGACCCATTCGGCAGTGCCGCCCGTGGGGTCGGTCTTGGTGGACATCCGGCCGAGTCGGTCGTAGGTCATCGTGGTTGTCTGGTTCTTGGCGTCCGTCTGGCTGATCAGGTCTCCAAAGCCATTGTACCCGTAGGTCCACGTGCCCAGGTCCGGATCGGTCGTGTTGTGCTTTCTTCCCAGCAGATCGTAGGTGATCAGGACACTGTTGCCCACCTCGTCTGTTGCTGTCTTCGTCAGACTCCCATCGGCGTCGTAGAAATACGAGACTTCCTTGCCCGCCGCGTCCTTGACCTTGGCGACCTTCCCGAGAACGTTCTTGGTTTCGTATCGGTCACGGACCTCGTCCTTCACCGTCTGGTGCGTCTGGATCACCGATCCCCAGTACGTCGTCGTGACCACGCTGGTCCCATTCTTCGCCGTGTCATCGATTGGTCCCAGCTGCTGCGTCACGGTTGAGACACGCCCAAGCCAGTCATAGCTCGGCGTTGTCCAGTACTTGGCTGCGTTCCTGAAGAACGGCTTGCAGGTTCCGGCAACGCGTCCGACCCCGTCGTACTCAGTCATGGTGTAGGTGAGCTTCCCATCGAAACTCCGGGCAAGCGTTGCAATCGTGCGCCCAAGAGCATCCGCGTAAACGCCGCTTGCTGCGCCTGTCGGCGGTTGGGTCAACACCAGCGTCTTGGCCAGCAGTGGCGGGTCCTTTGTCGAAGACGATACAAGATACCTATCGATCGTGGTCTTCAGCGGGTGCTCGGAATCACGAACACACCGGGCTGTCTCCGATCTCTGGTACCCGAGGGCGTCGTAGTCGTAGCAGGTGTGGATCCCATTCGGCCCTGTGCTTTGGATCAGGACGCCGAGCAGCGGACTATATGCGCTGTACTGGACGTGGCCTTCGGCATTCGTCGTCTTCACCGGGAACCGCCCGTCGCCGTAGGACAAGCTCCGGTCCGGTGCCGTCTCGCCAGGCTGGAAATCGATCGGATCGTAGCTCACCCTGGTCGTGCGGAACGACGGGTGGTTCGGATCCTGCGGGTCAGCCACCGGATTATCCTCGCCCGCCTTGCAATCACCGAAGTCGCTCGCGCAATTAGTTGTCGTCACCAGATTCCCGAAACGGTCATATTCGTAGGCCGTGTGGAGTTGGATGCCCAGTTCTTTGCCGGGCTCGACTTTCTTCTTCTTCAGAGCCAGGGTCGAATCCGTCTCATACTCGAACTCAGTCGTGTGGATGGTAGTTGCGTCGTCGGCGTCTCCATCCGGAGCGAGCCTGCGCGTTGTCACCACGGTGCGCTTAACCTTGCCCCTCTTTCGCTCAGTGCTCTCCTCGGCGCCGTAGTCGTTTGCGACCTCTTTCTTGAATTTCCCGCCGCTCCCACTGGATTCGGTGGTCACGGTGGTAATGGCTGGATTGCCGTGTAAGTCGTACACGTACTCCGTGGTCGTGGTGATCGTCTCATCGTCAGAACCGAGAGGAGCCATGTTCGACCCGCGGAGGAAACTCGTGTCGGTAACCTTCAGCGGATATACAAAGACAGACGCCTTGGGTATCCCAGACCCGACCCCGGTGATCGGGGTGCACTTCGTCAAGTCACCCGCCGCGGCAGGGTTGTCGCAGTACTCGGTCTCTGTTTTCGCGACCAGGACCATCTGCTCAATACACTCCGTCGGCTCACCCGCTGGTGCGGGCCTGTCGCAATACTCCCACTTCGTATCGTCCAGCATCACCTTCTGCTCGCGGGTGACAGTTGTCGGCATTCCCGTATACGGATATGCCTGCGCATAGGTCGTGGTGGTGACCATGCCGGTCGGATCCGTCATGGCCACCTGTCGGAATCCCTGCGGTCCACGCCCAAACGCGCTCGCCCGCAGGTCACGGTATTTGTAGGTTGTCTTCGCCCTCTCGTCGTCCACGCCGTTGTCAGCCGCAACCGACTCCACAACCCGCAGCGGTACTGCCATGTACATCGTGCCCGGCGCCCGATCCGCCAAATCTGAGTAGATCCCCTTCCTCTGGGCGTCCGCAGTCGTGGTCACCGCGTACGTGACCTCTGTCGCTTTCGCGAATCCGTTCGGAAAGTGCCGTATTGTTGGCGGGCTGTATGTGTTGAGCCACGACCCCTTCACAGTCTGATACAACTCTGGCGGAGCCTCTTCGTCCAAAACTTGCACGCGATCCGTCACCCCGTCTCCGTCGACGTCGATAAATTCGTCGACATTATACATGAAATTCGAGTCGGGATTGCTGTAGAGGTCGATCGGACTAACGGCCGTTGGGACGACGTATGTTCTTGGGCCGGGGTTGGGGGGTATGCGAGAGTCCCGCCCTTCTGCATCCCTCCATGTCTCACCCGTATTGAGCAGTAGCACGCCGCCCGAATTGTGACCGACAACCACGTCAATACGCCCGTCTGCGTTGAGATCAGCGAACTTGTACCTGCCCGCCGCAAGTTCTCCGATGTACGGATCGATTCCCCCTTCGGGCCACCAGGAGAAGAGATCCAGCGCTGTCGTGTACCTGTAGTAGTTTGTCCCAATCATTTGATAAGTCCAACACAGTCCGGTGCCGTACAAGATGCTAATGGCACTGGAACTACCGATGGGCGGATCTGGGACGATCTTCCCATTGCCATTGAGCTTCGTCGCCTCCACCACGGAATCGTATACGCCGTCTCCGTTAACATCGACGGTCGGGCGCGCCGAACCGATTACACACGGCGGCCCACGGACGGGATCGGCATTCCACATTGTGCGATGGTCACCGGCGCCAAGGTGACCCGTATTGAACGCTAGCCATGCTCTGCCAACAACGTCGGGCAGACCGTCGCGATTGAGGTCCACCATGGAGTAGTCGTCCTCCAGGATGGCAGCAAACGAGTAGCCTATGTTGCCCATCGGTCGCTCCGGGTGGTAGTAGTTGAGCCAGTCTTCGGGATTGTCGCCGTGTGAGGTCAGCGTCCACTGGCGCGCGCCGTCTTGATTCTGAAAGCTCAGTACAGAGACGACAAACGGATACACGTGGTAATCGTAGTTCAAGCACACGTCCATTAATGGTTGGTTTTCCACTATTTCAGGCCTTCCGTCGTTGTCGATATCGACAAGCTGGTAATGACCGGCAGTGAGGTCCAGCGGCGGTAGGTTGTGCGCACTGAGCAACGATGCAATCTTGTCGCCGGAGAGGTCGCCAGTCTGCCGTTCCCATGGGGTGGCGGCGTTTGGGTCTCTGGTCCGGTTGAGCCAAACTGCGGGCTTGGAAGTCGTGCCTGCCTTGTCCGTGATGAGGTCTGGCAAGCCGTCGCCGTCGATGTCTGCGAAGATAGTACCAAGCGCGGGGGGGTGGACGTCCCAATTGGCCAGGGCCGCGTCCGTGGGCAGGTTCCAGTCGTCTCTTGGCTCCCAGCCCTTGCCGTTGTTGTAGTACACGTGGTAAGGGCGGTTTTTCGCTGCCGAAACCAGGTCGAGGCGGCCGTCGGCATTGAGGTCGACAAACTGCATGCCAGGGGCCCACCGGTCTATGGGCAAACGGTAGTCCGGTGCGGGCTGCCAAGCAAGCACGTCAGCCCGAGCGCCCCAGTCGAAGGTCAAGTCCTTCAGGCACGCTGGGGTGTCGTCGGTCGTGCAGTAACTGATCGAGCCCAAGAGGCTGTTGGCGCCTTTCGCCTCCCATGTATCAGAAGTCCAGTAGGTCAGGCTGTAGCGGCCTCGGGGAGTGCTGATCCCCTTTAGACGCTGGTTCTTCCTCACGGCCGAGCTGCGGAAGGTGATTTGCGAAGTGTCGTTCCGCGGTTCATAGTCGAATGTGATCGAGTTGAAGGTTGGCGTGGCGCCGTGGGTAGAGTCCCCTGGGTTCCCAGTATAATCAATCTTTGTCGCTATGAGACCGCGGAGATAGAAGTCGACATTGCCGTTACCGATATCCGTGCCGTCGTTGTATTCAATCTCGTAATAGTTGCCCCAGGGATCTTCAACCCTATCCAGTGCCCAGAGTGCGATGACAAGGTCACCGCCTGGGGTGGGGCCGTTCGCATCTTCCCTACACAGGCGGACGCGTGCCCCGGGGTGATATCCGTAGTACCGAGTCTCGCCTGACTTCGTGACAACAGTGAAGACCTCGCCGGCGGCGTCCAGCGTGATCTGGCTGAAGTCCTCGGTCTCGGCCTTGAATAGACCCGTGTGGACGCCCCCGAACGCCAAGGGGAACAGCCGTTTGCCGTCCAGACACACCCCGTCGCCATCCGCATCGGCGACAGAGGTACCGTTCATGCTCACAGGCTGCGCGTAGCCATCCTGAACCTTGGTCTTGGGACAGCGGTAGATCATCGACAGCCCTGTCAGTTCCCAGCCCTGGCCCGCGATTCCGTCGCCGCCCTGGCTGTTGTAGACGAGGCTCAGATTGGGCGCCATTCCGGCGATCCCGGGTGGAATCGAGATCGGCACGGTGTAGATCGCTGCGCCAGTGGGGCCTACCGTGAGCTGCCCAGGAATCGTTCCCTTGAAGTCGTCTCCCGTTGGCAGGTCTTCGGGAACCCCTGGGGCGTCCGGCGTCTTCTCGTAGGGGCTCAGATCTGGCGTGATGATCACTATCGTTCCATCGGGAAGCTCGACCTGGGAGCCCGTTCCGACCGGCTCCGGTGTGAGGGCAGTCTGCGGAGAACACGTGACGTCTATGGGCTGGCCATCGACTGCCCATGAAATGGTCTGGTCCGCACTGCAACTGGGCAGGAACGCGCCAAGGTGGGGGCCCGGCAAGAGATAGGCCGGCGGGTGGGGCGTGGGACTGGGCTGCAGGACTTCATCGATCGACACCGTGTTGGTCGTCGGATGGAAGCTGGTTCTTGCCGTGCTCTCGTATCCGAAGATCGCCACGTACTTGCCGCCACCCATGTTTGCGACGCCGTCGACCCGGAGATTGATATTGCAGCCGACCTTGTCGATAGGCGGGTCCGAGCAGATCCCGGTGCCTGGGTCGCAGGTTCCCGCCGCGAAACATTCATTGAGCGGGACGCACTGTTTGGGGCTGCCGGGGTTGCACGTGCCAGCCTGGCACGTGTCGAGCAGGGTGCACAGGTTGCCGTCCTCGCAGCTGGCTCCATCGGGCTTTGCCGTATTCGGGCAAGTCCCGGACCCTGGATCGCAGATTCCCACGTCATGGCACTGATCGAGGGCTGTGCACACCACGCCGAAACACTTTTCGATCCGGCAGTCCATCGTGCACCCGTCGCCAGAATCGTTGTTCCCGTCGTCACATTCCTCGCCCGGCTCAATCTGGCTGTTGCCGCAGACGGGAACCTGGCTACACAACTGGCCCACGACCTGCTCAGGCGCCGAGTGCTGGGTCTGCGTCCCGTCGCCGATCTCGCCATACGCATTGCTGCCCCAGCACCACAGGCTGCCATCCTGCCGTCGGCTGCAGGTATGCAAGTTGCCCGCCGCGACCTGGCCCCAGGCCTGCCCCGGAACTCGCACGGGCGCCAGCCGATTCGTCTGCGTTCCATCCCCGACTTGCCCGTGGTCGTTGGCGCCCCAGCACCACAACGTGCCGTCCCCCTGCACGCCACAGGAGTGGAGCACGCCGCCCGACATGTCCGTCCAAACTGCGCTGCCCACCTGCGCTGGTGTCAGGCTATCCGCGGTCGAGCCTGTCCCGAGCTGGCCGGACTGGTTGTCACCCCAGCACCACAAGCTTCCATCCAACTTGGCCCCTCAGGTGTGAAAGGCGCCCGTGGCTACGCCTGCCGATACGTTCGACCAGGCTGCACCCCCGACTTGCACGGGAGTGAGGCTCTCCTCTGTCGTGCCATTGCCCAGTTGCCCGTCAGCGTTGTGCCCCCAGCACCACAGGCTGTGGTCGGCTTTGATCCCGCAGGTGTGCCAGGCTCCAGCAGCCACCGACACCCAATCCATCCCAACCACCTCTACTGGTACGGCGCTATCACTCTGTGTCCCGTTGCCCAGTCCCCCAAACTGGTTGTCGCCCCAGCACCACAGGCTGCCGTTCCCCTGCACGCCGCAGGTGTGCCCGATCCCAGCCCGCACCATCACCCAGTCCTGCCCGGCGACCTGCGTGGGGGTCGATGTTCCGTCTGTCGACCCGTTGCCGAGTTGCCCATGGGCATTGTAGCCCCAGCACCAAAGGGTGCCGTCGCGCCGGATTCCGCACCCGTGGTATCCCCCAGCGATCACCGATGTCCAGTTCCAGGTCGTTGCCCCTGCTCGGACTGGGATCAGGCTGTCGGTCGTCGTCCCGTTGCCAAGCTGACCTGCCGAGTTCGCGCCCCAGCACCAAAGGCTGGCATCCGTGCGAAGCGCACACGAAAACTGCACCCCGACGCGGACATCGGCGACCGACGCGCATGGAATCGTCCCCTGGCACACGCCGGCGGTGCACGCATCTCCCTGGGATTCTGCCTTGCCATCGTCGCACGCCGTGCCGTCGGTCTTTGAGCTCCAGACCGACTGGCTGGTATCCGGCGTGCACTGCTGGCACTGGTCTGCCGGGCTTGAGGCACCGGCGCCATAGCACGCACCGTTGATGGCGCAGGTGCCGGGCATCGGCGCAAAGGTGCAGGTTCCGTCGCCGTTGCAGGTGTCGGCGGTGCAGGCCAGCCCGTCGCTGCAGGTGTACGCCGTGCCGCCGCATTGTCCGGCGCCGTTGCACACATCGTTCGCCGTGCAAGCGTTCCCGTCGTTGCATGAGGCGCCGCTGGGCTTCTGACTCCACGTGGTCTGGCTGGTCTCGGGCGTGCATTGCTGGCAATGGTTGGTCGGGCTGGTGGCGCCGCCCGCGTAGCAAAGGCCGTTGACCAGGCAGTTTGCCGCCGTCACGCTGAAGGTGCAGGTTCCATCGCCGTTGCAGGCGTCGGCCGTGCAGCCCAGCCCGTCGTCACATGCGTACGCCGTGCCGCCGCACGCGCCGGCGGTGCAGACGTCGGTCTTTGTGCAAAGGTTTCCGTCGCTGCACGGGGTTCCATTTGGCTTGGCCGGATTCGAGCACAGACCGCTTGCCGGATTGCACACCCCGGTCAAATGGCACTGGTCGAGCGGCGCGCAGGATATCGGCGTGCCAGCCCGGCAATGACTTGCGCCATCGCAGGTTTCTGCGCCGTTGCAGGCGTTGCCGTCAGCGCAGCTTGTCCCGGCCGGGGAAGAGGTGTGAACGCACACACCCACCGAGCAGATGTCAGTCGTGCACGGGTTGCCGTCGTCGCACGATTGCAGGCACCCCGAAGGCCCGACTCCGCTTTGATAGGTGACCGCCGAGTCAATGTCCAGCAGGACATCCCTCCCAACATACGCACCCACCATGGCCATGTGGTGCCCCGTCTGCAGGGTCCCGTTGGGAACCAGCATCACCCCGTGAATGGTCGAGTCGTTGCCGAACGCTGCGGCCTTGGGCGAATCGGCCAGCGAGCCGCTGCTGCCATTGCGGCCGGAAACCTCGATGCGCAAATCGCCGGCGGTCAGGGTCGCGCCCGCAGCAGGTCCGATCCAGACACGATCGAAAGCGCCAAACCGCCCCGCCACCCGCACCTGCACCGGCGCCATGGCTTCGATGCGCGCCTCATTGTCAAGCTGGAGAGAGACCAGGTGATACACGCCCCCGTACAATCGCAACACGCCACGGTAGCCGATGCTTGCGGCGCCGTAAGCGCCTGGAAAGGCGGAAAACGTGGAAGATGCGTTCACCGTCAGCGCCGCACTTCCCGGGGAAACCGGTGCGGTCGGGGGCAGGGCCGGCATGGCCGAGGGAAATGGGTACCGGTGTACAGTGAAACCAGATTGATTGGCGAGCTGGTTGGCTTGCACGTCTCCCACGCGCGCACGGTCCAGCAACTGCACCCGGTTGGCAATGACGTTGCGGGTCGTTGCCACCTGAGCCTGGCTTGCCAGGGCCAATTCGTAGCCGCTGACCAGGAACGGACCCGTGCCTGCCAGCCGCACGCCCAGGTCGCCCCCCGAAACGGTCGCCCTATCCCACAGCGCGGCGCTGTTCTGCGCGTACACCGCAAAATCGGTAATCTGCGGGTTCGAGTTGAGCGCCGCACCTGGCGCAGCCGTGGCCGGGGTAGGGGTAGCCAAGGGCTCCCTTGGCGAACACCCAGCCACGCTGATGACGAGTACTGCGACGACTCTGAACTCTGACGAGAAACACGCCCACATCCGACGAGAAACACCGACGACTCTCATGTCTCGCTCCTGGGTGAAGGGGCAACCAGACTGCGGAACTCGTTCTCTGAACCACCGGCCTGCGAAAAAGGAAATGAAAATAGCGCAACCAGGTGGCTGAGGGGAAGCGGGAAAGCGAAACTTGTTGAGATCACGGCTGTTGAGATCACGGCTGTTGGGATATGCTTGCCCTTTCCACAGGAGGGTGCCCATGCTCGTGCTGCGAAGAATCGGTTTTCACGCTGGAGCGTTGCTCATCACTCTGGCCCTGCCGCGGCTCGCGGCGGCCGACTGCAAGACTGAGCCGATCCATCCTTGCGGCGAGGCGAGCAAGGGCGAGTGCGTGCTCTGCTCTTGCACCGACGGCAAGCAGTACACGACGATTCGCTACGCCGAAGTCGTGAGTGCCGCCGAGGTTCACAAGAAAATCCAGCAGTCCCCGACCTCGAAGGAGGCGGCCGCAACGGCAGCGACCTGGCTCGGCACGAAGCACGCGCGTCTCGTCGACCGCAGCCCAACCGGCGGCGGCGAGGTCAATCACAAGTACTGCTGGATGCCGCTGAAACTCATCGACCTCCCGATCTTCAAGAAGAACAGCTACCTCGACGGAGATTTCTACGACGGCAGCTGTGTCCCCACCACGCCCGCTACCTGCGTCTTGCCGACGGTGGAGTGCACCAAGCGCGGCTCCGCCAAAGAATTCACCTGCGTGTTCCGCGTCAA
>PMCR01000049.1 GCA_003155465.1 Myxococcales bacterium | reverse complement strand
GCCAAACTGCCAGCACGACATACAAACCCAGCGCACTATACAATTCCCCACACTTGCTCCGCAAGTGAACACTTCCCGGCCACTTCCCTGATGACGTGCACGATCATCGTCTTGCCGTTGATGGCGTTCGACCCCGGGTCGCCGGCGTTGTATTGCCCCTTGCCGGTGAACTGGATTTGAAAACAGGGACGCTCTACGGCCGGCAGATCGAAACGGTGTCCATGTCAAAACCGTCGCCAAAAGAACGCAAGGCGATCCCGCCGACCAGGGAGCTGGTGTATACCTGGGTGACGGAGTTCAGCAGGGTGGTCCCGTCCTGGTCGTACAACCGGCCGACGACAGTGTCGGAGGCAGTGAACTCGATCTCCATCTTGTACCACCGGCCCACGGTGAAGCTCTGCTCCGACGTGTTCAGCTCGACGAAATCCCAGTCCGGGTTGTCTTGGAACCGGATGTCGGGGGAATTCGTCGCTGCAACAAAGGACTTGCATCCGCTCGCCGACGCGGCGAAGCCGATGTACGCACGTCCCGTACCCGGCCCGGGTCGCGCCCACGCGGTGATGCGGTCCCCGACGGTGCCAACCGAAACGTCGGTCCGATAGGACCACGGCGCGAGATACGCACTGGCTGCGGGATCCCGGATCCCATACGTCCCATCGTGCGCAGAGGCTGCGCTGACCGTGCCGACCGTGCTCCCGGACCAGCCCGGGGCAGGCCAGACACCCGACTCGAACCCCTCGAGCACCGCGCATGCGCAGGTACCACCGTCGGTACACCCTCCGCCGTCATCGCCAACCCCATCCTCCCCCGCGTCCGTGGCGGGGCCAGCGTCGACTAGCGGCGCGTCGACCGTGCCCGCGTCGCCGATCCCACCACTACCGCCAGCTCCCCCGGCACCGCCGCCGCTTCCCCCGGAAGGAGGTGGAATGAATGGATCTGCCACGCAGGTCCCGTTCGCCCCAACGTGGTATCCAGCGGCACAGCCAAGCCGGATGCATGCACCGGTCCCGTCGTTGTGGTAACCAGCGGCGCAGGTTCCGCTGGGCACGCAGGTTCCGTTGCCCCCATCGTGAGTTCCGGCAGCGCAGGTCAGAATGCACACCCCACTCTCATCGAGATGGTACCCCGTGGCGCAGGTATTGCTGGGCATGCAGGTTCCCGTGCCCCCGTCGTGATACCCAGGTGCGCACCCGCTCACAACGCACATCCCGATCCCGTCGTCGTGATACCCGGCAGCGCAGCCGCTCGAAACGCACACCCCGGTCCCATTATCGTGATACCCAGCGGAACAGGTTCCGTTGGGTACGCAGGTTCCGTTGCCACCGTTGTGATACCCAGCCGCGCAGCTGCCCGGTGCGTCGATTGGAGTGGCTTGATCTGCGGCGCTGTCACTTCCACCCGTTCCTCCCGTGAATTCGTCGGGAGAGGAATCGGACGTGCCGCCGGAGAAGATGTCGGGAGCGGCCAAGTCTGGAGCACTGTCGGCGCCACCTGGAATCCAGTCTGCGGGAACGTCCAGGGCGGGCAGGTCTGGAGCACTGTCGACGCCCACCGGCGTCTGGAGGTCCGCGCCCAGGTCGCGAACGCCAGCTTCCACCACAGCCACCTCAGCAACAACCCGGTCCGCGACAGCGCCGTCCGGCACAGCCCCGTCCACAATGCCGCCGTCCAAGCTTACAGCGCCGTCGGCGGCTTCCCTCACGTCGCCCGTGTCACCGCGAGAGCCGTCGTCGCCTCCACCTACCGCCCAATGATCGACCGCGCCATCCTTCTTGGCTGTGTTCGAACTACCTCCACACCCGAAAAACACAAGTCCAGCCGCAAGCGCCGTCACGGTCGCCAGGTCCTTGCCAGACATCCACCTTGCGTTCCTCATCTTCGCTCTCCTTTGCGATGGCCAAACTGCCAGCACGACATACAAATCCCGCGCACTATACAATTCCCCACACTTGCTCCGCAAGTGAACACTTCCCGGCCACTTCCCTGTTCCCGGGCAGCCGAATCCGGTTCCGAATCCGTTTCCGGCCGTCGGATCCGGCCCCGGCTTCCGACCACGCCGCCGTCCACCAAGTCGCCCAACCAGCTACCAACTTACGAAAAGCGGTACTAGATTCCGGACTTAGCTGTAATCTCCGATGGGCAGGCGATCTGCTTGTACAGAATCTGGGGATTCTCGGCGGCGCTGAACCAACCGGTGACCCAGTTGCAGCCTGCCAAGAGCAACGGCTTGTCGCCGAATGCTGCTTGGCACTTCTGCTGGACGCAGGCCTTGTCGTCCTTGCAGGTCGTAAGCATGCCTCCGCTGCCCGCGCCAATGTCGACGCCACTCCATTGGGCCGAACCACCGGTGCACGCGTTGTTCGCACCCACGCCACCGCCTGGGATAAGAAGGTCGAACTGGTTGGAATCGATGCCCCCGACGTTGATGACCTGCACGATCATCGTCTTGCCGTTGATGGCGTTCGACCCCGGGTCGCCGGCGTTGTATTGCCCCTTGCCGGTGAACTGGATTTGGAAACAGGTGCCACACGAGGCGCCATTGTGCGCCGCAAAGCCATAGGAAAGGGTGTCGCTCACCGACCAGGGCGCGCCCCAGTAGCACATGTATCCGCCCCCACCGTTACACGCGCTTTGCGTGTCGTTGTTGACCGTCGAGGTGCCATCCTTGCCACAGGTCTTGGTCGGTTTGCCATTGGCGTTGGCCGACCAGCCACAGGACGGTTTGCAGCAGTCCCAGTACCGGGTGGTGAAGCCGTTGCTTCCGTTGGTGATAGGCGGAGGCTGAGCATGCGTGCTGCCGGTGGAGGTAGATCCACCGACGGCGGACGAGCCGCCGATCGCTGTGCTGCCGCCGCTTGCCGTGCTGCCACCCAGGGCCATGGTGCCGCCGGTCGTGGTCCTGGTGC
>PMCR01000437.1 GCA_003155465.1 Myxococcales bacterium | reverse complement strand
GCTGGCCGCTGGCCCGCCTGCCGGACTCGACCTCCCACCGCGCGGTCGATGGCATCGCGCACGCGGGTCGAGCAGTTGTCCCGGAAGTAGTCGTAGAGGTACTCACGGTTCTCGGGCCGCGCGTTGTCGCGCAGGCTCTGCCACAGGGCCCATTTCTGTGCGGACGTCAGCTCCAGTTCCTGGGCCTCGATAGTCCGATTGTCGGAAACATACGACGCGAACGTCTCCTCCATCCTCGACACCGACAGCCAGTACTTGAAGCGGCCACGCAGAAACTTTGGAATGAGCCCGGGCGAGTCGAACGCGAAGGTGCCGAAGTTGTAGACCAGCCCGCTATCATCTTTGGGCTGCACCAGGATGGCGTTGTGCCCGAACTTGAAAAACGGATGATCGCCGGGGCCGAAGGTGAGAACAGAGACAGTCAGGTCCTCTCCCGGCTCGGCCCGCGCGAACCGCGCACCCGAAACAACGAACACCGTCAGCGCCGCGGCGAGGAGTATTCGCAAGCCCATGGGGGCCGAACCTACCAGGTCTCGCACACGCACCTGGAGCAAAAAAAAGCCCGCCTCCCCGTCACTTGGCTGGCGGCGGCGCAGCAGGCACGATCTCCACCTCGAAGATGCGCGGCCACAGCTTGCCAGTCACCGCCAGATGCCCGGTGGCCGGAAGGTATGCGATTCCGTTCAGGACATCGGCAGCGTGCGCCTCATCGGGCCGGAGCAGGCCGGAAGCGTCAATCCATCCGGTCACCTCTCCTGTGCGCGCGTCTATCCGCGCGATGTGACTGTCCTGCCAAACGTTGGCGTAGACGATGCCCTCCAGGCATTCCAACTCGTTGAGGTTGCGCAGGGGCTGTCCCGCGCGGCGGACCACGATCTCGCCGACCTTGGCGAAGCTTTCCGGATCGCGCAGCGCGAGCGTCTCGCTGCCGTCGCTCATGATCAAGTGGCGGCCGTCGAAGCAAAGGCCCCACCCCTCGCCCTGGTAGGAAATCTCCCTTTCCTTGCGTAGCGTCGCCAGGTTCCAAACCAGCGCGCGCCTGTTCTTCCAGGTGAGTTGAACGAGGCGGCCGCCGACTCGCGCCAGACCTTCGCCGAAGAGATCTGCTGGCAAGTCGACCCCGCGCTCGACCACACCGCTGTCCGGGTCCACCCGGCGCAACGACGACCGTCCGTAGAGCCCGGTGCTTTCATAGAACTTGCCCTCAAGGAAGAGCAAGCCTTGGGTGAACGCGCCAGGATCGTGCGGAAAAGTGCGGACGACCTTGAGGCGCAACTGAGCGGCAGGGGCGGGTTGGACGGCCCGGGCGGCCGGCCTGGCGCAGGCGGCGAGAGCCCACAGCGCCGCGCTGGCGACCGCTGTGGCTCGACAAGCATTTCGCCGCAAGAAACTGGTGGAACCCATGACAGCCGACCATCCACCCAGCACGATCAGAAGGCAACCGGAAGGTCGATGGCCTGTCGCAGACGTGCCAGGTACTCGTCTCGCGAGATCTCGACCGCGCCCAGGCTGGCCAGATGGGGCGTCGGAACCTGGGCATCCAGCAGCACGAAACCACGCCCGCGCAGGTGCTGGACAAGGTGCGCAGCCGCAGCCTTGGAGGCGTCTGGGCGTAGATGGAACATCGACTCGCCACCGAAGAAGGCCCCGATGCTCACGCCGTACAGACCACCCACCATCTGGTCCTGCTCATAGACCTCGACGCTGTGAGCGGTGCCGCGCCGATGTAGTTCCGTGTAGGCGGCGACGAAATCGCCGGTAATCCAGGTGGTCGGTCGGCTGGGTGTGGGCTCGGCACACCTGTGCATCACGCCCTCGAAATCCCGGTCCAGCGTGAAGGTCCATCCTGCTCGGCGGATACTCCTGCGCAAGCTCCTCGACGGACGATAGCGTTCCATATCGAAGATGGCGCGGGGATCGGGAGACCACCATGTCACCATCGGATCTGAAGACCAGGGAAATTCCCCCGCACGGTACGCACGCAGTAAGCTTTCCGGGGTCAGGGCGCCGCCAACTGCAACCAGTCCGTCGATGCCGCCACCAGTCAGACGGCGCACCGCGTTTTCTCGACGAAAATTCTCTTGCGTGTCAGCCATAGTCTTGCTATTGAACCGCTGCGCGACAATTATCGCGGTGCCTCATTGGCTGTGCCAAGGAAGTGCCAGCGCTGATTCTGTTCTAACTTTTCTGAGATTCGAGTAATGTACCGCCCCCGAGAGGCTTAGCTAGACGAGAACAACCCAGGAGATAAGGCTATGACTAGGAAACTTGCTGTAACCGTGTTTGCGATGTCCCTCACGCTGGTTGGCTGCGGCAGCAGCAGTACGACCAAAGTGGATGCAGGCAGCAGCGACGTGAAAGCCCCGGTGGCCGATGTCGTCGCGCAGCCAGGACCCGAGGTAGGACCGACCGCTGACCTCGCCCCTCCCGCTGACCTCGCCCCTCCCGCTGACCTTGCCCCTCCCACGCCCGATACTCCCGTCGCCGATGTCGCACGCCCAGACCTCGCCGTGGTCGATGGCGGCGTCGCGGATGCCGGAGAGGCCGGTGTCATTCTTCCTGACGCCCGCCCCGCCGACCTTGGCCCCACGCAAACCGATGCCCCTCGCGACGTTCCGAATATCAATCAGGATGCCCCTGAGGCTGGTACTGCCGGTGACGCTCCGGATGCTGGTGACGCTGACGCCGGCGACGCTGGCGACGCTGGGCAGGGCTAGCAAAGAGCGACCGAGTCGCTTGGGCGTGGCCTGACTGCGCCCATCAAGGGACTGGATTCAACCTGGAAAGGGTGGACCAGTCCCTTTCTCGTTGGGACACATTTCGTCTCTCCGGCAGGAAGAACTTCCGTCACAGAGACAAAAAGGGTCTCTGCTGATGCCGCCCTGCGGCAACGAGGGGACTGCTTGATTCTCTAGAGTTTTCGTCTGGTTAGCCCGAAGTCTGGCCGTTTTCTTGCGCTATGGTGCGAATCCTGCATAAATCATCTGGAGTAGCCATGCGAAACAAGAAAAGCAGCGGATTCACTCTGGTGGAACTGATGATCGTTGTGGCGATCATCGGGATCATTGCGGCGATCGCAATCCCCGCCTTCAGCAAGTACGTCAAGAAATCGCGTACGGCCGAAGTTGCCGGGTTCCTCAACAAAGAATGGACGGGGTCTCTTAGCTACTACCTGACGGACTTCTCGGGTGGCCCGACCGGGGTCCGGCCCCGCCAGTTTCCTGGTCCTTCGGCTGCCTGGGAGTTGACCGGCAGCGCCCTCGATTGCTGCGAAATGCCATCGGGACGCTGTCCGGGCAATGCGACGGTGTGGGGGAGTGATCAAGTCTGGCTGGCGCTCAAGTTCTCCATCCCAGACACCCATACCTACATGCCAGGGTACTCGGGGAATGGCGCGGGGACCAACGCGCAGTTCACCGCCTACGCCCAAGGGAATCTCGACTGCGATAGCGTGGTGGCCAAGTTCATGCGATTCGGCAAGATCACCAGCAACGGCGACGTGAGCGGGGCCGTCCAGCCATACGTGGAAAACGAGCTCGAGTAGCCTCCCGAGAAGGGCTTGTGGCTGGGTTCCATTCGGCAGCACAGGTTCCCGTGGCCCACTTCGCCTATCCCTGCCGCCGTCTGTCCCTCCAATAGCGAGTCGGATTGTGTAGTCTCTAGGGCGACATTGCCATGGGATCGACTCCCCCTCTCACCGCGACTCTCCTCGTAACCTGCCGGGACCGCACTGGCCTGGTCGCGGCGTTGTCAAACTTCGTCTTCCAGCACGGCGGCAACATCCTGGACGCCGACCAACACGCGGACAACGAGAGCGGCGAGTTCTTCATGCGTCTGGTTTGGGATCTGAGCGGATTCCAGCTAGACCGCCTGGCCACCCAGGTCGAAATCGAAGGACTCGCCCGCCAGTTCGGCTTGCGCTGGGAGCTGACCTTCTCAGACGCGCGGCCTCGGGTCGCCGTGATGGTCAGCAGGGCCTCGCATTGCCTGTACGACTTGATGCTCTGCCAGAGACTGGGGGATCTGGGCGGCGAGATCGTGGGGGTCATCTCGAACCACGACACGCTGACCGATGTCTGCACACACTTCGACGTGCCGCTAACGGTCATTCCGGTCGAGCGAGACCAGAAAGCAGCAGCCGAGGCCAGGCAGCTTGCGCTGCTGGCAGAACTGCGCATCGACCTTGTGGTGCTTGCGCGCTACATGCAGATCCTGTCGCCTGCTTTTGTCGACTGCTGGCAAGGACGCGTTATCAACATCCACCACTCGTTCCTGCCCGCCTTCGCAGGGGCGCGACCCTACCACCAGGCTCAACAGCGCGGCGTCAAGGTCATCGGCGCCACGGCACACTACGTGACTGCCAACCTGGATCAAGGCCCCATAATCGAGCAGGACGTGTGCCGAGTCTCTCATCGCGACACCGTGGAAGACATGATGCGCAAAGGGCGCGAACTGGAACGGCTGGTACTTACCCGGGCGGTGCGCCTTCACCTCCAGCGGCGGGTTCTCGTGTCTGGCAACCGCACCATCGTGTTTGGTTGACTCGCGACGCCTCTGTCAACAATATATAGGCTGGGTCGTGTGGTTTCGCCGGAAGGAAGGAGATCCTCATGAAGATCTGGCTGGTCGCAGTCGCATTGTTGGCAGCAACAACCGCCGCCGCGGCACCAAAGAAGCCTGCCAAAGAAGCAGCGGCGAAGCCAACCGTCGATCCCAACATTGCCGTGGCCAAAACCCACGGTGGCAAGGTCTGGGTGGTGTCCGATTCCATCCCGACGGTCGAGGGAGAGGCGCTGGAGAAGTGGCTGGCTGCGCACCCATCCAACGTGCCGCTCGTCCGCAAAGGCAACGAGGATCGGTGGCCAATCAACTTCCTGGCCGTGTTCAAGAAGCCGCCGGCCAAGGGTCCGGTGACTGTCATCTTGGTCGACAAGAAGGAGCCGAAAATCATTGTCGATCAGTTCTCGCCGCAAACGCCCGGAGCCGAATTGGTCTACCAGGAAGGCTACGACCTGGAACAGAACAATGGCTTCAACGCAAACCACACCTACCTCATCCGAGTGGGACAGCTCATCAACAAGAAGTTCCAGCTCTACGCGAGCGGCGAGATAGCCCTCAAGTAGCGGAACAAGGCGCGCGCCGGCGGGCGGGTCCTTCCAGCTCGGCCGTGCTACGATTGCGTTTTGTGCTTGAACTGGCGTAGACGAAAACCGCCTTTGGCCACCGACCTCGATCGCACATCCAGAAGACCCCGACCTCAGCCTGGCGATGAGCTGTGCGTGACCGTCGACCGTTTGGCCTACGGTGGCGCGGCTGTCGGCCGCTGCGAAGGCCTGGTTGTGTTTGCTTCGGGCGCGGCGCCCGGCGAGACTGTGCGCGTGCGCGTGCGTCGGGTGGAGCGACGGCATGTTGAAGGGGATGTCGTCGCGGTTGACAAAGCCTCGCCCGAACGTGTGACACCCCGCTGTGTCCACTTCACGCAAGGCTGCGGTGGCTGCACCTGGCAGCACGTGGACTACGCAAGCCAGTTGCGGGCCAAGGAAACCGCTGTGCGCGACAGCCTGGAACGACTGGGCGGACTGCACGACTTGCCCTTGCGCCCCATCATCCCCGCACCTAGTCCGTGGCACTACCGCAACAAGATGGAGTTCGCCTTCCATCCCGAGGGCGTTCTGGGCCTTCATCCGCGCGGGGCCTGGCACAGCATCCTGCCCCTAGACGAGTGTTTTCTGGCGCCACCCCTGACCTTGGCCCTGGTCAAGGCCGCGCAAGCCTTTGCGCGCGAAGCGAACCTGTCACTGCACGACCCGCGTACCCATCACGGGCTCCTGCGTGAACTGGTGGTGCGGCACAGCCGGGGCACTGGGGAAACCATGCTGGGCATTGTCACCAGCCCGGGATCCTTCGAGGCTGCGGCCGCCATGGCCGAATGTCTCGCCGCCGTCGATGCCAGTGTGGTGAGTGTCGTGCATAGCATCCGCGCCTCCGCGGACACCTCAGCTCCCTTGCAGCAAACCACGCTCCTGCGTGGCCAGGACCATATCACCGAAACCGTCACCGGCCTGCGCTTCGGTATCGGCGTGGAGACTTTCTTTCAGACCAACTCAGCGCAGGCCGAGCGTCTGGTGACCCTGGTCCGCGAGCTGGCCGGCGACGTTGCCGGGGCGCTGGCCATCGACCTCTACTGTGGCGTGGGCATGTTCACCCTGGCGCTGGCCTCTGCAGGCGCCGACGCCGTGGGCATCGAGTTGTCAGCCAGCTCCGTCGAGGCAGCTCGAGCCAACGCCCGGACCAACGGCCTGCAAGAGACCCGCTTCCTTGCCGGTGACGCGCGCACGGTCTTGCCCCAGGTGCTGGCCGAGCACGGGACTCCGCGCGTGGTGGTGCTCGATCCGCCGCGGGCCGGCGCCGGGGGAAAAGTCATGCGCAGAATTGCCCGTTCGGCGCCCGCTCGAATCATCTACGTGTCGTGCAATCCCACCACGCTGGCGCGTGATCTCGTCGAGCTGATTCCCTTCGGCTATCGCGTCTCCGTGGTGCAACCGCTGGATCTGTTTCCTCAAACCTATCACGTGGAGACCGTGGTCGCACTCGATCGCCACGCTATCCTGACCGCCTCGGTGCCGCCGTCCGCGCCCGAGGCGGAGTGAGTCTCCCCCTGTCATGCAGCGTGCGCGCAACCCCGTGTCCCTGCCGGGCCTACTGAAAGGGATCCCACGCGCGTTCGACGCCAAGCCGATCTGGGCGCAGATCAACGTCACCTGGCGATGCAACCTGCACTGCCACTACTGCACGGAATACGACAACAACAAGGGCCACGTCCCGGCGAGCGAAATCTACCCCCGCATCGATCGCTGCAAGGAGCTGGGCGTGCTTCACGCCGATCTAATCGGCGGCGAGCCGATGCTCCACCCCGACATCTTCCCCCTCATGCGCCACGTGGTGGCAAGCGGGATGTCGACCGGGATGACCACGAATGGGTTTCTGCTCAGCGAGGAAAAACTGGATGCGCTCATCGACCTGGGTCTGGGTCGCATCCAGATTTCGATCGATCGCCTGAACCCGTCGCCGGAAACGCCCAAGTCCCTGCGAACCATGCGCGACAAGATCGACATGGTCGCGCGTCGAGGGCTGTGGTTTTACGTCGCAGCGGTTCTGTGTCCTGAGACACTGGACGATGTGGTTCCGCTGGCCGAGCACTGTTTCGACCTGGGCGTGCCGATTTTCTTCTCCGTGGTGCACGACCGCGGCCGCTTGCAACCGGGGCCGCTGGACGCACGCTACCTGGAGAAGCTGCGCTGGCTGAGAAAGAAGAAGCGCGAGGGAAAACCCGTCTCCAATCCGCACTACCTCATCCGGTATTTCGAACACGCCCTGGCCGGCCGGCCCATGAGTTGGACCTGCCTCGGGGGAAACAAGGCCTTCTATGTTTCGCCCGAAGGCAATTTCCAGTACTGCTACCACGTCACGCCCATGCGTCCTTTCGCTGATGTCACCGCGCAAGACATCCGCAGCCTGCGCGGCCGCAAGGGCTGCGAGGACGGCTGCGGCGTCGATTGCATGATCCGGACCTCCCTGCCCTTCTCCAATCGGGCCTGGGTCGTTGGCCAGGAAATCGCCGAGCGGGTGCGTGGATTGGGCAGCCGGCTCGGGCGGGTTGGATCGAAGGCTACCGCGCCGGAGGATGGCGCCCGTGATCCGGACCTGCGAAACGCCGGCTGAACTGACGACCATCTTCGCTGCAGTCCCTTCCCGCGACGCCGGCGGGAGAATCGAGGTACAAGATCGGGCAATGTTCGCCCTCAAGAAACTACTGTCCGCAGTTCTGCCACCGCTTCCATTGCTGCTCTCCGTCATGACGCTGGGGCTGGTCCTCCTGTGCTTCACCAAGAAACAGCGAATCGGCAAGGCCCTGCTGACCGTGGGTCTTGCGCTTCTGGCGCTGCTTTCAATCGAACCTTTGGTGCGGACTTTCGTTCATCCGCTGGAAGACAGCTATCCCCCGTTGCTGGCCAAGGTGACACAAGCGAGCGCCACCCTGCCCGACGGCTCGCCAGCTCCCCGCTGGGTGGTGGTGCTAGGGGGCGGGCACAGCGAAAGCCGCTCACTGGCACCCATCCAGCAGCTGTCCGCGCCGACCCTGGTTCGTTTGGCCGAAGGCATCCGCCTGCAACGACTTCTGCCCGAGTCGAGGTTGGTCCTGTCAGGAGGTAGCAACAGCGCTGGAACCAGCGAAGCCACGGTGTTGGCCGCAGCCGGCGTCAGCCTGGGCGCCCCAGCGGACCGTATGGTTTTCGAGTCCATGTCCCGGGACACCTTCGACGAAGTGCGGGTGCTGCGCGCATTGCTGGGCGAGGAACGGTTCGCGCTGGTGACATCGGCCGTGCACCTGCCCAGGGCAATGGCCATGTTCAGAAGGGCCGGCATGAACCCCATCCCAGCCCCCACCGACTACCTGGCCTTCGGCGAGTCAGCAGGCATGGATCACGTGCTGGGCTTGATTCCGCATGCCGGAGCCGCTCTGACCATCGAGCGGGCCCTGCATGAGTACCTGGGACTCTTGTGGGCCAGGTTGCGCGGGCAGGCGATGTAGGTCCGCCTGGGGCGGCGGGGCCTCCGGCCCCGCCGCCATTCACGCGATCGCTCGACCAACTACGAATCTTCGAGCGGCGGTGCTACCCATCTTCGGTGTAATCTCCCGGCGGCAAAGGAGACCCGCCCAAATGCCCCACGAGCTTGCAGGCAAACCCGCGCCGGCCACACTGCTCATCAACGTCGACCGTCTCACTGACGCCTACTACAGCAAAGAGCCGGACCCGAGCGACCCCGAGCAGCTCGTCAGCTTCGGGACCAGTGGACACCGGGGGTCATCTCTCGCTGGATCCTTCAACCAGGCCCACATCCTGGCCGTCACCCAGGCCATCTGCGAGTGGCGCCAGCGCGAGGGTATCACCGGCCCGCTCTTCCTCGGCAAGGACACCCACGCGCTATCGCGGCCGGCCGAGCAAACCGCGCTGGAGGTCCTCGCCGCCAATGGCGTGGACACTGTCATCCAGCGCGACGACGGCTACACGCCCACGCCCTCGATCTCACGATTGATCTTGACCCACAACCGCGGCCGCAAGAGCGGCCTGGGCGATGGCATCGTGGTCACCCCCTCGCACAACCCGCCCGCTGACGGCGGCTTCAAGTACAACCCATCCAATGGCGGCCCGGCCGACACCAACGTCACGGGATGGATCCAAGACCGCGCCAATGCGCTCCTGCGTGGCCACGACTCGCAAATTCGCCGCATTCCCTTCGAGCGGGCGCGCACTGCACCCACCATCCGCGAGGACGACTTCGTCGCCCCGTACGTGACGGATCTGGCCAACGTGGTGGACATGGCAGGTATCCGCGATGCGCGCGTGAAGTGCGGCGTGGACCCGTTGGGCGGAGCCTCGCTGCACTACTGGCAAGCCATCGCCGACCACTTCAAGATTGATCTGCAGGTGGTCAATCCGACCGTGGATCCGCGCTTCGCTTTCATGACCGTGGACCATGACGGGAAGATCCGCATGGACTGTTCCAGCCCCTTTGCCATGGCCAGGCTGGTGGGTCTGCGCAACACCTACCAGGTCGCCTTTGGCAACGATCCCGACGCTGACCGGCACGGGATCGTTGTGCCATCGGGCCTGATGAACCCCAACCACTACCTGGCCGTGGCCATCCGCTATCTCTTCTGCAACCGGCCGAAGTGGCCTGCACGCGCGGCGATAGGGAAGACACTGGTGTCGAGCGCGATCATCGATCGCGTGGTGGCCGATTTGGGGCGGCCGCTGGTTGAAGTGCCGGTGGGCTTCAAGTGGTTTGTCGACGGACTGCTCGACGGCAGCCTCGGGTTTGGGGGCGAGGAAAGCGCCGGGGCCAGTTTTCTGCGCTTCGATGGCAGCCCCTGGACCACTGACAAGGACGGTCTAGTCATGGCGCTGCTGGCGGCCGAGATCACCGCCCGCACCGGCAAGGATCCCGGCGACCACTACCGTGAGATCACAGCGTCCCACGGCGATCCCATCTACACGCGCATCGATCAGCCGACTACGCCAGCGGGGAAAGCCCGACTCAAGCAACTCTCGCCCGCACAGGTCAGGAGCAGCACGCTGGCCGGCGAGGCCATTACCGAGGTCTTGACCAAGGCGTCGGGCAACGGGGCCTCCATCGGTGGGCTCAAGGTCGTCTCGCACAGCGCCTGGTTCGCGGCGCGGCCGTCGGGCACGGAGAACATCTACAAAATCTACGCCGAGAGCTTCAAGGGCCAGGCCCACTTAGACAGGGTGATCGAAGAAGCGCGCGCCATCGTGACGGCGGCGCTCATCGGGTAGGCAGAAGGATCCGAATTTCGCCCCAAGGACGCCGACGGCACGGGACTGGGAACGATACGCGCGTGTCACTGCGGCGGCAGCGACGCTCGATTTCTTGCCCAGCGCCTCGACCGGGGGCATATGTTGAGCAAGCGAATCCGTGATGAAGTATGCACCGCAGTTTGCCATTCCAGCATGCCTAGCCCTGTTATTGGGATGCGACGTTCGCGCTGTCGCATCCCTGCCGCCACCGCAGACCGCCTCGTCGGCTGTGGCCCCGGCCCCGGCCAGCAAGCCCCCCACACCCGCGGCTCCGGCTCCGTTTGCGACTCCTGCCGCGGCCAGCAAGGCGCCCGCGTTGGAGGCCCCTTCACCCAGCGTCCCGCCTGATGACGATCGCGCCCTGGTGATTCGCGATGGCCAGGAAAGCTGGACCAGCGCCACCGGCGCAGCCCGCTCCGCATACACCATCGTCGACCTGGGTGACGACTGGACTCCCTATATCTTCGCCGAGCATCGTGGCGCTGACGGGCAGCCCATGCCCAACCGCTACCGCCGCGTCTTCCTCGGCCTGGCCAACGACACACTCGATGAAGACGGCGAGCCCTTGCCCGCGGGCGAAAAGAACTACCTGGAGCTTTACGGCATTCCCCCCTCACTCGGCGTGCTGCGCGCCCGTTTTCTGGAGGACGAGAAGCAGAGTTGTCACGACGGCGCGAACCTGGCGGCCATGGAGGCGGTGGAAACCGTGGGCTACGTGGCCCCCGAGAAGGTGAAGCAGGAAGAGAAGCGCATCGCGCACCTGCGCAGCGAGTTGGAAGACGCCCGCCGGAGAGCCCACGTGCAGACATTGGCCGAACTGGCGGCCCAAGACCCCAAGCTGGAACCCAAGATCAAACTGGTCGAGCGACGGGGCGCGGAGAAACTGGCCATGTCCGAGGTGGAACGTCGCCTGGCCTGCGAAGGTATGTTCAAGCGCGGCCTGAAACACGCCACCGGCATCTACGACGATGCCATGCGCCTGGCGGTGCGCCGGTTCCAACAGAAACACATGATCTACGAATCCAACTATCTGCGCCAGAAAACCATGGACGCCCTGGCGCGAGCGCCGCTGGCCAACGATCACGAGGCTCTGCTCCGCGTGCTGCGCGAACGCGTGGTGGCTGCTGCTGGCGTGGTCGAAGACGGCAGTGCGGAGACCAAGAATGGCCCGCCCACGTACACCGGCGCCAATGGCCAGGCGGTGCCGGTGCGCAATCTGGTCGAGGAGCTGACCAAGTCTGCGGTTGAGCAACTCGGCCTGGCCAGCCCCGAGGCGGCGCTGGCCTTCTTCAAGCGGCACAACGCCGCCGATTTTCGCCATCTGCGCGCCGCGGTTCGCTTGCCGGCCCTGCCCGAGTACTACGGGCCCGACATGGATCTGTCGATCGT
>PMCR01000589.1 GCA_003155465.1 Myxococcales bacterium | reverse complement strand
GATGACGAACTTCTTGCGGGTCGAGTCGAAAACCATGCCTGCGCCCGCGCGCGGCCTCGGCTTGCTGCCTGAAGGGGTGCGGTTGGTCCATGTGCCGGCCGCGGGATCCCACTCCCAGAGATCCCCGACCACAACCCAGTTGCCGCTGGAGTCTGGATCGGAGATGCCGCCGAACATGACCAGCACCCTGCGGGTCTCGTCAAAGGCAGCCGCCTGCAGGTAGCGCGGGTCGGGGCTCGTACCTGGCGGTGGGGCCATGAGCTTCCAGGTGGCCACTTCGCCAGCCGGCACCTTGCCCAGGGCCGCGTGGGATGTCTCAACCCGAGACCCAGGGGTCTTGCCCGGATGGGCTCCCGGGCAGGCGGCGAGCAGGAGCAGAGCAGCCAGGGTGCTTGTTCGCAATTTCATCAAGGTTCTCCTAGGGCTGGTAGGCCAGGCCGGAAGGGCATCACGCCACGGTATTCCGACCCGACGGCGACATGACGCCAGGAAACACGGTTCTGCAGTTACGTCGTCGCTCCGCCCAGCCTATCGATTCTCTCGGTGCAAACGACATCAGGCCTATAGGGGATGGTCGAAGGGCAGATTGGGTCAATCGGACAGCCGGTCCGTCAGGCAATCGGAAAGAAGAGGCCAGCCCCGGTTTTCTTTTCAGCTTGATCAACTCTTAGTGTGGCGCCCGCCCGAAAGGTTACGCCCAAAGTTGGTGTGCGAGATTGGCGCGCTTGCGGGCTGGTCTGATGGACGGGCTCTGCGCGAAGGCCAGCTGGCGCGGTCTGTCGACCGATACGCGGGCATCACCCCATCTCATACAGTAGTGAAGCAAGAACTCTTGACCCGCAGCGACCTTGCCTCTGCGCACGGCTCACGCATTTTCGCTGGACCGACGAGGTGAGCGGGAAGAGGGAAGTCCCGATTGCGTAGATTCAAAAGCGCGTCTAGCATGGGGCTTGCCTCGCTTCCAGGAGTTCACAAATGCGAATTCAAACGACCACTTCCGGATCCTTCGCCGCACTTCTTCTTGCGGCAGGCTCGGCTCTTGCACAACCCGGCACACCGGTCCCGGCGCCTCCTGCCCCACCTGCGCTGGGCGCTCCCGCCCCGACCGGAGCGCCGTCCCCGGTCCCCAGTGTTGATCCAGTTGCTCCCCAGGCCGCTGCCCCGGTCGTGGCAGCGGCTGCGTCCGAAGCCGACGAGAGTGCAGCGGGATTCATTCCCCAGCTAAGTCTCGGCGGGCCGGTGGGCCTTTTGCGCATGAGTTCTGCTGAAGTTGGCTCGGTCGGCCAGTTTCGCCTTGGTTTGCACGGCGAGTTCTTCACTGGAAGCAACGTGCTCGTGAGACGCGATTCTCCCAGCGCAGGCGACCGCGACACCCGGGTGCAGGGGGCGTTGACCTTTGGTATTACGCCTATCAACTACTTCGAGCTGTTCGGCGCCATTGCGGCGTCGGAGAATCGCAATCGGCGCTTCTGTGGTGCGGATTCGAGTGGCAAGGAGCAGTGCGTGTCCGAGGCCGACCGCACGGACCCCGAACTCATCAAGGTACTTGGCGATCTGGTTCTGGGGGCCAAGTTTGCCTACCCGGTCGGACCGGGGTTCTCCGCTGGTGCCGAACTGGGGACTCGCATGGTGCCTTCCGCAGGGGGACTGTCGTTCTCACCTGAGGCGACCTCTTTCTGGTTCAGCGCGCTGGCCACGTATGATCTGAAGCCAATGACCAAGACCGTTCCAATCCGATTCCATTTGAACCTTGGCTACTACGTTGACAGTTCAGGGAGTCTGCAGGACTACGATGCGGAGAACACTTCCGCCTATTCCCGCTACGTTTCGCGGTTCGGCTACGGGATCTCCGAGAACCGATTCCGGCTTGCGCTCGGCGCGGATGCCCCCTTCGGCGAGCTGACAGCAGGATTCTCGTTGCGGCCGATAATTGAGTATCACTTCGAGTATTTGACGGGGTCCAAGGACCAAACCATCTATGACATGCAGCACGCGACGTGCGGCAAGACCGGCGCGGCCGCATGCGCCGACAACCAAGACCAGCACTGGATTACCTTCGGCGTACAGGGACAGATTTTGCGCGGCCTGACCCTCACGGTTGGCTTGGATGTCGCGCTACGCTCGCCTGGCTATGCCTATGCTCCGTCCCTGGCACCATGGAATCTGCTATTCGGATTGGGGTATCCGGTCGATCTGGTTCCGCGGGTCGTGACCCGCCATGTGCCAGTCGAAAAGATCGTGCAGGAGGATGATCTGCTGGGCAAAGGCCTGGTTGCGGGGAGAGTCACCGACACAGCCGGGACTCCCCTCGAAGGCGCCGTCGTCGGGGTCACCGGCCGCCTGTATTCTCGCGTCCTGACCGACGCCGACGGGACTTTCCAAAGTGTGCCGCTAGCACCTGGGGCGGTCGAATTGGTGATCGGGGCGAATGGCTACGAAACCGTCTCGGCAAGGTTTGACGTCATCGCGGGGCAGACCGCCAACGTTGCTTTCACGCTCACCGCGCGCGTCCCGGCTGCGCGAGCGGTGGGACACATTGCCGACGGTTCGGGCAAGGGGGTGGCCGCGGCACTCAAACTCGCCGGTCCGCAGATCGCCGAGGGGAAGTCGGATGAATCGGGGAACTTCACGGTGCCGGTCCAGCCGGGCCAATATGTTCTGCGCATCGACGCGGACCAGTACCTGTCCAAGGTCGTTCAGCTCACTGTGGCGGAAGGCCGGGAGAATGCGGCGAGCATCACGTTGCGCTCTCGTCCCGCGGTGGCGGGAGTGACCTTCCAGAATGGGAAGTTCAAATTGCGCCAGGCAGTCGCTTTCAGATTCGCAGGCAAGAAGCCAACCGCTGAATTGACTGCGGTCGGGTCCCATCTGCTCGACGAAGTCGTGGACGTCTTGGTCAATCATCCGGAGATTCGCCAATTGCGCATCGAGGCGCACTGGGGCAGTGGTTTGCCGGAGGCAAAGGCCCAGGCGCTTACGGATGCTCAGGCGAAGGCTGTCGCCCAGTACTTGGTGGACGAAGGCGTCGGCCAGGAAAGGGTGGCGTCGGTGGGGATGGGTGCGAAGAAGCCCGTGGTTCCCAACCTGGGCACGGCCGCGAAGTTGAAGAATCGTCGCATTGAGTTTGTCGTAGTGGACTAGGTCCCGTCAGAGTTCTTCACCCCACGTGCGCAGCGGAAACCGACAGAGAAGTTGCGGCTATCAGGGCCGTTTCCGTCGGCGGAGGCCGTGCGGACCCTGGCTGCGGCGTTGCTGTTCCAGCCGCCGCCCCGGATCGTGCGGTACGGCGTATTGGGCTGGGGTCCCCGCGGGCTATCTCCCGGCCCCTGGTCATTGACGGAGAAGATATCAACCGTCCATTCCCAGACGTTGCCCGCCATGTCCAGAATGCCGAAGGGACTGGCGCCTTTGGGATAGTTGCCCACCGGTGATGTGGATGTCCAGCCGTCGTCGCCCGTGTACATGGTTTCCCAGTTCTCATCAAAGCGTTCTTTTGCCATTGATGCGCACTCGCCGCCGCAGGCATTCAGTCTGGTCACGTCCGGCGGCTGCTTGCCCCAGGGGAAAATGCGATCATCGTTGCCGCAGGCCGCATATTCCCACTCGTCCTCAGTAGGTAGGCGACCACCGGTCGCTGCGCAATACTCAGTCGCCTGATCCCAATCCACGCAGTTCATGGGGTGCTGGTCGAAGCCGCGTTTTCCCCAATTGCAGAACTGGCTCCATTTCGCCTTATCTTTTGGCGTGATGCCCTTCCAATCGACGGTTGCGCTGGGGGGTCGGCATTTGTGTGCCTGCACGCAGGCACGGAAGGCAGCGACGGTCACTTCGGTCTTGTCCATGCAGTAGGGTGCCAAGGTCACCTGGTGTGCGTGCCGGCCGATCTCTTCGTCTCCCAGCCAGAACGTCCCGCCAGGGATGGGCACCTGGTTCGCCGCGCAGGCGATGGTGGGCTGGGGGGACGCTGGGCTTGGTGGCGGAGAGATGGTTGCCGCTGCCTCGGACTCTTCCGGGAGCCCATTCGCCGTCGGGGGCGCTTTCGCCGTCGGGAGGGGACGGGATGATTTGCATCCGATCTGGGGGAAAAGCGTCAGGCCGACCGAGGCCGCGAACCCAAGGCCGATCAAGGTGGGCAGGTAGGGTGACCGAGCGGAGATTGCCATGGCCGCACTTTGTCACCTTGCGACTTACCTTCGCAAGATCTAGCCCCAGGGGGTATTCAAGACCGGCCGGACTCGCAGAGTGGACGGAGCGGATCTCGTCGCGAAGTCGGCGAGACCGACCGATCGCCGGCCAGTCCTCAGGGGCTGGCGTACCTGACCACGGATCTCGGCGAGATCCGGGCAGGCCTTTCCACGGGCCAGAACGGTTCTGGTGAGCATCAGGCCGAGGGCAATCCAGAGTCCGCCTCGCAACCGGCGCAACAGAACCAAGGCCATGGCCGTTGGAGCATCCACACCCAAAGCGGTGCAGGCGGCGAAGACGGCGGCTTCGACTGCGCCCATTTGGCCGGGGATGGCAGCGCCCAGCATGGATGCGACCACGGATGCGGCGCCCAGCCACGGCGCGAGCGCCGGGTTCAACCCGAGCAATAACAGCAGCAGTGCCATCTCGGCAACAATCCACAGCTTGCCCGCCAGATGAAGCAACACGCTGCCCAGCACGAGCCGCGGTTGTGAAAGCAAGGCAACGCGGGAGGCATCCAATCCGCGCGCGAGTCGGGCCGCCCGACTGGATCCAGTGCCCCACCGGCGCAGCGGGGCGACGAGGATGATGAGCACTGCGAGCAGCACGGCCGCAAGGATGGTCGCGCCCACCCAGGCACAAGTTCGAGCGCTGACCAGGGAGGTGGAGTCCCAGGGGAGCAGCGCCGCGCCGGCCAGCAAGAGTGCGGTTGCGGCGATGTGGGTACCATTGTCGAGCGCCAGGGCGACCAGGGTGCGGCTGCGCACGCCGGGCGGAAACACTAGCGCCTTGAGCGGCTCGCCTGCCACCCCACCGCCCAGTTCGTCACCGGCCTGGGAGGCCACGTAGGCGGCAAGCGCGATCGCCTGCCGGGGGCGCAGCGACTTGGGCAGCAGCACAAGCCAGCCCCAGCAGTGCAGAGTCATTCCTACAACCGGTGCGAGAACGACCAATAGAAATCCGGGCCCAACCCGTTCAATGCCGCGCAGGACCGGTTCTACGCCAACCCGCCGCATAAGTAGGACCAGGGCCGCCATGCCCGCGATGAGCAGAGCCCCGCTTAGCCAACCCGTGCCGCGAAATCGCCTGCTGGAGTCTTTCGCAATTGAATGCATCACACCGCTGGAACTTGCAAACCCGGGACCAGCGCCCAGGGCGTGGCCAGACGTGCATCAGCGCGCCGCGGGTGTTGAGGAACTGACAGATCCGCCCTCTGCCTGGCGGATTTTCAACTTGGCCCTGCGGGGCGCCCCACCGTCCGACTCGTCGGGCGAACTACTTCAACCCCAGCACGTCGCGCATGTCGTAGAGCCCGGGCGCGCGGCGGTGAAGCCAGAGCGCCGCGCGAACCGCGCCGCGGGCCAAGGTGTCGCGCGACGAGGCCCGGTGGGTGATTTCGATACGGTCACCCTGCCCGAGGAAGAACACGGTGTGGTCGCCGACCACGTCACCGCCGCGCACAGTCTGGATGCCAATCTCGTCGGCAGTACGCGGCCCAATTTCACCATGCCGCTCGTAGCGCGCACTCTTCCCGAGATCGCGACCGGTGGCTTCGGCGACCGCTTCGGCCAGACGCAGGGCCGTGCCCGAGGGCGCGTCGCGCTTGGCCCGGTGGTGTGCTTCCACGATCTCGATGTCGTAGGCCGAACCCAGGGCACGGGCCGCGTCTGCCACCAAACGCAGCATCACGTTCACGCCCACCGACATGTTGGGCGCCAGCACAATGGGGATTCGTTTTGCCTCGGAAGCTATCGCTGCCTTGTCCTGGGTTGAAATCCCGGTGGTGCCGATCACGATGCTGGCGCCAGCCTGGGCCGCGGCTATTGCATTGGCCACGGCGGCGCCGGGTGCGGAGAAATCGATCCATACGTCGGCCATACCCCGGCCGGGCCGGTCCGCCTGCACGCGCAGGCCGCTTTCAGGCAATCCCGCCACGCGGCTCGCATCCGCGCCCAACTCGGGGAAATCGGCACGCTCGACCGCCGCCACCAGGGAAGTGGCCGGAGTGTCGGCAATCGCGCGCACGATCGCGCCCCCCATTTTGCCGGCAGCGCCGAATACAGCAATACGCACAGATTCGCCCATGGCTTCCCAGTCAGATGAGTTTGAGGTCAGCGAGAATCCTGCGCACCTTCTCGCGATTGGCCCCAGCCATCGGGTAGAGCGGCGCGCGGATCTCCTCGGCGATCTTGCCCATCATGGCCAGCGCGGTTTTTACTGGAATCGGGTTAGCCTCGATGAACAGTCCTTCGGAGAGCGGAAAGACGCGGTAGTGCAGCTCGCGGGCTTTCTTCCAGTCGCCCGCGGTCGCCGCGTCCCACATGGCCGCCATCTCAGCGGGCGCCACGTTGGACACGACCGAAATGCAGCCTTGCGCGCCCAGCACGTACAGGGGGAAAGCCGTCGCATCATCGCCTGACAGAACCACCATCCGGTCACCCACGCGCGAGATGATCTGCGCCGCCCGCTGGGCCGAGCCGGTTGCTTCCTTGATGCCCACAACCAGCGGCACCTCGCACAGGCGCGCCATGGTCTCGGGCAGAAGGTCGCACCCGGTGCGCCCGGGCACGTTGTAGACCACGATGGGCAGCCCGGCCGCATCGGCGATTGCCTTGAAGTGACGGAAGAGCCCGTCCTGGGTGGGCCGGTTGTAGTAGGGCGTGACCTGCAGGGTTGCGTCGGCACCCACCGCGCGCGCCTCGCGCGTCAGCTCGATGGCTTCGCGGGTCGAGTTGGCGCCCGTCCCGGCGATGACCGGCACGCGCTTGCGGGTTTCTTCCACCACGATCTTGATGATGCGGATGTGCTCCTCCACCGAGACCGTGGGCGATTCGCCGGTGGTGCCCACCGGGACGAATCCGTCGATGCCCGCGCGGATCTGCTCGTCGACCAGGCGGCGCAGGGCCTCCTCGTCGATGGCGTCGTCGCGAAATGGTGTGACCAGTGCTGTGATGACTCCCTTGAACATGGGTCTCAACCTAGCACGTCTTGGCCATGGGGGTGTTCGTCCGGACATGGCTACTCGCCCGTCGCCTTAGTGATTCGCACCCGAGCCCCCGCCCCGACGGGTTCGGAAGTCCCGATGATGACGGCGTCGCCGGCATCCAGGCCCTGGGTGATGACGGCATCGGTGGCGGTTCGATCCGCCACCGTCACGTTTCGTACCTCGGCCCGACCAGTGGGAGCCACCACCAAGACCCGGTCACTCTGGCCCACGCGCGACAGGGCCGCGGCCGGTACCAGGAACGCGTCGGAAAAACGCGCGCGCGCCATACGCGCCGGTTGGCCGGCCGCGGTGGCTGCTTCGGGCGCCAGCTCAATGACCACGTGGGTTTCGTCGCCGCCGTCCGAGACAAGGTCGCACCCGACCGGCCGCCCCTCGATCTCGGCCTCACAGAAGCCTTGCTTCCAAACCCGCGCGGCCAGCGTACGCGGCAGTTCGAAATTGGCACGCCAACCTGCCCTACGCATGCGCACCGCCGGCGTGCCAGCCCGCACGGTCTGACCCAGGGTGGCCAGAGTTGCCTCGACCTGGTTCGGTGCTTCCGCCACAACCGCGACACGTGACAGAGCCCGCTGGGTACGCTCGATCAACCCAGCGCTCAACTCGACTTTGGTCCGGGCCGCACCGGCGCGCAACTCGTCGCCCATGTCCCCGATGCCTTGCACGAGTTCCTGCCGGTAGGCGAGCCGTTCTTGTTGCCGTGCCAGATCGGCCAGCGCCAGACGGGCTGCGTCGGTTGCGGCCACCACGTCACCGGGCCGCAGCGAGGTCCCTGGGGACGCCAGCCTGATTACCTTTCCGCCAGCAGGGAAGCTCAGCACCTGGCTGGGCAGCCCCTCCACCGGCGCGGTGGCATCGAACCAACGCACCACGGCCGTGGGTCTGGCGAACGAAACGCGTGCGCGCACGGCAGCGGGTGGGCGGGGGTCGAGCGCCAGCGGCACCACGAGCACCCCAACGGCCAATGCCGCCAGTGTGCCGAACAGAGCGTAGAGAATCCACGTGCCGCCGCGCACCCTCGTGGACCGCGAGGGTGCCGGCGTGACAAGGGGAGGGGGTGTTGGAAGCGGTGGGGGAGTCACTATCCGACGCGGCCCCGGCGTCGACCCGCGGGCCCCACCCTTGACGGTGTGTGGCCGGCTGGTGCGGTCTGTCGCTTCGGCCGCGGACGGCCGGTCCGCAGGCCGTGGCCCTGGCAGGGGGGGCGGCGTCTTTGCGAGGGGAGGGGACGGCGCTGTGTCCGCCACGGCGGAGGGCCGCGTTTCGGGTGGAACCTGCGACGGCTCCTGCACCGGCGTGCTGGACGCAAGCGGTGTCTCGACCGGCGGGGGCGTCGCGTCTGTGACTGGCAGCAGCGGCTGGGCCTGCGACGGACTGTCGGGCTGCGATGGTGTCACCACGGCGGCGGGCGGCTCGGTCGCGGGCGGCGCGGCTGATGACAGGGGCTCGGTCGCTGCGGTTTCTGCCTCGGCTGGTTCCGGCGCTTGCTCCGCCGTCACCGGGAGCGATTCCGTTGCAGGAAGCGCTTCCGCGAGCGCCGGGGCTGGTTCAGGAAGCGGCCTGGGGGATTTTTCAGTCGCGGGCGGTTCGGGAAGTGGCTCGGGGGTTCGCGCAGTCGCGGGTGACTCGGGAAGCAGTCCGGAAACCGGCAAAGGCGTGTGTCGGGCCTCTGCAGACGGATGCGGAACCAGAGCCGGCTGCTCCTTCAGCGCGACCCCCGGTGTGCTCGCCTCGTCCGACGCAAGGAACCCGAGCTGATCAAGACGTTCGGCGAACGACGTGAGTTGTTCCGGCGTCAGCTCCAGCCCGGTCGACAGCCGCACCCAGGGGATGACCTTGGCCAGGGGCCTACCGTCAAATGCGAGGGCGACCGAATACTCATAGTCGAACAGACGGAAGCTGGAACCCCGTCTGGGATCGTGGACGTCGACGTACCTGACGCCATCTTCTTGCGAGATGGTTGAAACTAGATCGCGCCTTAGGCGCGGCCCGTCAAACGCCATGCCAGCATCTTTACCCTCGGAACGTGCCGGCGCCAACTGTCACGATTCAGTCTTGGAACACGGCCTTCTGCTGGGTGCCCCGCGGCTTGGCTGCGCTTGCCGCGGGATTCCTTGGGATCACCTTGCCAGCAGTTCGTCGTAGACGGAGAGGAGCCGTTCTGCAATGGCCGTCCAGTCGTAGTCTCTTTCCACCAGCGCCCGGGCATTGCAGGAAGGTGGGTTGAGCACAGCGGTTGTTGCTTCAGCTACTGGGCGCAGACGCACGCCCAGTGCCCGGGCTCTGTCCGCCAGGCACTTGCAGATGCGATCCGGTGAAGGGAAGATGGCGCTTGAAACGACCTATACTCAAGCCGAGGAAAGGAATGGAAATGAGAACTGCTACAACAGCGTCGTTAGCCCTGAGGCTTGGCTGGGTGGGACTCTTCGTTGTGCTCGGGGTGGGATGTGGTGGTGCCAATGGTCCCGGAGGTGCGGCCGGAGGCGTCCGTACGAGCGGTGCCGTCGGTTCTGGCGGCGCTGTCGCGGGTGGAGCCGTCGGGTCCCCGCTGGGGGGAGCGCCCAGCGATGCCCCAATTCTCGGTGGCTCGGGCGGCAACGCCGCTGCTGGCGCTGGTGGCGCGCGCGGCGGCGGTGAAATCTCTGAGTCCGCGATGAGCAGTGGTGGTAGCCGCGCGGGAGGCGCGCTGGGGACGGGCGGCTTCCCAAACTCCGGTGGTGTCCCGGGCACGGCCGGGGCGGCTTCCGTGGGCGGTGGCGGCTCAACCGGTTCGGGCGGCTCGCGTTCAACCACGGTGGGCTCGGGTGGCTCGACCATCGCCGGTACCGGCGGGGCGAATTCCACAGGAGGGTCGGTACCGGATGCGCCCGTCGCGACAGGCGGGGCAGATGCCCCTGTCAGCACCGCTGGAACCACCGGAGGTTCCTCTGGCTCCGGTGGCGTGGGCGGTTCCCCAGGCTCGGGCGGGACGGCGTCGGAAACTGGGGGCACCGTTTCTGGGTCGGGCGGGACGAGTGCGGGACTCTGTACGGGTGAGACGCCGCCTTGGAATCTCGGTGGCCAGGGTGGCAGCACGCTCGTCAGCAGCGATACGTCGTCCTGTTCGAGCGGTGCGGCGGGGGCTGCTGGCGTGTCATGCGGCGGCCCACCGAGTGACGCGGCGGTCACTTCCTGCGGCGGCACCACGAGGGAGTACTACTGCGGAGCCGACGGGAGTTGCAATGCCTGCACGCCGAGGGGCGGCGGGGATGGGGGCCCAAACAGTTGCAAGACTGCGGATTGTAGTGACTGCTGTGCGTCCCAGGGTGGTTCCGGCCGTCGGCTAACCCCGGCAGACGCCGATAGAGTCGGCCATCAGTGTGTTGAATGCGTCAAGAATAGTGACTGCCTCTGTCCCGGGGCGATGCAACTCTGCATAAACTTCACCTGCCAGGCATGTACGAGCGACAAGAGCCGCTGCGTCTTCGCTGATTGCCACGATTGCTGTAGCGGCAACTCTCACAATGGTTATTGTTTCACGTGCACGCCGGGCGGGCAGTTGTGCCGCTATGACCAATGCGACGACTGTTGCCACAGTCCCTCTCAAGTGCCCGCGTGGCCGGAGGGGGGCGGGTGGAAGGCATGTACTTGCGGCTGCACGACTTACACAGTAGTCGCTGGTGTCGGTTGGAAATGCGCGACACCTTGAGCGCGGGGTAGGTGCGGGGTAGGTACCAGAGTTTTCATGAGCAACTGGTCCTCACGATTGCCGAAAACTCCGCCGAGCACCTACCCGCCGAGCTGGCGCCGAACGGGTGCGATTCCTATTTGAGGCAAGCGGGTGGGACTCTCTTCTGTGGCAACACGCTGGGTGAATATGGTTGATATTCAGCAGGTTCTCTCCTATGAACGGCCCATGCTCATCTCATGGCGCCTAGCATCGGTCCTGTCCTCTGCCCTCTTGCTGGTGACGCTCCCCTCTGCGTGTGGCTCAGACGCGCCAGCCTTCAAATGCGAAACCACGACTGCTGAATGTCAGCAGATCGTTGCAGGCAACTACGCTGGCACCTACAAGGGAGACGGCGCGGGCACTTGGGAAGTCGTGATTGATCTCCAGGGGCTTGTGACCGGGTCGGGCAAGAGCTCCAGCAGCAGCGCCCAGTTTACCCTGTCGGGCACCGCGGACCCAAATGGCAGTGTCATCCTTGGTTCTGTCCTCGACTCAGGTGGCACCGGATCATTCCAGGGACAGCTTCTGACCGACGGCAGCCTGGTGGGAACCTGGCAAGTGAGCAGCGCCTCTGGAACGTGGCGCGGAAGCCGCATCAGTCAGTAGAGATCCCGGCCTACTGACACAAAGATCCGCTGCCGTTGCCGATGCACGCGGTGTTGGGCGGGCTGCCTTCGACGCACAAACGTAGCTGCACTCACGTCTGCTGTCCGTAGAGAAACGCATGCGCCAGGACGATGAGTGGCCCGTCCAGGCTGGCCAATCGAACTACTTGCTGAACAGGGTTTGCGCTGGTCCGGGGTGTGGCCGCTGGACATCCGCGAGGCAAATGATGGAACCGTGGGACTCGGTTCTCATGAAGGATCGGGCAGCCCGACCCCCTTGGAATCACCTTGCCAGCAGTTCGTCGTAGACGGAGAGGAGCCGTTCTGCAATGGCCGTCCAGTCGTAGTCTCTTTCCACCAGCGCCCGGGCCTCCTGGGTCAGGCGGGCGGCGAGATGGCGGTCGGTCAGCAGGCGCGCCACGGCTGCGGCAAAGCCCTCGGCGTCTTTCGCGATGAGCAGGTGCTTGCCGTTCTCGACCGCGAGGCCCTCGCAGCCAAGCGGGGTGGAAACCACCGGCCGCCCGAGCGCCATGGCCTCGAGGATCTTGAGGCGGGTGCCCCCGCCTGCGCGCAGGGGCACAACCGCGACATGGGCGTTCTGATAGTAGGGAAGGGGACAGGCAGCGCGGCCGATCAGGTCGATGCCGTCGTGTGCGGAAAATTCGCGCAAGGCGCGGGGCGCACCGTCGCCCACCACGGTCAAGCGGACTTCGGGGATGCGCGCGCGCAGGGCAGGCAGGATGTGGCGCGCGAGAAAACGAAGCGCGTCGATGTTGGGCGGGTAGCGCAGGTGGCCCACGAAGATCAGCCGTTTGCCGGCTGCGGCCTCGGCAAGCGGGCGCAAGGCCGCCGTATCTACACCGTTGGGGACCAGCGACACGGCGGTGCCAGCGGCCGCCGCACGCAGGCGCTCGGCCTCGATTTCCGAGACCACCAGACAACGGTCGAAACGCGCCGCATGGCGAGCCTCCCAGCCGCGCATGAGGACCGCCTTGACCAGCCAGCCCAGCTTCTCCAGTGCGCCCGCGTGCATGTGAAGCATGCTGCGGTACTGGGTCTCCCCGAAGTTGTGGAACGAAAGGATCGTGCGGCAAGGCGAGCCGTCGGGCACAGCATCGCGGAAGGGCGCCAGAAAGGAATGCTCGATCTGAAGGATGTGGATGGCGCCGGTGCCGACCAGGTCGCGCAGCTTGGTTTCCAGGGATCGCGAGCTATACGGCCAAGTGGCCAGCGGCCGACCACGCAGAATGTGTCCCAAGAAGTCGCGCGCGCGCTCGATCTCGGAGCCAGCACGCATCACGGCCCACTCGATCCGCTCGCAAAATGGCGTCAGCTTGGGCACGTGGCGGGCTTCGTCAGCCGATTCGAGCATGGCGAAGAGCAGGACGCGGTATCGGGTCGCCACC
>PMCR01000240.1:19407-23517 GCA_003155465.1 Myxococcales bacterium | reverse complement strand
ACGTTTCGCCTTGAGCCACGCCAAATTCGCAAACGTCGCCGCACACGTTTCGACTCTTAGCCAGTGCCTGCACTATGAAATAGGCTTCGGATGGAGGCGTGCCAAGCAGTCTACCAAGTAGCTTCGAACGCAGCTCGTTCGGCACGATCAGATTCTCCGATTCGTTCAGTCGTTGCTCGTATGCTCGAGCGAGGTTCTCGAAGTTGCTAAGGCTGACCCTTGGCGCAGAAAGACTGACCAGTTCATATCCAAATAGCGCAGCAGTCTTCACAATTGCCCTTTTCAGGATTCTCATCTGACTTCCTTGTGAGGCCTCGCGTCTGACGTGATCTTGACCTCGATTCGTCGACACCTACCCTGCTTTCTTCATTGAATGCACGACTGCGGGCTCCTCGTATGAACAGATCGAACGGCGGACGTGCCCGCTCAGCCCTCGGTTCCGGTTGGACCGCATGACTCCAGGCTTGGGGTCGGGGCGTCACCCACAGATTGGGTTCCCATTGTCAAGAGTGATTGGGATGTCTCGTCCACGAGATCCATCTTACCCGACTACGCCGCTCTGGAGTCCATCAGTTTGGCCAGACCATGCGCACTCGTCTCACTGCGCTAAGAGAGGCGCTGAGGCAACTGCGCACATGGGAATTCGTCGCCGCGTGGAAACGCGTGAATGGGCAGGCACGGATTGGCCAAGAAAGTGGCTCTTGAAGCGACATGGCTCTTGAAGCGACTGGGCTGAACGGGTAGCGTGACGCTGGATGTGCGGGTCAACGCTGCGGAATATCATCGCCATGCCGGGCTGTCTAGCCTCTTGGAAGTTCATTACGGAGGTCATGTTACGTGCCGTTTCTGCCGACGACGTTACGTGGTCAGATGGCGCGAACGGGTCGGCGCAAGCCGGACCCTGATACACGGGGGAGGTTTTTTTGGCAGCGACAAAGGTCCTCTTCGACACGCAGGCCTTCCGCCTTCAAAAGGTCGGGGGCATTTCGCGGTACTTTGCAGAGCTGATTCGGCGACTACCGTCCTTCAACGTGGAAGCCGTGCTACATATGCCGTTTGCGGCCAACGAGCATGCGGTGAGCGCGGGCGTCTCGCGTAGGATGGAGAGCAGGGTCGCCCGGCGCGTCGTCTACCGCGCGTTGGAGTGTAGTGACCGACTCCTGAGTGCTCTGGGCCAATTTCAAATCCTCCACCGAACCTACTATTCCTTTCCGCGCACCGTGCGGCGGCCTGCCGTGTGTACGGTCCATGACATGATTCCTGAACTTTTTCCGCAGCATTTCCCGGATGGGAATCCGCATCAGAGAAAGCGCGAGGTCGTCTTGGCCTCCGATCTCGTGCTCTCGGTTTCGGAGTCCACCAGCCGCGACCTCATGCAGTTTTATGGCTGTGCAGCCGAGCGAGTGGTGACGACCCCACTTGGAATCGATTTGTCCTCGTTTGCAAGCGCGCCCAAGCTGTCGAATCCGTTCAGGATGCCCTACATACTGTTTGTGGGACACCGGGTCGGATACAAGAATTTTCGTCGTTTCAGTACTGCGGTCGCCCGTGTGCTGGGGACTCGGGTGGACCTTTCGCTGGCTTTGCTCGGCGGCGGTGCGCCTCGACCAGAAGAGTTGGAGGTCTTTTCGCAGGCGGGTGTTCTGAATCGAGTGCAATATGCGAGCGTTGCCGATATTGCTCTTCCCACGATTTATCGCGAAGCTGAGGCCTTTGTCTTTCCGTCGGAGTATGAGGGGTTTGGCCTGCCGCTCCTCGAAAGCTTCGCTTGTGGCTGCCCCGTCGCGGCCAGCCGTGCAGGTTCCCTTCCGGAGATCGGGGATCAGGCGATCGAGTATTTCGACCCCACCTCGATCGATGAGATTGCACACGCCATGGAGCGAGTCCTCGGGTCGACTACGCGG
Organism: Myxococcales bacterium; assembly: GCA_003155465.1. Next base: position 21,613 of record PMCR01000240.1, on the reverse strand, counting down.
GCCGATGAGCTAAGGCGATTGGGGAGCGAGCGCGTCAAACTTTTTTCCTGGGAGCGAACCGCCGCACTCACGGCAGCCGCATATGGCCAGCTATGTTGATCGCAGCACTTTCCAACACTTCGAAAATCGCAGGCTTGGAATGACGGCACGACCTGCGCATTGGCGGAATTGACTTGGGCGGCAGTCCCCCGGTATGACGTTCCCGAGTCTGGGAACAGCCTTCTTTGCAACCTTGAATTCACAGCGAGGGTCGTCTGTTTGTCCACAAGTCTTTTCGTGTGCCCGTGGAGATGAGATGCCCCAATGATGAGCGTAGAAGAAGCGATCCTGGAGCTGCGACGTGATGCCTCAATGGCGGACATCTTGCGGGATTCCTATCTTGATGAAGATGTGTTGGCGTGTGGCGAGCGCTTCCTGCACAGTCCAGAGTTCGCTGAAACCTGGAAGCTCCTTGGGTGGAAGGCGAGGGGTGGTACGGTTGTCGATGTCGGTGCCGGACGTGGGATCGCGAGTTACGCTTTTGTTCGTTCAGGTGTTGCCCGCGTGATCGCGGTTGAGCCAGACCCCAGTGAGGTCGTCGGCCACCGAGCGCTAGGACGACTTTGCCAAGGTCTACCGGTTGAGATTGTGAGCGAACTTGGCGAAACCCTGTCGCTCCCGGATGAGAGCGTCGACGTTGTCTACGCCAGACAAGTTCTCCATCATATTTCCGACCTGCGGGGCGCGCTCAGACAGTTCTCTCGCGTGCTTCGGCGAGAAGGTGTCTTCCTTGCGGCCCGCGAGCATGTCGCCGAAACTAACGAAGAACTGCGCGCCTTCCTAGCATCACATGCCGTGCATAGGCTTGCGGGCGGCGAGAATGCTCGACCCTTGCGGTCGTATCGCGCCGCAATCCAGGGTGCAGGGCTATTGCTCTGCGCTGACTACGGACAATGGGACAGCATTATTAGTGCCGCGCCGCTAGCAACTTGCGAAGAGGACCTGCGGCACTATCCCCGTGTTAGGCTCCGAAAGCGCTTCGGCTTCTGGGGAAGGTTGTCTTGCAAAATCCCAGGTGTAGAGGCCTTGCTTAGAGCACGCTGGCAGAAACCCTTTCCCGGTCGCCTACACACATTCCTTGCAATTAAGACGTGAGACACCCACCTCCGATCATCAATGATCGGTCGCGTGGCATGCATCAGTTCGACACGTACGTTGACAAGACACATGCTAGGACGAGCCTGGTCCCCTTCATCGAGGAAGTTGCAATCGCTTGGTGGCGAGACTGAAGTCTCGCGTGAGGCGCGGCTGTGAAGCCAATTCACTGGTGCGGAATCCGCAGTCTGGAATTTCTTGATTTCGTGGTCACCTTGACACGTGCGCGCCGCACATGGGCGCGCCTGCGTGCGATCATGCGGTTCAAACCCTATGACACAACCACTGAAGAGGGAAGAGCACGGGAACGCCTGCGTCGAGTGGGTTTGTCGGCGCTATCATCCGCGGCCGCCCGGGGCTTGGGTCTCGGGGCTTCGCTGATAACGGTGCCTCTGACTGCCAGCTATCTCGGGGCCGAGCGGTATGGACTCTGGATGACAGTTCTCTCTGTGGCAGGGTTGCTCAGTATGGCGGACCTAGGTATCGGGTATGGCGTGATGACTCTGCTTGCCGAAGCGCACGGCCGGGGTGATCGGCTCCTCGCCAGAAAGCTCGTCAGCAACGCCTTCGTTGTATTGGTGAGCATAAGCGTTGTTCTCGTAGGGATGACAGGGGCGCTCCACACGGTCATTCCCTGGGAGCGAGTGATTGGACTTCGTGGAGAGGAAGCCGGACCCGCCACAGCTGTCGCTATCGCCTGCTTCGGCGTGGGATTGCCCCTCGGAATCGCACAACGTGTCTTGGTTGCCTATCAGGAAGGCTTCGCGGCTGGCCTCTTCCAGATGCCCGGAAGCGTCCTGTCGTTTTGTTGCGTCGTCCTTGCTGTCGTCGTGAAGTCTGGACTCGTTGGTCTGGTGCTGGCTGTGTCTGGCCCATCGGTGATCGCTTCGCTGATCACCTGCTACGTCGTCTTCCGACGTCGGATGCGCTGGCTTAGACCCAGGCTGGGCGACTTTGAGCGATCTTCCTGCAGCAAGCTACTTCGCACCAGCGGACTGTTCTTCGTTCTTCAGGCCGCAGGGATTGTCGGCTTCGGCTCTGACACCATAGTGCTGGCCCACATTTGTGGGGG
>PMCR01000240.1:0-19379 GCA_003155465.1 Myxococcales bacterium | reverse complement strand
GGCAAGATCTCCGTAGGCTTCCTCCTTCTGTTTGCGCTAGGCCTATGGTCGGTCACAATTGCGATTTCTGGGCCTCTTGCCGCGTTCTTGAACGGAGCCAAAGTTGTGGCGTTTCAGGTCGCCACTTCGTCATGCCTGGCTGTCGTGAACATCCTCCTAAGCATCGTGCTGGCGAAATCAATAGGTGTCTCGGGGGTCGTGTTTGGCAGCATAGTCAGCCTTCTACTCACAACCTTGATCCCAATCCGTCTGCACATGCCGAGGCTGCTGCGGGACATCGAGGCGCGGGCGGGGAGCCACTAGACTAGGCGAGCACGGAGGTGAGCACGGCATGCACGGCCCGGGAGAACGCTTCGCGGGAATGCGTCGCCATTGCGTACCGTTGCGCCGCCGCAGTTCTTTCGCGCAAGATTGCAGGCGCCATCCCGGCGACGGTCAACACGGCCGACTCTATGCTGTCGATAGAGCAGTCCGGCAGCGTGATGCCGCTTTCGTTTGTAAGATCGAGGCCGCACTCGCGGCTGACGAGGGGGAAGATTCCATGCTGCATGCACGTCACTGCTGCTGTGGATGTCGCCTCGCTGCAGGAGGGCAGGACGAATCCCCGCACCCTCTGCGCGAGTGCGACGAAGGCATCACTCGATGGCATCAGTGGCCTGTGGACTCTAACGTTGGGGAGGGCGAGCTCATGGCGGTATGCCAGCGCAAAGTCGTCGTCCGTCGCGGCCGGGCCAACGACGTGGAGTTCCAGCTCGGGGTGGCGGGCGAACACCTCAAGCACTAGGTCGAGACCCTTGTGGACGGCGCCGGCGCCCGAGAAGAAGAGGAAGGAAGGATCGAAGGTGGCGGTACTTGGATCGCGGGGCCGCGACAAGACAGATCCCGTCACAGGCACAAGCCGGAACTTTGGCCGGTCGGGGGCGGGGTAGGTGGCGAGAGTTACCTCGTTCCCGACCAGGGTGACGACATCAGCTCGCCGCAGACTTCTCAGATGAAGTTCGACACTCTCTGGCGTGTGGCTGCGCCGTGGCCGGAGCCTCCTTCCGCGGCGGGCGGCCAGGGCATCGAGCCGAGCGCGCTCGGCGGCATTGCAGGACGCAGGTTCGCTGCCTGTCAAGTGGAGAACCGCGGCCGTTCCGGGACCAGCGAGTCGGGAGAGGTTGTGAGCGAGATCGAGAACAGCGGCATAGCGGCTGCGCGCGATGAACTGGTCATCTTCCCAACTGATAACATCGGCGGCGTAGCCGAGTTCGTTCACCAGTCGCACGATCTCGGCGCATTCCCACAGGTTGGTGTGGCCGAGGAATCGGTTCGGGTTCTTGGACGCAACCGCCGCTGGCAGGTAGCTGACCAGCACGGACCCACGGGGGCGGCCCGCCGCCTCGAAGTAGCCAATGACCCGAATGTGACCTCGAAAGCGACGTGCGACGCGGGCAAGAAACGTCGTCAACACAGCCCAGATGTTAGCTTAGCTTTCGTTGCTGAGCGACAATTACACGATGGGGAGATGGGGAGATGTGATTGTCGTTCAGCAGTCACCCGCGACTGGCCCCATGACCCCGGAAAAGACGTGGCCCCATCGCCCTGGAAAAAGTGCCGCCGCCTGGCCCCTTGGGCCTGGCGATTTACAGGTGGTCATGAAGGGGTCGCGGATGCCGATCTGTATTCGTCCACGGCCTGTGTCTTGCGTCACCTACGGCCCAACATCAAGTCGGGCCTTCCTCTCTTCGAGGCGTCCTTCGACTGCTCGTGGACAGGGCGCTGCGGATAGAGAGTCCGCAACACCGGAGCAAACGACACTGGACGGGTGACGCAATGGGAAACTCATCTCAGAGGGGCGCGCTGCGCGCAAGTAGGCGGGCTCGTCGGAGCTGGTGTGGGTCGCATCAGGACGAAACCCGATGTTTTGCGTCAGGTTGACCCCCGGCTGCACTGCAAGCCTTGAAGTCCGCCAGTGCGCGAAAAGCCACTGGTAGTCCCATACATCCTCGAGCTGGCCGCTGCATACCCTGTCAAAGACGTCGCGCCAGTAGCCTTCGAAGGGGCGGCCACCCGGGGACAGTCGACCAAGTCCACCGGCGTCGCGCCACGACGGCCATTGCTTCATCTCGACGTCGTAGTCTTTCCACGCACGCCGCCAGGTTGCCCAGCCCCAGATGTGCCCATACTTGGTGAAGAAGTAGCTTTCTCGGGGATGAAAGTGATTGGCGATCAGGTTGCAGCCGCTGATCATCGATACCCGAGGATCGTGACGATAGCGTGCCAGCAACTCCTCACAGTACGGAAAGAAGGTTGGAAGTGGGAGGACATCATCCTCAAGGACTATGCCCTCGTCCTCCTGCTCGAAGAACCAGGCGATTCCACCAGTTGGGCCCCTCCCGCAACCGAGGTTTGTGTCTCGGAACAGCGTCTTGACTTCACAGGGCCAGTCCACCTGGGTCGCTACCTTTCGGGACTCCTCACAGCGCTCCGAATCGTCCGGGTGACTGCCCCTCGGACCGTCCCCAGCGACGTAGAGGCGAGGCGGAGCGGCCGCACGTATTGCCGCGAAAACGCGGCGCGTGGTGTCAGGTCTATTAAAGACCAGGAACAGGACTGCTGTGCGCATCGTGCCTCGCTCAAGAACCTCGCGGGAGGGTAAGCCCAAGCGGTGGGGTTGCGCCAGAGTGAAGTGATGCCACAGGACCTCTCGCAACAACACGGCCCTACCCGTGCGCCGCTTCCACGATGGTCTGCTCGATCTGCGCCAGTAGATGCTCCCGGCTGTAGGGACCATGCGCCGTTGCCAAGCCGTTCTGTCCCAGGCGCCGGCGAGCTGCGGGATCCGCGGCTGCCTGTGCCACCAAAGCGCTCAGCGCCGCAGGGTTCGATGGCGGGCAGATCCAGCCGCAGTCGTTGGCCTGGATGATCTCGGCGGTGCCCCCCGTGGCGGCCGCCAGGATTGGTTTGCCACACAGCATGTAAGAGAAAATGCGATGTGGCAGTGAAAACTCCCCTTCCAACGTAGGCTTCAAGTGCACCAGCATCACATCGGCGGCATTTATGTAGCGAGCCGCCTTGGCAGGTGGAACCTGATCGTAGAACTTCACGTTCTGTAAGCCCCTCGCTGCCGCATCTGCCACCAAAGCCGGCTTGGCGGCCCCGGAACCGACAAATACGAAAAGAACGTCAGGGTTGGCTTGCAGCCGCTCGGCTGCAGTGATCACCGTTTCCAGGCCGTGGGTCAGGCCCAGGTTGCCAGCAAGCATAGCCACGAAGCGGTCTCCCCACCCCAGGGTTCGGCGCAGGTCGCTGCTGTCGGCGGGCTGATAGGTGTCAGGATCGCCCCAGTTCGAGATCACACTGATCTTCTGCTCTGGCACCCCCTTGCCTAGCAGGTTGCTCTTCATCCCTCCTGACAGGACGTTGACATGGCGGGCCTGCCGATAGACCAGGTTCTCCATCCAGCGCAGACCGCGATAGGTGCTGCTACCTTCGCGCAACATGCCGGCGGCCACGATCGCCTCAGGCCACAAGTCTTGGACATCATAGACGAAGGGCACGCCAGACATCAGGTTGAACAGGGCGGCCGACAGACCGGTAGTCAACGGCGGATGGTAGACGTACATCACGTCAGGCCGGCGCCTCGGCAGTAGCCCCAGTAGCAGGCTGGCAAGTGCAAATGAGAAATACGAAACCATGCGCTTGCCCTTGACCGTGCCGCGATATGGCACGGCGAAAACTCGGTGTACCGGCACGCCCAACTCCTGCTGGTTGGCTGTCAGAGCCAGGGCGTACCCGTCGTACACGCGTCCCAGCGGGTACGAGGGAAAGGTGGTTAGCACCGAGACCTCATGCCCCTGCCTAGCCAGGTATTGCGTCAGGTCGCGCAGGCGTACGATCGGTTCCGGCGGAAAATGCTGGCTGAGAATCAGAATGCGCATCGCGATTGCTAGGCTTCCTCCCGCATGTGCGCTTCTTCGGCCCTTACCATCTGCTCGATGATCACCTTCAAACTGATCGAGATGTTCCACTCGGGAAAGTGGCTGCGCAGTTTGCGCAAATCGGAGATGTAGCAGATGTGATCGCCCACCCGAGCCTGCTCGTCGTAGCGATACGGGAAAGCCCGCCCTGTGAGTCCCGAGATCATGGCCATGGCCTCAAGCATCGACACGCTGTTTTCACGCCCGCCGCCCAGGTTGTACACTTCGCCGGAGCGTGGATTCCGGGCAAAGGCCTCAATGGCTCGTATCACATCCAGGCTGTGGATGTTGTCGCGCACTTGCTTGCCTTTGTATCCATAGATCGTGTAGCTGCCGCCGCGCACGCCTACCTTGACCAGGTAGCTGAGGAAGCCGTGTAACTCCACGCCGGAATGGGATGGGCCGGTCAGGCAGCCGCCACGAAAGATGCAGGTCTTCAGGCCAAAGTAGCGTCCATATTCTTGCGTCATCACATCCGCCGCCACCTTGGATGCGCCAAACACCGAGTGCAGGCAGCGATCGATGCGGCAGCTCTCGTCGATGCCGTGGTGGTTCTCGGGGCGAGCATATTCCCAGCGCGTCTCCTGCTCCACCAAGGGCAGTTCGTTGGGCACATCCCCGTAGACCTTGTTGGTGCTCATGAAGATGAAGACAGCTTCCGGGCAGAAGAGCCTGGTCGCTTCCAGCAGGTTCAGCGTGCCCGTGGCGTTCACGTCGAAATCCACCAACGGGATCTCCTTGGCCTTGTCATGGGAAGGCTGCGACGCGCAGTGGATGATCAGGTCGTAACGCTTCCCCTCAAAGAGGGCAAGAAGGCTCTCCCGGTCGCGAATGTCCAGAGCCACGTGCCGGAAGGCGCCCGTGCACCTTTTCAGTTGCTCAAGCCGCCAGGTGGTGTCCCCCGCCGGGCCGAAAAAGACCCGGCGCATGTTGTTGTCGATGCCGTCGACCTGATGTCCCTGCTTGTCGAAATACTCGACCGCTTCCGAGCCGATCAGGCCGCTGCTGCCTGTTACCAGGATCTTCATGGACCTACTTATCCACCAGGTAGTTCCCGATCGCCAGTGCAACGTGTTCTTGAAACTGCCAAAGCCAGCCGTGGCGCAGTTCTCCTCGGAAGGAGATGGCGGAGGCCCGGGCCGAGGGGATGCGCAAGTTGGGCCAGCGGCTGGTCCGTCTCCTTGACTGCTCAACGGAACAACGACTTCTCTGATTCGGGACGGAACCGTCTGATCAGCTGGGATGCCGTCGACAGCGTCAAAGCCAGCCAGACGTCAACGCAGTCGCCTGCCTTCATGTTGCTGAGCAACGTGCATAGCATGAGGGCGAGAGCGGGTCGAACCACGTCCAGCGAGCGCGAGCCCACTCGGCTCGCCAGAAAAGCGAGGCGCAGGCCGCGGGTGAAGACAAATATGACGGAAGACCACCAGACTGCCGCTCCGACCAGGCCCAACTCGCACAGCGCTTGGACAGGGCCGTCGTGAGGATAGAAGCCGACGATCGCGAACGAGGACCACCACCCCGAACCAAAGAGCCAGGTACTGGGGTGCTCGATGTAGTAGTCCAGGACGCCGCCAATCATCTCCTGTCGTGATATCACCCCTGCGTCTTCAAAAAGGTTCTCGTATCTTGACCAGTAGTCAGTCAGGAACAAACCATAGTAGAGAACCGCCGCACCAACTACGACGGCCACAAGGCCCGCAGCTAGCCGGCGCCCTTGGAGTCCCTTCGCGGTGCTGGTGGGAATCATTCCGAAGAAAACTACGGCGATCAGCGCGGCGAATAGATCTCCCCGGGAGCTGCGAGCGACGACCACCAGGCCTGCAACCGCGACTACCAGGCGCAGCAAAGAGACGATGCGGCGACGCGGGAATTCCCCGAGTGCCGCCGCGATCAGGGTCCACGCCCCCATCGATCCGATGGCCAGGGGATTCAACCCGAGTGTCCCGCCGGTCTCCATCTCGGCTGCGAGGGCGAGGCGGTCGGCGCTGATCGATTCGGAGCTGCCAAACAGGCACAGAATGCACATCGCGCCGCCCACCCAAGTGATCCACTGGTAGGCTTCGCTGATTCCTCGTGTGCTGGCAAGGAGCGATGGAACCAGGAGCGCGTAGACCACCAGATTGGGGGCCTTTTCGAGAAAATGGTCCCACACTTCGGGATCCATGGACCACAGCATCGACAGCAGCGCGAAAGCGAAGAAGAGCAAATGCAGCCCGTACTCGCGCGGGATTCCCAGCATTTGTTCTGCCCGCCCGCGCAGCGCGCGGTAGATCCAGAGCAGTCCGAGTGCCCCGAAGACCGCAACGTTGAGGACGGGGCCCCGTTCCGCAAAAAAAGGAATCGAAACTTGCACGAGCTGCTTTCCGGCAAAGAAGAGCAGCAGAAGCGCCATCGCGACGCCGGGTCTACGGACGGCCCGGATCAGCATGGCGGCGAAAACGCCCAGAACCGCGAAACCGATCATGCCACTTCGGTTCCCATCGACGGGCGGAGCCCGCCAACGATTTCACGGCGACTCAGACGACCCACTGGCACGCCTGTCTCATCCCGCGGGTACTCGCCACGAGAGTCGCTGCCACCAGGGCATGGACGATCACCTGCGGGTTGCCACTAGCCGCACGCCTTCCTCGGGGTGTCTCGACCGAATGGAGCGTGCCGGGGCGAGTCCCCGGTGCATATTGCCGCAGTACTATCGGGTTCAAGTCCGATTTGGTAGCCCGGGCCAGCGGATCCACCGGCATGATGGGCGTGATCGGAAGAATGGCTAGCCCAGGCAACTTGATGCCACCCAGGTTGAGTGGTGACCTATTGGCGCGTGGGTGCAAATCCATAGTCTCTCGGCGAGATCGGCTGCGTCAGCATTGTCACGGGGCTGGAGCCCGGCATGCCGACGACGTTCCAGCTTGTACCAGCTGACTCTCATCATTCCCGGATTTTCTCGTTGAGGCGACGAATGGCTCGCGCAGGATTGCCGGCCACGAGGGTGTCCGGCGGGACGTCCCTGACAACCACGCTTCCAGCCGCAACCACGCTTCGCGCACCAATGGTGACGCCCTTGAGAATGATCGCGTGCATGCCCACCCACGCACCCTCTTCAATCGTGACCGGCGCGATCGCAACTCCGGACCAGTCTTTTTCGCCTCGGGTCCAGCGTTCAGCGTCGTCCCGACGCGTGCGCCAGTCCAATGAGTGGGAGTCGTGATCCGTGATCCCGCAACCCCACGCGATGAGAACCCGCGGCCCGATGGTCACGCGCTTGGCGCACGTGATGGCAGATGATCCTATGAAGGTGTGGGTTCCAATTTCGACGACGGCTCCCGGGCGTTCAGCCACAATGTGAGCCTCCACCAGCGCGCCCTCGGAAACGGAGATGCGTGCCCCTGGCGCCGCGCGGAGGCGAGACGCACGCACCCTGGCGCCAGGCATGATCTCGATCTGTCGGCCACGCAGCCAGAGCAGGCGAGACGCAATCCATTCGCCACGCCGTAGGAGGTCCTTGGGATTCATGCGTGCCTCCGGCTTGCAAGTGGGCCTATGCCGAGCAATCCGCGAGCGACGGGAAGGAGTGAGCGGACCTGGCGGTAAACACGCACGGGAGCTGGACCCGCAACCGCAATGCGCCAAGCGGCGAGCCATGCTGGGTTAACCTCCGCGTCGTCCCCGGCAGGGAGCGCGGGAGCGGGCGCGTCGGGTTCCCAGCCATCCGGTGGCGTGGCGAAAACTCTCCGGCGGGTGTGCGTGGCGGTGTCTCCGAATCCGATGTTGCGCACCAAGGTACGCGAAGGATGAAGGACCAACTTCTTGGATCGGAAAACGGCCCAGTTCCAGCGGATCGCCCAGGAATCGGCGCGGCCGTCCATCTGGTTCAGGAGCATGGCGGAGTACGGATAGGCCCCCTGCTGATCGAAGGCCCAGCGCACGAAGCAGTCCCGCAAAGGGAGCACGTCGGGCTGCTCATCGAACCCAGCCCAAGCGCGTTGCCAGGTTCCCCATCCCCAGCTCGTCGCTGCCGGCAAGAATCCACAGGATCCGCCAGGCAAGCCGATTGGGAACTGATGCCCGGAAATCTGTGCAACACGGTCGTCCCCGGCGTAGCGCAACAGGGCCGAGTTCATGTAGGCCAGGAAACTTCGGGAGACCAGAAGATCGTCTTCTAGGACCACAACCCGCCCGCGCGACTCACAGAGGTCGCGCACCCCGGCTATGATTGATCGGGCGAGCCCCAGGTTCTCAGTGCGCTCGACCACACGAGTACGCCCACACCAGTTCCGCGATTTCGCAATTTCGCGCACCAAGCACGTGTCCGCCTCTTCGCTAGCGCGGCGGGGCGCATCGCAATAGATTGTGAGTTCGGTGTCCTTAGCCTCCGGGCAGCGAGAGAGCGCGTAGAGGCTCTGGACGGTAGTCCAGGGCCGCCGGAAAGCGAATAGGGCCACCGGAGCGAGATCGGTCATTTGCGTCGACCCTCCTGGGCTATGTCGAGGAATCTCCGCGCTACCGCGATGGCGCGAGCGTCGGCTTTCGCAACCAACTCGGACATTGGCAGCGCGGGCGGTGCAGTGTCCCAACACTGGGCGAGTGCCTCGGCCAGTGTTTGGTCATCGCCGGCCTCGAAGTACGTTCCGAGTTCTGGCGCTTGTTCGACGTTGGGTGGGATCCTGGAAAGCAGGATTCGCTGTCCTAGCGCGCGGGCGTCCTCGACGACGGTGCTCCACCCCTCGAACAGAGACGGCTGTACGATGACATGCGCCCGACGGAACACCGCGAGCTGGGTCGCTCGCGGCACCAGACCGAGGAAGAACACGTCCTGGTCCAAGCCGAGGTGCCGAACCAGTCGATCGATCTCCTGTGACCACTCCGGATGCCGCTGGTCCACGCGCTCACCCGAGAACACGAAGGGAACTCGAAGTCCCCGGCTGGCGCGAAGCCTGGCGATTGCCCTCAGCACAGTCGGGTGGTCCTTGTGACGGAACATCTGGTTCGGCACGTAGGCGAAACGTTTCGGCAGAACCGCGAGAACGCTGCGCATCCGTTCCGAGGATTCATCGATATCGCCGTGTGCAAGCGGCGTTGCGAACCGCAGCAACCGTGTGTTGGCATCGAGACTCGGAACCCATTCGCGCAGGTCAGCCCTGACCGCCTCGCTGGACAACACGACCAGTGGTGCGGTGGCAGCAAACACCTGATATGCGACATTTCGCTGCAGCAGTCGCGCGGGTGAAAACTGGTCAGGCAGGCGGCGATGCTGAAGGTCCGGAATCCAGTATGCGCTGCCACCACGTCCGCATAGGCGCCCTGGGAATGGATACACGAAATCCAAAGCCTCTCGTTGGGCTGCGCGTGCGATGGCCAAACACCGTTCGACTCGAACCGCGGCCCTGATCCTGGGCGGCGGAAAGTCATGCCGCCTGATGCCCCCGAGCTCCGGGTGCAGCGGCCGCGATTCGCCGAACCAATGGATATGGGGGCGCTCCCCCACGGGAAGGCGCAGCAGACACCGCGCGAGGTTTTCGACGTAAAGCCGACCTCCCTCCCATCCGGGTTTGTCAACGAAGCCGATGCGCATCGCTAGGCTTCACCTCCTTGTCGTTCTTTCGCCCAGACACGGGCGCAGCGCCCAAGTCCATCTTCCAGTGTTATCAGTCGCCCACCGGCAAGGAGGGTGTGCAGGCGTCCAACGTCAGCGGTCCAGTGCAGTGGCTCGCCGCGGCGGATCATGCCACGGCAATCGATTGGTTTTGGTCTTCCCGCCGCAGCCGCAACGAGTTTGGCAAGCTCGCGTGTCGTGACGCCGCGCCCCGTCGCGACGTTCCAGGTCGTCAGCCCTTTGGGCCGGGCAAGTGCGAGCAAAGCTACGGATAGAGCGAGATCATCCTCAAACAGATAGTCGCGCGTCTCCATGCCCGTGCCCTGAAGCACGATGGCATCGGAGGCAGAAAACGCTTGCGCAAAAAGCTCCCAGACCAGGAGGCGATGTTGCGATGGGCCGAACGTCGAGAAGAGGCGGCCGATGGCGATGTCGAGCCCGAAGAGCCACGCATACTCCTCTGCCAACAGTTCGTTCATACGGCGGTGATAGCCATAGGGCGACACTGGCCGGAGGGGACATGATTCCGCAACGGGCTGTGTGTCCGGCTCGCCATAGACGGCGGCACTGGATATCAGTATGACGAACGGGTGGGTGCCGGACTGCCTGATCCCGTCGAGAAGCCGGTGCCAGGGTGTCGTAGTATCGCGGCAATCACTCAGCGGTTCGCTGAGAGAGGCCGCGACCGAGGCAGGTCCGGCGGCATGCACGACGAGATCTGGCGCGCAACGTTGGATGTACAGAGTTATCTCATCAGTCGCAAGATCGATCGTTCTGCTTGTGACCTGATGCCCGCCGGAAGGGGCTGTCGCCACGGGAGGGCACCGGTCCCATCCATGCACTTCAAACCCTCGCTGACGGAGATCACGGGCAATCACGCCGCCAATGAAGCCGGAGGAACCTGCAACAATGGCCCTCATGCCATGCGCCACCATGAGTGCGCCGGGGCATTGACGGGCACCTGCGCGATGGCCTCCTTGGCGTCCGCGGACTCGCTGTCGGCTTTTCGGCGATCCACTGCACACCCGACAAGTGTCCTCATCTCGTAGGTGGCGAATCCTACTTGCGGATGGGGCAGATGTCCACGAACGAGCGTTGGGAGATCCAGGTCGGGGAGAACCGCCTTGGCGCCGAACCGGGATGAGGGTTCGCGTACGCGAGCACCGACGCGCGTTGTCCCTCGCGCGCATCAGCGGTCCTCAAGCTCCGGCTCATGACAGTCCCCGGTACCAGCGCCCGCGTTCGCCGTCGGGGCGCTTTTTTTCAAGAAGGAGGCAGAGAGTTCTTGCGGTTCCGACACCGAGCACTGACGCGAAAGGGGGCGTCTTCATGCCCGTGGCTGGCGACGGAAGGGCTGCCGCCCTATCGAAAGAGTAAGAAACAGTGACGCAGGCGTATCCGTATCGGGAACATCGCGGTATGTTCACTACCTCGAACTGCGCCATGTGCGGTATCGCCGGAATATTTCGTCCCTCCTCCCCCGAACAGGCGAATCGGGAGTTCGTGGAGACTGCGGCGGACACGATGCTACACCGGGGTCCCGACGGGCGCGGGGTGTTCGTGGACGGTCCGGTCGCCCTGGCGATGACCCGGCTGGCGATCATCGACGTCGAAGGTTCGAGTCAGCCGCTTTTCAACGAGACGGGTGATGTGGCCCTGGTCTGCAACGGCGAGATCTACAACTACCGCGAACTGCGCGAGGAACTCGCTGGCCGTGGCCACCGGTTGCGAACGAACGGCGACTGCGAAACGCTCGTCCATCTATACGAGGACTTCGGGCTGGACGGTTTCTCCCGGCTACGAGGCATGTTTGCCTTCGTGCTGTGGGACAGGCGAACGGAAACCATGGTGGTGGGGCGAGATCGCCTTGGCATCAAGCCACTGTACTGGGTCGCACTGGGGGCCACGCACGCTTTCTGCTCGGAATTGCGAGGCCTGGTCTCCTCGGGGCTGGCCGCCAATCGGCTCGCAGAGGAACCAACCCTTGGCTATCTCCGATATACCCACTCCGTCCACGGGGATCGCTCCCTTCTGAGCGACGTGCGTCGTGTCCCGTCGGGCTGTCTCGTTGAGGTGAATCGCCACGGATCTCGCCTGGTTCGCTACTGGGATGAACCAAGTCCGAGTTATGGCGGTTGCCTGCAAGAGGTTTTCGCAGAACTCGAAGATGCCAGCCGGCTGCACCAGCGAGCGGACGTGGAGAGCGCTGTGCTGTTGAGCAGCGGAATCGATTCCTCTCTGATCGCTGCACTTGCCGTGCGAGCGGGTCACCGGCCACGCGTGTTCACGGCTGGCTACCGGCGTGATTCCGCACAGGATGAATCTCTTTTGGCCGAGGCGTTCGCGCGTCAGCTCGGCCTGTCACCCGAGCGCGTGCTCGTGGATGATGACGATCTGAGGCGAGGCTTTGAGGAGATGTCTTCTCGAGTCGACGAGCCGGCCGCCGATCCGTCGAGCGTCGTGCAGTGGCTGCTCTATCGCCATGCTCGGCAGCAAGGGTGCCGTGTTGTCCACACCGGGATCGGCGGCGACGAGGTTTTTCTGGGATACACCGCCTGGAACCGGGTGTGCCTGGCTTTGGAGGCAAATGCGTCGATGCCGAAGGCGACACGCGTGCTCGGCCCGCTGCTGCACGCGGTCGCCTATCGGCATATGCCGTCCCTGGGCGGGGACGAGGGCTTGATGGGCATTCAGCCGGCCAGTATGGCCCGCGCTCGCATCCTCTCTGGCCTGCTGGGGAGGTCCCTAGCCCCCAGTGCTGCGCCCAGCGGTGTGCGGACTTGGGACGGTTTTGACGATGCGTATCGAAGCCTGCGCCGGACCTACCTGGTGAACAACGGCCTCTTGCTTGCAGACAAACTCGGCATGGCAGCCTCGGTCGAGGTCCGGGTGCCTCTGGTGGACCACCTTGTGCTCGAAGCCACGCTCGCTTTGCCGCTCAGCATGAAACGTCCGCAACGTGGGTTCGCTAAGCCGGTCCTCCGCGCCGCCCTTGAGCGCGTTGGATGTGCGGCTTGGAACACGCGGACTAAGAAAGGTTTCGAGATCCCGCCCGCGCTCGTCAGGCAGATGTTGCGCGTGCATCTCGACGAGATTCGCGAGAGTTCGACGGCGCGCGCCATGTTCTCCCCGGAACGGTGGCGCACGCTGATCGACACCTTTTCCGAGACGGCTAGGGATGCCAAACACCCGAGCCTCGTGCGCGATCGGCTGCATCGGCGGGCCTGGGTTTTCTCGCTGGCATCGCAACCTGATGCCTGGAGCGTGTCCACGTTTCTCTTCTCGATCCTGTGTCTTGATCGATGCCGGAAGTACTGGTCCTCGCCGGTTCCGGCCAGGCAGTCATTCCCAGGTTGAAAGCTCATGCGCAGGTCGACGTACGAGGTTCTGATCTACTGCCCGCTGGACGGCGGCCATCACCTGAACTTCGCGCGTTTGGTTTCGGCAGGGTTCAGCCAGCTCGGAGTACGACCCGTCCTGGCGACGACTGAGAAGGCCGAGATGTCGCGAGAATTGGCCAGCGCCGGAATACCGATTCTTCGACTTCCCACCAACCACAGCGGCAGCCAAATGGCGTCGCTTGGGCAGCGGGTGGAGGATCTGCGGCGCCTTGTCCGGGAGCGGCACTGGAGTCGGATTGTGCTGCCCGCTGGCGATGGATTGCTGCAGGTGCTTGGGCTGGCCGCCGAGAGTGGTGTCCGGATCTTCCGGCCAGGATTGCCCGTCGAAGCCCTAGCGCTCCGCGGCAGCGTCGCCTATCCAGGCGCGCGGATGCTTCCGCACTTGAAGCACTTGGCGTCCTGGCATTTCCTGGAGCGGGCGCCGGCAACCGTCCGTCATCATCTCGACCCGGTGTTCATGGATTGGCTTCGCGTCCAGCCGCCGCCTCGCACGGAGTGGCGTTTGATGCCGGATCCGGTCGAAATCCCTGCGCCCCTCGATCGGCAGACTGCACGGATGAGGCTGGGTATTCCAGTCGATGGGTTCGTGGTGGGCTGTGTCGGGGTGCTGGATGAGCGCAAGGGGGTCCATCTGGTCGTCGACGCGTTCGACACGGCGCACCTTGCGAGCGACGTGCGGTTGCTCCTGGTCGGGATGTGCACGCCGGCCGTGAAAGCCGCCGTGGCCAGCTTGCGTGCGCGTCCTGGATTCGCAGGTCGGGTACACGTCTGCGACGAATGGGTCACGGACGAGAAGATGATGACTGCCATCGCGGCGATGGATCTCGTGGTCGCTGCCTATCCCGGGCACGTGGGCTCGGCCAGCATAGTCCTGCGCGTGATGGCTGCAGGACGCCCGGTACTCGGCTCGCCCACGCCGTGGATTGCCCGCCACGTGTCGAGCTACGGGGCTGGGTGGGTCTCCCATGTCAACGACCGCGAGGCATTTGCCTCCGATCTCGCCCGGGCAGTCGTGGACGCTCTGTCGTGGCGACCTTCGCCGCGCGTCCGCGAGTTGCTGGCCTTCAACTCGCCGGAGAACTTCATGGCGCACTGGACGCGTGCTACCGCCGCGGAGCTGGGTTGCTCGCCGGCCGGCCTGGAAAGTGGCACCTCGGCGTCGGGGACCGTGTCAGCTTGTGATCCGGGCTGAACCGGACTGGCGTATAGGCAGAACCACTGCCGCGGGTGGAACCTCGGTCGGCCGGTAGGTTGGCAGCAGCTCACGCAGGATCCGCCTGATTCCGCCCCGATCCACTGCGTCCACCACTTGGTGAAGGCGCTGAATGCGTTCCGCCAGATCTGCCGGCGGAGGAGGGCTCTTCGCCACTAGGATCCGATTCCGGGCAACCTGGGTCTGTTCTTCCTCTTCGGTAAGGATCTCCTCGGCAATCTTCTCGCCGGGGCGCAGCCCGGTGAAGACGATGGGGATGTCGCCCCCAGCCACGTGTCCGGCCATCGTGATCATGTGGGTCGCGAGGTCGAGGATCCGAATGGCCTCGCCCATTTCCAGGATGCAGAGATCGCCGTAGTTGCCCAGCCCAGCGATGAGCACCAGGCCCACCGCCTCGGGGATTGTCATGAAATACCTGGTGCAGTCGGGGTGGGTCACCGTGACTGGGCCGCCCCGCTCGATCTGTTCCTTGAACAGCGGGACGACACTGCCGGCGGAGCCCAGCACGTTGCCGAAGCGGACGATCACGAACTTCGTCTTCGCCCCGTGTGCCATGTGGCGGACCGAAAGCTCGGCCAGTCGCTTGGAGGCACCCATCACGGAACTCGGCCGCACGGCCTTGTCGGTCGAAATGAAAACGAAGCGCTCGACGCCGCAGTCGATGGCCATCTGAGCGACGTTTATCGTGCCCAGGACGTTGTTCTTGATCGCCTCCTCGGGCGCGTCTTCCATCAAGGGAACGTGTTTGTGGGCGGCGGCATGAAACACGTCCTGTGGCTTGTACATGGCACCGAGGTGCAACAGCTTGGCGGGCTCACGGATGTCGGCTATCTCGGTGTGCAACTCCAGTTGCGGGTGCTCCTGGCGGAGCCGGCGCGCCAGCAAGTAGAGGGTGTTCTCGTTCATGTCCACCAGGACGAGCCTGCGCGCGCCATAGCGGGCTACCTGCCGCGCGATCTCCCCGCCGATGGAACCGCCACCGCCGGTGACGAGGACGCAGCGACCACCGACCAGGGACTGGATCTCGTCGGCGTCGAATTGAACCTGGTCGCGAGGGAGCAGATCCTCGGGGCTCAGGTCATGGAGCATGGCCGAGGCAACCTTTTCGTCCAGGTAGCTGAAGGAGGCCGGGATGATCTTGAAGCTGACTTTGAGGGTGCTGCAGAGCCGTAGGATGTATCTGATCCGGTCTGCAGACAGCCGGGGTATCGCGATCAAGATGTGCTGAACGGCGTACCTGCGCACCAGGACCGGAAGGGATTCTATGGAACCCAGGACAGGCTTACCGCCCACCGACTGGCCATGCTTCCGGGCGTCATCGTCGACGAAGCCGACCACATGGTAGTTGTGCTCGGGAGAGCGAGCGAGGTCCCGAAGCAGAAGATCGCCTGCGTTTCCCGCGCCGACGATCAGAGTGCGGAATGTGCCCTCCTGGCGCGAACGCCGCTGCTCCGCGAACCATCCGCTGAGCAGCCGTGGCGCGAAACGCATCCCGGCCATGAACGTCGAGGTGAAGAAGAACTCGAGCGCGATGACTGATCGAGGTACTGGCGGCTTGCGAATCGTGAACAAGACGAGCGCGATGAATGCAGTTCCAAGGACGTTGAGGCTGACCATCCGTGTCGCCTCGCTCAAGCCGGACATGCGGAACGACCAGCGGTGAAGACCCCCGAACACCGACAGCAACAGTCGCACGGCGACGAAGATCGGCAGGATGACTAGGCCTGCCCGGGCAAGTTCCGCCGGCACATTGCCCTCGAACCGAAGCAGGTAGGCGAGCGCCAACGCTAGGCAGGTGAAGACAGCGTCAAGCGTCAAAATGACGACGCTGCGTACCGCCGGGCGCTCCGAGAACCGTCCTCCCAGATTGAATAGCATTTCTACCGGGTCGCCAGTGTAGCAGAAACCAGCGCGTGGGCCCGAAATTGCCCCTGGCTTGCGTCCACCGCAGGGAAGTTGGGGTAGTATCCCCACGCAAGCCGTGCTCCGAGTCAAGGCCTGAGCCCGCGGTAGATGAACCCTCAATCGCCATCACGAGCCCCACGCGACAATCCGGCACGCAAGCCTTCCGTAGAGTTCAGTTCCTCGGTCGAATACACATTGTTTCAATCGGCGTTCATGAGGCCGCCGGCTGGGGAACGTGTCAGCGGTTCGGGGTATCGAAGCTGGACTTTGGGAATGCACGTTCTCGCCTCGCGTGGTGCACGGGGGTATGGTCGATGACCGAGACCGCGAACTCGGGAAGGGCCACCCGTCAAGCTGGCTTGCGCTTGGTGGTCAAGCAGGCCATCGATCGATGTGCGGCCAGCATCGCGCTCGCTGCCGCAGGACCGGTTCTCCTGGGTTCGATGGCCGCCATCCGGGCGACGATGGGGACGCCGGTCTTGTTTTCGCAGCAGCGACCCGGGCGTGGCGGCAAACCTTTCCGCGTCTACAAGCTGCGTACCATGCGCGATGCCAGGGACGCGCATGGCAACCTTCTGCCAGATCATGAACGGCTGACAAGGTTGGGCCGGCTCCTACGAGCCGCGAGCGTTGACGAGTTGCCACAACTTTGGAATGTGCTTCGGGGCGATCTCAGTCTGGTGGGTCCCCGTCCTCTCCTTATGCAGTACCTGGGAAGGTACACGCCCGAGCAGGCGCGCCGGCACGACGTGACACCCGGGATCACGGGGTGGGCTCAGATCAACGGTCGAAACGCCCTGACGTGGGACGAGAAGTTCAAGCTGGATCTGTGGTACGTGGACCACTGGAGCCTGCTTCTGGACCTGAAAATCCTTGTCCGCACCATCCGGCAGGTCATCGCCCGCCAGGGCATCAGCAGCGATGGCCATGCTACGATGCCCGAGTTCATGGGGCAGCAGCGAGATGGCTAGAAAACGAATCATCATTATCGGGGCCGGTGGGCAGGCCCGCGAAGTCAAATGGATTGTTGAAGAGATCAACTCCTCCGAGCCAACGTTCGATTTCGCTGGCTTCGTCATAAGCGATCTCTCGAAGACTACGGATCTCGACAGCCGGGATCTGATCGTCGGTGACGTCGATTGGTTGCGGCAGCACCGTGGTAGCTACGACGCTCTCACGCTTGGCATTGGAACGCCGAGCGTGAGGTGCCGAATCGCTTCGGAGCTGGAGCGGGAATTTGCTGCGGAATGGTGGCCGGCACTGGTTCATCCCGGTGCGATCTTCGATCGCCGGAGTACAGTCGTCGGACACGGCGTCCTGCTTTGTCCCGGAGTAGTGGCCACCGTCAACTGCGTGCTCGAACCGCATTGCATGGTCAACTGCGGCTGCACCCTCGGCCACGAGGCTCGCATCGGGCGCGGCAGCGTGATCAACCCCGGGGCGAACATCGGGGGCGGAGTTCTGATCGGTGAGGGTTGCTTGGTCGGATCCGGCGCGCAGGTCTTGCAGTATCACAGCGTCGGCGCGGGTGCCACCGTCGGAGCGGGAGCAGTGGTCACGCGGGACGTGCTGCCCGGGACCACGGTCGTGGGCGTTCCGGCTCGCCCGCTGCCGGCCAGCGGTGAAAGACAAAGATCATGAAGCGCATCCTCCTTTCCGTCCCTCACATGGGCGGAAGCGAGATCGAGTTCGTTCGCGAGGCTTTCGCGACAAACTGGCTGTCCACCGTCGGACCGAACATCAACGCGTTTGAAGAGGAGTTCGGCGCCCGGGTCGGGCTGCCCGCCGTGGCGCTTGCGAGCGGCACGGCCGCGGTGCATCTGGGCCTGCGCCTGCTGGGCGTGGGACCGGGAGACGAGGTGTTTTGCCCGAGCCTGACCTTCGTCGGCAGCGTGAATCCGATTGTGTATCTAGGAGCGCGCCCGGTGTTCGTGGACAGTGAGCGCGAGAGCTGGAACATCGACCCTTCGCTGCTGGCCGCGGCACTGCAGAAGAGAGCTGAGCGGAACCGGCTGCCCAAGGCGGTCGTGGTGGTGCACCTCTACGGGCAAAGCGCCGACATGGATCCCATTCTCGAGTGCTGTGCGAGATACGGGGTTGCCGTGCTTGAGGACGCCGCCGAGGCGGTCGGGACCCAATACAAGGGCAAACCGGCCGGCACGTTGGCGCCCGTCGGCGTGTATTCGTTCAACGGCAACAAGATCATCACCACGACCGGTGGCGGCATGCTGGTTTCGCAGCGCAAGGCTTGGGTTGACAAGGCCCGGTTCTGGTCGACCCAGGCGCGCGATCCAGGGCTCGCCTACGAGCACACAGACATGGGCTACAATTATCGGATGAGCAACGTGCTGGCGGGCATCGGCCGTGGGCAGTTGCTGGTTCTGGACGAACGGGTACGCACGCGGCGCGAAATCGCGTTCCGATACCGGGATGCGTTCACCGACTTGCCGGGCTTTTCATTGATGCCCCAGGCGTCGTTCGGACTCCACACCAACTGGTTGAGCTGCTTCCTGGTGGACGAAGGGCGCTTCGGTGCGACGCGGGACGAGATCATACGATCACTGGACCTTGCCGACGTGGAGTCGCGGCCAGTCTGGAAACCCATGCATCTGCAGCCTCTCTTCGCGTCGTGCGAGCGCATCGGCGGCGAGGTCGCGGAGGATCTCTTCTGGCGCGGTATCTGCCTGCCGAGTTCAAGCAACATGACCGAGGAACAGCAGACGCACGTAATCGAGGCGGTGCGATCTTGTGTTGGACGCAGGTAGCGTCGGCAGAAGTACCTCATCATGGGACAACCCCGTCCGCCCCTCCAACCCGCAATCTCGGTCAGTTCGAGCGCGTGCCCGGCCTGTAGATCAGCGGGCGCCATCTTGAGAGAAGCGGAAGAATCTAGACAAGGCCTCCTTGGCCGTCGGCCATGGTAGAAATCGCCGAAGACCCCGAAAGGCACCTCGAATGAACCACGCACAAATGGGAAGGAAGTCCCAGTGAAACCCCCCGCACGCATACTGGTCACAGGCGGNNCGAAAAGGAAGAGGACTCCCAGTGACGAAACCCGCACGCATACTGGTCACAGGCGGGGCTGGGTTCCTCGGCTCGCACCTGTGTGAACGCCTGGTCGAGGAAGGCCACGATGTCGTCTGCCTGGACAACTTCTTCACCGGGACACGGGCCAATGTGGCACATCTGCTGGCGCACCCGCGTTTCGAGCTGGACCGCCACGACGTGGAGCAACCGCTGACCATGGAGGTCGACCAGATCTACCACCTGGCCTGCCCTGCGTCGCCCGTGCACTACCAGCGCAACCC
>PMCR01000175.1 GCA_003155465.1 Myxococcales bacterium | reverse complement strand
CTTACCCAGGGCGAGTTCGGCCGCCTGCTGCATCTGGGGGCCAACACGATCTCGCGCTGGGAGTCCGGCCGAAACGTGCAGACCGAAGCGATGGAGATATTGCTTCGGCTGATTCGGGACTTGCCAGGAAGCCTCGACTACCTCCGCCAACATGCGGCGTAGAATCCAGAGTTCCCCGAAGAAGACGGCCCTCTACCCCGACTTGCGATTGGATGCGCGGGTAACGGGGGCGCGACCGATGATGGCCTCCAGCGCACGCGGGTGTTCGGGATCGTCGAGCGCTTCTGCTGACCGCGGGGATGGTGCGCGGGGTGGTGGTGCCAGTGACATATTCAGAAGTGCGGCAAACGAGCATGGTGAAGCGGTGAATGTAGGCGTGTCGTAGGTGGTGTAAATCGTTGCGCTTGGGTGGCCAGCCCCGCCTTCGCCGCTGGATGGGTGCGCTGGATGGGTGCCAGTGACATATTCAGAAACGCGGCGTGGTTGACGAGCTATGGCTTCTCGCCGGCCAGCACAAGGACTTTCGCGACCAGGGCGTCCGAAAGGAAGAGGCCCTCGGCGCGGGCCCGTTCGATCATCGGCCCTACAGCAGGGAGCAGGCCGGCTTCCTTGGCTTTGAGCAGAACGTGAAGCGTGCCGTGCGTCGCCAGGCCAAGGGCAGTGGCGCATCGCCGCGCGGAGCGATCATCGAGCACGGCGACGTCCGCGTGCACCGATGCGGCACAGGTCAGCACCTCGCTCTCGCCACGGCCCAGATCCCAGGCGGCAACAACCGGATCGATCACCTCGACAACCACCACGCGGAAAGAATCGAGACGGTCTGGGTTGATTGGTCTCGGGCCGCGGGAGATCTCGGCGAGAACTCCCCCAGGGACAATCAACGTGTTGCCCAGGCGTGCAAGTAGATCGAGCCGGCCAAGCCTGTCGAGGACGATGAGGGGTGAGGCGTTGACTACCCAGACCTCAGCCACGCTTTTGCCCTGCGGCGAGCTCCTGGTCGTCAACCTGGAAAGGCGAGACGCGGTAGCGCGAGAGCACGTCTAGAAACTCGGAACGGCTGACGCCGAGGATCTCCGCGCCCTTGCTCTGCGACACCATGCCCATCTCGTACCACTTGGATACGGCGGCACGCTTCAGCTCCTCGCCGAACTCTGACGGGTCGGTGTGCAGCACGGAAAGGGCACCTTCGGGAAGTACGACGTTCACCGTGACGCTCATGATGGCAGTGTAGCGCCGATCTCGCAGTCGTGCCTGCCTGGCTTCCGAAACCACGCGGGGCCACTGCGGCTGGGCTGAGGTTTCACGGCTGCGTGGCCCGCAGCCGGCGCCGCATGGCGCGTACGCATTCAACCTCGCGGTCGCGCACCGGATCGGGGCCAAGCGGGGCGAGGCCGGCCAGGTCTCGCAGTTTCAGCGCCTGAGACAGGGCGGCGGCTGGACTGAGAACGGGCTGGCGGCGCGCCAGTTTCCGCTCCTGCGCGGCCGCGGCCTGCCAGCCCCGAACGCGGCGGAGCACGGCGGCCTTCTCCCTGGGTGCTGAGCTCACAGCAGTAGTCTACCGCCTCGGGAAGGGGGACAGCAAGCAGAGCACTGGCTCGTGTCTTTGGGGGGAGTCCACGTAGACGCGCGCCCTTACAGACAGCATAATCGGCCTTGCCATGCCCGACGAAACCAGGCAGTACGACCGTGGCCACCCGCTTGAGGCCGCGTCCCCTGACCTGGGTCGGGCAGAGACGGCGTCGGTTCCGCCGGCACTGGCGCCAACCGCAGCCGCCGCAGGACCCGGGCTGGATGCCACCCTGGCAGCGCCGCAGGTGCGCATGTCGCAGCCAATGCCGGTGGAGTTGGCGCCGGGCACCTCCGTGGGCGAGTACCGGGTGCTGCGCAAGCTGGGCGAGGGTGGCATGGGCGCGGTGTACGCGGGCGAGCAGCCGACCATCGGCAAGCGGGTGGCGATCAAGGTGCTGGCCCCCCACTGCGCCGGCGATCCCGATCTGGTTCGCCGCTTCGCCGAGGAGGCGCGAGCGGCCAATCACATCCAGCACCCCCACATCATCGACATCTTCTCCTTTGGCCAGTTGCCCGATGGCCGCCACTACTTCGTCATGGAGTTTCTCGAAGGCCAAAGCATGGCCGAGGCCATCGACAATCAGTCGCTCCAGCCGGGCGAATTGCGGCGCCTGCTCGGTCAGATCTGCGGCGCGCTTGAGGCCTCGCACCAAGTCGGCATCGTGCACCGCGATCTCAAGCCCGAGAATATCTGGATCGCGCGTCCGCCGCACGGCGAGTCCTACGTCAAGTTGCTCGACTTCGGCATCGCCAAGCTGCTGGATCCCACGCGCACCAACGTGACCCAGACCGGGGCGGTGCTGGGCACTCCCCTGTTCATGTCGCCCGAACAGTGCCTGGGCCGCCTGGTGGACGCGCGCACGGATATCTACGCGTTGGGCGTGCTCCTGTATCGCATCTTCAGCGGACAGTATCCGTTCACCGGCACGGTCATCACCGAGCTGGTCTATCAGCATGTGGCCGAGGCCCCGGCGCCGCCCTCGCGCCACCGCGACATGCCGCCCGATCTGGAGCGTCTCATCCTCGACTGCCTGGCCAAGGATCCGGCGGCCCGGCCGCAGAGTGCGCGCGTGCTTCACGAGCGGCTGGAGGCGACGCTGGCCACTTGGTCGCAGGTCGGCGCGGGCGCGGCCGTGCACGGCTCGGCCGTGCTTTCCGCTATGTTGCCGGCGGTGGCGCATTCCTCTCCACCGATGGAAGAGCAGCCCCTGCGCAGGCGCTCTGGCCGACGAAGCAACAAGTCGCGCCTCCTGCTGGGGCTGGGCGCGGCGGCGCTGGTGACCGGCGCTGTGTTCGCGCTGCGCACCGGACCCGCAAGGGAGAGCGCGCCAACCCCTTCGGTCAAGACCGAGCCCGCGACGCCTAGCAAAGCCGTCCCGCCCGCGCCACCCTCCTTCGCGCGCCTGCGCGTGACGGTGGAGAACGGTTCCAACAATCGCATGTTGCTCGACGGGAAGGAGATCGCCCACGGGCAAAGCACCGTGGAACTGGGCGACTTGGAAGCCGGGAAACCGCGCCGCCTGGTGGTGGAGGCGCCTTCGCGCAAGACTTTCGTGCACGAGTTCACGCTATCGCCGGGCGGCACGCTTGAGATCCCCGTGGTGTTGCAGCCCGAGGAGCGCGGGCCGGTGCGCAGAGTCGGAGGAAGGTCGCGTGCCCAGACCGCCCAGCCGGCTCCGCCCGCCGACCTGCCAGCTACCCCGCCCAGGGAAGTCCCGCCCACGCCTGCCAAGGCCGAGGAGCCCATTGCCGCCCCACCCGCGCCCCGCCCCACCCGCGCCCAGGAGCGAGGCCTGCTCGATTCCAATCCCCTGCGAAAGCCGCCGTAGAATCGGCGACGCAATCGCATTCGACCGCCACTTCGCCGAGCACGGACGGTTCACTATTCTTTGACCGGCGGCTCGCTGCCACCTGCCGGACTTCGCTCGACGCGCAGGGTTCTGGTCCCGGCCAAGAGGATCATCTGCGCCACGGTCACGGCAATGAAACAGCAGAGAAAGTAGTAGGTCGGGAAGGTTTGGCGCCAGCCGCGGAACATGACCCACGAACCGGCCAGAAGCGGCCAGCCGCTGAAGAGCACGTAGCCCATGATGCCCGTGAAGAACAGGAAGGCCACGCCCAGGGCATGTTGCGGCCGCTCCAGTTGGGGAGCGAAGAAGAGCACCGGCACGCAGAGCATGAGGTAGTAGTAGTAGGACGTCAGGGCGAGGAGAAACACGAGGACGAAGCCGTAGGCCAACGCCTCGTGGTCTTGCAACCCGCGGATGAAGGTGAGAGCGGGCAGCAGCAAGAGCAGCGCCACGAGGGTGCCCGGCGGGCCCAACAGCAGCAGCGAGTGCTGCGCGACCGCGTTCGCGACCGCCCGCATGGGAACGCCGCGCACGAAGTGTGCTTCGGCAATGGCGCGATAGCCGAGATCCCAGTCGCTGCCTCCCAAATAGTGCGTGGCGATCTTGAGATTCCACTCGTGCCAGATCCCTGTCGTGCCGAAGTACGCGCAGGACCCCAGGACCACCAGGGTCACGGTTGCGGCGCAGGCGACCAGCAGCCCCAGGAGCTGTCGGTCGACACGGCGTTCTCGCACCAGCCGCCACAGGAAAAGCACGGTCGGTCCGACCAGCAGGAAAGCGGGGAAGACCCGCGACAGAACCGCCCAGCCGAGCAGCACCCCGGCGATCTTGTAGGTGCGCTGCTTGACCAGGCACACGGCCAGCACCGAGGCCATGGCGAAATCGGTCCGCAGCAGGGCGCCCTTGAGATGGCCCCATGACAGCAGGTAGTGGGTGCCGATGAAGATCACCATGATGAACGCCGTGCGTAGGCCAAAGGCCCACGCCACGGCAACCGTGGCAGCAAGCAACAGCAGGGGATCCAGGGCCAGCATGAGCCACCGGCTGATGGGATTGCGGACGGACAGGTGGCGGCTCACAAGGCCACCCACGACGAATGACCAGGCCGGCGTGCCGTTGTAGCCATGGTCGGCCAGAACCAGGCTCCAGCGCTGGGGCGGAAGCTGCATCTTGAACCAGGTGATGTCGGCGACGAACTCGCGCCAGCGTGGATCGGAGAATCGGCCGCGAAAGCGTGCGCTCTCGGCTGCCACCTCACGAACGTCGCGAAGTTCCGCCGTGCTCAGATCGCGAATCTCGTTGCGCGGGTTGTGGTAGCGCAGGCCACCCTCCTGGTCGGCGGCCAGCGTGGCGCCGTAGAGGTTCGTGTAACCGAGTTCGCGGGCGAACTTGGTTCCAACGTAGTAGTGGTAGAAGTCCCACTCGTTCAGATACGTGCCATAGCGAAACACGCCGAAGTCGACGTAGGTGGTTACCGCCAGCACGGCCGACACGCCCAGCACGCAGAGCAACACCCGCCGCGCCAGCCGCCGGGCCGCGGCCGACAGGCGACGGGTCAGCAAGGGGCGTTCGAGCGCGACAAAGCCCGCCACCACCAGGATCGCGACCACCGCCAGCACGCGCGCCAGGGCCCAGCCGTGGGTCGCTGCCCAGGAATCGGGTAGCTCGGTCGGTCTCCAGGATGTAAGCAGATTCAACTCATCGCTCCAGCGCCTGTGCTTCAGGCCGGTTACCCCAGCATCGCCCATCCACCCGGCCGTGGGCTAGCCTTTCCTGCGCCTCTGGGATTCGGGTTCGGAGGCCGGGGCGGAGACGGGGTCCGCGAGGAACCCCGTCAGGATGGGGCCTGTCGGTCGACGAAGATGACCTAGAGGGCGGAGGTGGGCGTGAAGTCATTCTTCTCGAGCACGAAGGTCGTGTTGCTGGTGCGCTGGATCCCTTCCGCCCTGATTTGCGTCCGAGGATGAAGACAAAGGGAAACTAGCTTTCCTGCAGGTCCGCGATCTCTTGTTCCAAAGCCTCCCATTCGGCAAGCAGCGCCTCGATGCGGGGACCGAGTGCCGCCTGTTCCTGTTCCAGCGCGGCGACCTCGTCCTTGCTGGTGCGCTCGAAAAAACCCTCACTGACGTACAGATCCGTGATCGCCTGTTTGCGACCCTCGGCGGCTTCAATCTCGGTCAGCACCTGGTCACGCCGCTTGGGTAATTGGAGCAATCGATTGCGCCGGCGTTTCTTTTCCTCCCAGTCGGTGGCATTGGCCGAAGCGGCAGCGGCTGTTTCCCCGCGCGCGGCCCTCGCCTTCAGCACCACCGCATCCGCGTCCAGGTGATCGTCGCCACAGCGGGCTAGGTATTCATTGTAGCTACCAGGAAAATCGCGCGGGCCCTCTGGGGTAATTTCCACGATGCGCGTCGCCAGTTTGGACACGAACCAGCGATCGTGGGACACAAACAAGACCGTGCCGGGATAGTTCTTCAGGCTTTCAGTGAGAGCGCCAATGGCCTCAAGATCCAGGTGGTTGGTGGGCTCGTCGAGCAGCAGCACGTTCGGCCTTTGCGCGATCAGCAGAGCAAAGATGAGGCGCGCGGCCTCGCCGCCTGAAAGCCGCCCCACCTTCTTGCCCACATCATCGCCCGAGAACAACACGCGACCGAGCTGACCGCGCACAAAGGTCGGATTCGCGCCTGGACAGACGCCTTCCAGCAACCCAAGTGGCGTTGCCTCGGGATCGTCGAGAACCTCGCGGTGGTCTTGCGGAAAGTAGCCAAGACGCACCTCGTGCCCCCAGCGCACTTGCCCGGTGTCGGCGGCTAGGCGGTCCACCAGGATCTTGAGCAGGGTTGATTTGCCGAGGCCATTCGGCCCAATGATGCCGATGCGCTCACCCCGGCGAAGCACCAGCGACACATTGGAAAGGACGCGTTTATCGCCGTAGGCCTTGCACAGATTCTCGATGGCCAGCACATCCCGGCCGCTCGGGCGTTCGGGTTCAAAGCGCAGCGTGGGCGCGTGCCGCGAGCTAGCCACCAGTTCCCCGACCTCGATGCGCTCGATCTGCTTGAGTCGACTCTGCGCTTGTGTGGCCTTGGTGTTCTTGGCGCCGAAGCGCTCGACCCAGGCCCGTTTGCGCGCGATCTCCTCCTCGGCGCGGGCGATGGTCGTTTCCTTGCGCGCGCGGATCGCCGCCTTGTCGACCACGAAGGTGGAATAGCAACCGGTGTAGAGGGTGATGGTGCGGAAGTCCACATCCAGGGTGTGGCTGGTCACGTTGTCGAGGAACCGCTGATCGTGCGAGATGATGACCGCGCAACCGGTGTAGCTCGCCAGAAATCTTTCCAGCCAGCGGATACTGAGAATGTCGAGGTGGTTGGTCGGCTCGTCGAGCAGCAGGATGTCCGCACCGCCGAGCAAGACCTGCGCCAACATCACGCGCAGCTTGAAGCCGCCCGACAGGGTAGAAAGCGGCGAGCCGTGCACGGCCATGGGAATCCCAAGGCCCACGAGCACTTCGCTAGCGCGCGCCTTGAGGGTGTAGCCATCGTGCGCGGCGATCAGGTCTTCTAGGTCGCTGACCCGCCCAGGGTCAGAATGGCCCTCCTGGGCAATCCGCTGCTGTTCGCACAGGGCATTCCACACCACGGCGTCGCCCCGCATGGCCAGATCCACGATGACCGCATTGTCGTCGAGAAATCGGTCCTGGCGAAGCACGCCCAGGCGCGCCCGCTTGGCCAGGTTGAACGTGCCATGCGACGGCGCCTCGTCCCCGGCCAACAGGCAAAGAAATGTGGTCTTGCCTGATCCATTGGCCCCGACCAGGCCATAGCGCGAGCCCGCGTTGAGTTGGAGGGTCACGTTTTCAAACAGGACGCGCGCGCCGTATTCCTTGGCGAGGCTGCTGGTATCGATCATGCGGGCAGGTGAGGGTAGCACCACCGCGGGTGGATGGTTGCCGGCGGGCTTTCTCGAAAACTAGGCGAGCCTGCGCGACGAGGTCGACAAGGCCCTGCAGGACAAGACCATTCGCACAGTCGAAGCCAAGCAGGCCACAAGCACACAGAACCAACCAGTGCCCAAGGACGCGCGATCTCGACCCACAGCGTCGACGATCAGCGCCCAGGAACGCGCGATCAGGACACGCAGCGTCTATGATCAGTGAGGAACAGCCGTGTGCCGGCACTGGTATGCTGGCCATCAATGCCAAGCCGTACCGATGGGACCGTCCCGAGGATGCCACCGTCCATGGAAATACGCCGATTGCTGCACTATCTCTTCCTGCTCACCGTGCTGGGATCGTCCTGCGGACGCACCACCCTTGATCCGCCGACCACGCATTCGACAGGGTCATCGTCCGTCCCCACCCAAGTGAGGCGCTGTCGCCAGCAGGTATCGATGAGACTCGTGGCGACGTATCCAAACGACATGGCGGAAACACCTGTGTTGGCCGACTTCGACCAGGACGGCATCCTCGACTTGCTTGTGCGAACGACAGGCGATGCCGGAAGTACGGAGAGCACGGAGACCATCAGCCTGCTTGGCGGAAGAGGTGACGGTACCTTTGTCGCCAGGAACAGCTTTCCGACTAGCTTCTTGCAGCCGTTCGATGCGGTGGCGGCGGACCTCAACCATGACCAAATTCCCGACATCATCTCGAAGGGGCCTTTGGGGAGCTTCGTCGTTCGTCTTGGACAAGGAGACGGCAGCTTCGCAGAAGAAAGGACCATTCCCGGCGTGAGCAGTCCCAGTGAATTCGACTCTTCGACCATTCTGGTTGCCGATTTCGACAAGGACGGCTCGCTCGATGTGGCGATCGCAAGTCAGCCGAACCAGTTCGCCAGCGTGCTGCGCGGCCATGGGGACGGCACGTTCTTCGATCAGCAGGACTACTCGATCAGTGGTTTTCCATCTGGAGTCACCATCCAGGTACACCCCCCGGAATTCGGCAAGTTCCTCTTGACAGACTGGAATGCCGACGGCATTCCCGATCTGGTTGCGGCAAACAACTATCTGCACCTTCTGCTCGGCACTGGAGGTGGGCACTTCTCCGATGCGCTACATTGCAGTATCGAGGTGTCCCTGACCAGCGAAGGGTCTTTCCCCTCTCTCGTGGTCTCCGACTTCGACGACGATGGGAGGACCGACATCGCCACGAAGGACGGAGCGCTCTTTGGGATGAACGGCTGCAATTTTGCGAAAGCGATCAAGTTCGACGTCCCCAACGGCCAAGCAGCTCCAATCGCGGCTGGCGACTTCAACGGTGACGGCGCCAAGGATCTCGTCCTGTCCACTTGGGATGGGCTCGAACTCTTGATCGCCGATGGCAAAGGTGCCTTTGGTCAAACCGTCATGCTCGTGCCATTTCCCGACTGGAACTCGAGCGACACAAAGGCCATCACAGGCGATCTCGATGGAGATGGCCGCCTCGACTTGATTGTCGTCGACGCGTGGGCGACGCGCGTCTTCCTGAATACCTGCCAATAGCGAAAGACCCGGCTGCGTGCGAAGACATTCCTCAGCTTTCTGTACGCAAGTTCGGCATCCTCAATATCATTGAGGTTTGTGCGCCGGTGAGGT
This sequence comes from Myxococcales bacterium, assembly GCA_003155465.1. The sequence goes on along the minus strand of PMCR01000175.1, from coordinate 329 downwards.
CCCGGCGGGCGATGGCTCCGTCAGCGTCTCGGTCCCCGCCCCGGCCCCCGATTGCGAATCCCAGTGCGCCTTTTCCGGCGCCATTGCCCACGGTCGCCTGTAGACTACCCCGTCGCAAGGAGATCCCGCGTGCTTTCACCCAAGCTTCTCAAACAACTGGCCGAACAGCATGGAACCCCCCTCTTCGTGGTCGACCATCGCGAGCTTCGGCGGAACTACGCCACCTTCAAGAAACACCTGCCGCGCGTGCAAGCCTACTACGCGGTCAAGGCCAACCCCGACCCCGGGATTGTGCGCACCTTGTTCAAGGCGGGCGCCAGCTTCGACGT
>PMCR01000212.1 GCA_003155465.1 Myxococcales bacterium | reverse complement strand
TGGCACTGGTCGCTGGCCGTGCACACCACTGGATTGCCGCCGGTGCAGCTTCCCGCCTGGCAGGTATCGGTCTGCGTGCACGTGTTTCCGTCGTCGCAGGCGACGCCATCGGCTTTCGCCGGGTTGCTGCACGCGCCTGTGCTGGCATCGCAGGTTCCCACGTCGTGGCACTGGTCGCTGGCCGTGCACACGACCCCATGACACCTCTCCCTGAGACAATCCGCCGAACACCCGTCACCCGGAAGGTTGTTCCCGTCGTCGCATTCCTCGCCCTGCTCGACCTGGCCGTTGCCGCAGATCGGGACCTGGCTGCACAACTGGCCCACAATCTGTTCGGGCGAGTTCTGCGACGCCACTGACCCATCGCCGAGCTCGCCATCCGCATTGCCGCCCCAGCACCACAGGCTGCCGTCTTGCCGCCTGCCGCAGGTGTGGCCGGCGCCTCCCGAAATTCCTGCCCACGCCTGCCCAGGGATCCGCACCGGCACAAGCCGGTTCACCAGGGTTCCATCGCCGACCTGGCCAGAGTCGTTGTCGCCCCAGCACCACAGCTTTCCGTCTCCCCGAATGCCGCAGGTGTGACCGGTGCCGCCTGCTATATCTGCCCAACTCGCGCTGCCCACCTGCACCGGCGTCAGGCTGCCCGCGGTCGAGCCTATCCCGATCTGGCCAAAGGCATTTGCGCCCCAGCACCACAGGCTTCCATCGAGCTTGACGCCGCAGGTATGCGTGCCCCCTGCGCCCACCCCGACCAACACATTCGACCAGTTCGCGGCCCCGATCTGGACCGGCCACGGGCTGTCCTCGGTTGAGTCGTTGCCCAGCTCACCGTCAGCATTTGCGCCCCAGCACCACAGGGTTTGATCGGCCTTGATTCCGCAGGTGTGCCAGTCTCCTGTGGCCACCCGGACCCAATCCGTTCCAGCCACCTCAACCGGCAGCATGCTTCCGGCTTGCGTGCCGTTGCCCAGACCCCCGTGCGCGTTGTCGCCCCAACACGACAGGACCCCGTTGGTCCGCACACCGCAGGTGTGGCTGCGGCCAGCCTGCACCATCGCCCAGTCATTGCCCGCCACTTGCACGGGTGTCGATGCGCCATCCGTCGTCCCGTTGCCGAGTTGCCCCTGATCATTGGATCCCCAGCACCACAGGCTGGCGTCGCGACGAATGGCACAACTGTGGTATTGGCCAGCGGCCACCGACGCCCAGTTCCAGGTGGCTGTCCCCGCGCGGACAGGGATCCGACTATCGGCGGTCGTGCCGTTGCCGAGCTGGCCTGCCCAGTCTGCGCCCCAGCACCATAGGCTGCCGTCCGCACGAACCGCGCAGGTGTGTGTCGCGCCGGCGCCGACGTCGGCAATCGACGCACAGGGCTTGGTTCCCTGGCACACACCGGCTGTGCACAGGTCCCCTTGGGTCTCCCCGTTCCCATCGTCGCAAGTCGTACCATCTGGCTTGGCTGGGTTGCTGCACGCGCCGGTGCCCGTGTCACATGTTCCTGCGTCGTGGCATTGGTCGCTGGCCGTACACACCACGGGATTGCTCCCCGTACAGCTTCCCGCCTGGCAGGTATCGGTCCGCGTGCAGGCGTTCCCGTCGTTGCACGAGGTCCCGTTGGGCTTCGGACTCCAGTTGGTCTGACTGGAACTCGGGGCGCACTGCTGGCACGGGTTTGTCGGATTTGTCGCGCCGGCAACGTAGCACGTCCCGTCGATGACACAGCTCCCGTCGGTGGGCGTGTGAGTGCAGGTCCCGTCTCCGTTGCAAGTATCGACAGTGCAGCCAAGCCCGTCGTCGCAGGTGTACGCTGTCCCGCCGCAGAAACCAGCCGTACAAATGTCGCTGCGGGTGCAGGCGTTCCCGTCATTGCACGAGGTCCCGTTGGTCTTCGGCCTCCACGCCGTCTGGCTGGAGCTGGGTGTGCACTGCTGGCACTGGTTGCTCGGATTGGTCGCGCCGGCGACGTAGCATGCCCCGTTGATGACACAGTCCTCCGGCAACGTCGTGAAGGTGCAGGTTCCATCGCCGTTGCAGCTATCGACAGTGCAAGCCAACCCGTCGTTGCAGGTGTAGGCCGTCCCGCCGCAATGCCCAGCCCCGTCGCAGACATCGTTCTTCGTGCAGGCATTGTTGTCGTTGCACGAGGTCCCGCTGGTCTTCGGACTCCACGCCGTCTGGCTGGTCGCAGGCGCGCACTGCTGGCACTGGTTGGTCGGGTTCACGGCCCCGCTGGGGTAGCACGCCCCGTTGATTAGGCAGTTTCCTGCCGTCACGTTGAAGCTGCAGGTTCCGTCGCCATTGCAGGTATCGGCTGTGCAGGCCAGCCCGTCATTGCAGGTGTACCCAGTGCCGGCGCACGCGCCGGTCTTGCAGACGTCGTTCTTCGTGCAGGCGTTCCCATCATTGCACGATGTCCCGTCGGATTTCGCCGGATTCGAGCACAGGCCAGTTGCCGTACTGCAGACCCCGGCCGCGTGGCATTGGTCGAGTGGTGTGCAAACTACCGGCGTGCCAGCCTGGCAATGCCCGGCCCCGTCGCAGGTCTCTGTGCCATTGCAGGCGTTGCTATCAGCGCAGCTCGTCCCGGCCGCCGAGGGCGTGTGAACGCACACCCCCGTCGAGCAGGTGTCGGTCGTGCACCGGTTCCCGTCGTCGCACGACTCCAGACACCCCGAGGGTCCCACGCCGCTCTGGTAGTTCACCTGGGAATCGATGTCGATACAGACGTCGCGCCCGACATACGCACCCACCATGGCCATGCGGTGTCCCGTCTGGAGCGTCCCGTTGGGAACCAGCATCACCCCGTGAATGGTCGAGTCATTGCCGAACCCCGCAGCCTTGGGCGTGTCTGTGGGCAAGCCGCTGCCACCGTTGTGGCCCGAAACCTCGATCCGCAGGTCGCCCGCGGTCAGGGTCACGCCGCTGGCCGCCCCGATCCAAACCCGGTCGAGAGCACCAAACCGCCCCGCCACCCGCAGCTGCACCGGCGCCAGCGCTTCGATCCTCGCTTCGTTGTCGAGTTGCACTGAGGCCAGGTGATATACGCCTCCGCGCAATCGCAGTATGCCGCGATAGCCCACGCTCACGGCGCCATAGCTGCCTGGAGAAACGACAGTTGTGGCGGATGCGGCGACCGTCAGTGGCGTTGTGCCCGGCGAGACCGGCGCTGTCGGCGGCACGGCAGGCATGGATGACGGAAATGGGTACTGGTGCGAATAGAAGCCGAACTGATTGGTGATCTGGCTCGCCTGCACGTCTCCCACGCGCGCCCGGTCCTGCAACAGAACCCGGTTTGCAATCACGTTGTGGGTCGTTTCGACTTGGGCCTCGCTGGCCAGGGCCAGCTCGTAGCCGCTGATGAGAAACGGGCCCGTGCCAGCCAAGCGCACGCCCACGTCGCCGCCCAAGACCGTCGCCCGGTCACGCAGGGTGGCGCTGTTGTGCGCGTACACGGCGAAATCCGTGATCTGCGGAGTCGCGTTCAGCGCTGCAGCGGAGACGCTCACACTGTCGGCAGCTTGAGGCTCCTTTCGCGAGCACCCCGCCGCACCGACGGCCAGCACGGCGAACGTGCCGGCGACCGCCAGGCTCAGCTGAGACGAGAAACGCGCGCACGACTGACGAAAAAAGCCGAAATCTCTCATGGCTTGCTCCTGGGTGGATGGACAACCAGACAGCGGAAACCGTTCTTCTAACTACCTACCGGGCCACTGCCAAGGCAAGAAGCGACACTAGCGCAAACGACTGACCGCGAGGAAGGGAAAAGAAAAGGTCACGATGACTAATGCTGCGCCGAATTATTCACGCATATGTCCCAATTTAGTGTATTGATTCCCACAGGGGAAAGCGCCGGACTCACGCCCTGGGCAGGGGGACTGGCCGCGCGCGTGGATAGGACACGCAGGCAATGCAAGCGCAGTTCTGGGGAGCCGTAACGCTTTTGGCGCAGCGCGCGAGCTGCCTGGCGCTACTGACCGCGACGAGCGACGAGCGACGAGCGACGAGCGACGAGCGACGAGGGAAGAGGGAAGATACTCGACGTATCTGACTGAGGAGCGAGAAAGCGGACAGGGCCCGCAGCAGCGACGACGACGACGGGAGAATTTCAATCAATAGTGCCGGATGCGGGCGACGGAAGGTCGATGTCTGCGGGAGACCCGCCCGGCTTGGCGGTGGGTGCTCGAAGGTTACATCGCGAAAGCGATGCCGGTGACGCTCAGCTTGGCAATCCGGTTCAACCAGGCCAGCCAGCGGGCGTGGGGATAGTAGTAGCGGAGGATGTCCGCTGCGGCGATGCCGAGCACCAGTGAGCTGAGCCAGAGACGGGGGGCACCGCCGTCGCGATGGATGCCACGAATGTCACCATCGGTTGGCTCGGTGCCTGTCCAGTTCGCCAGCACATAGCCGATCGAAAGCAGAGTGTTGAAGGTCAGCATGCCCTTGCGAAAAGGAGCCTGGTCCATGCGCAGCCCCGGTTGCTGGCTCAGGATGACCTCGTCTTCGTAGTGCTGGCACTGCAGGCCTGCGGACACAATGGTGTAAAGGCCCGGTCGGCCGGGCGAAAAAGCCTCGCCGTCGCGCTTCTTGCAGGCGCCTCCCCTGCAACGGATTGACGGCACGATGGCGAAGTAGGGAATGAACCCGATGAAGGTCACTGGTTCGAAGCGGGGCCGGTTGCCCAAGGCCAGGTTGGCGGCGAGGTGGCAGGATTCATGCGCCGCTAAGGCGGTGACCGCGCCGCCGGCGAAGATGGCGGTGCGGCGCCATGCGAACGCTGGCGGCGTCGGCTCGGGTGGCGCGGTGGCTGAGCGCAGATCGGGGGATGGTGCTGTGGGTGGAGCGGCCGCAGCCGGCGGCGGTCCCGCCGGGCGCGATTCGGACTGGGGCATCTCCTCGGCGACTGTCGCCCCGGCGGCCAGCGCAGGAGCCAGGCACACGAATGCTACAAGAGCGCCGCAGAGGCGCCGGCCCCGAAGCTCCGCCGGCGGGTTCTCACTCATCGTTGCGTAGCTTCAGCCAACCGCCAGCCCGCCTTGCGCAGGTGGCTGTCGTTCACGCGCACGCTGGCCGACCCGCGCTGGCGGCAGTGGCAGGATCTTTCTGGCACCTGAAAAGATTGAGGCTGACCACGCCTGAATGTCAACGATCCTTGGAGGCCATGCCCCATCGGGCAATCGGAATGACGTCCACCAAGTTGCCGGTCATCATGAGGAGCGACAACCCGGTCTACGCCTTCTGACTAGAGCGGCTGGGGCCCGCCCTCCTCGGGGCTTCGTCGCTCGCGGCGGTGCTTCTTGACGGGTTCGGAGGGAGGTTTCGGGGCGGGATTCGCTGCTGGTGCAAGGGTGGGGCTTGCATCGTGCCCAGCCAGAAGTGCCTCGGCTGGCCGAGCATCAGGGGCCGCCGGGGGCGCCACCGTCACAGCTGGAACCGGAACCACCGCGAGAGACTTCGGGCGAGCATCGAGGACGGCGCCGCTTGCGAGGGATCGAGGGGCCGACGAAGAGCCGCGACCAAGGAAGATGCCCACCCCAAGCACTGCCACCACGACGGCGATGGCCACCGCCACCGCCGCAGTCCGACCGCCAGCCCCCTTGCCCGGGGCCTGCATACTGGTGACGCCAGCAAGCGGAGGAACGGTGACGCGCGAGCCAGCCCCCAGGACCGGGGCCGCCTGCGGGGAAGCCGCCGTGAGGATCGGTCGTCCGGCTCCCGTGCCCGCACCCTTGCCCCGCGAGCCCACCGGCGGACCCGCCCAGTCTTCCAGTTCGGGCTCGAGGCGCAGCCAGAGATCGCCCACGGTCTGCGGGCGCTTCGCCGGGTCCTTGGCCAGACAGTCAAGCACCACCGACTCGAGCGCGGGCCGGATGGGTCGCAGGCGCGACAGCGGCACCGGCGCCTCGGTCAGGTGCTTGGTCACCACGGCGAAGGCGCTGTCGCCGTTGAAAGGCAATGCGCCAGTGAGGATGCGATAGAGGATCACGCCCAGCGCGTAAACATCGGTGCGGCCATCGATGGTCGAGGCCGTGGCCTGTTCAGGCGACATGTAGTGGGCGGTGCCCAGGATCTGCCCGGCGGTGGTCATCTTGGCATTGGGCATGCTCAGATTCTTGGCGATGCCGAAGTCGAGGATCTTCAGCGAAACCTCCTGGTTGGGCAGACGCGCGATCCAGAGGTTTTCGGGCTTGAGATCGCGGTGCACCAGGCCGGCCGCGTGCGCAGCGGTGAGCGCGTCACAGAGCTGGCGCATCAACAGGAGGATCTCCCGACCGGTGGCGTGGCCTGTGACCAGGGCGTCCTCCAGGCTCTCACCCTGAAGAAACTCCATCACGAAGTAGGGCCGGCCATCGGGTAGGGTGCCGAAGGAGAAGATGTCGATGATGTTGGGGTGCCGGATCAGATTGACCGCGCGGGCTTCCTCGAGAAAGCGCTTGGTCACCTGTTCGTCGCGGGCCCAGGCAGCGACTACCACCTTGATGGCAACCTGCTTGCCGATGAGCGGTTGCACGCCGGCATACACCTTCCCCATTCCACCTTCACCCAGCTTGCGCTCGATCACGTACTCGCCGACCTGCGTGCCGCTCGGGAGTTCCTGGTCGCTCGGCGTGGACAGGACTTCGCTCATGAAAAACCGCGCGCCGTCATCGGCCGGGAACAGCCGGTCCTGCGAGGAGCGACCAACGAATTCACCGTGAACGAGGATGCGGCAACCCGCCACAGGTTTCAAGTGCCCATATCACCCATCTCAGGTACCCTGAACGGACCCGAACGCCGTGATCGAGGCTCTCGGGCTCAGAGAGGACGGTCGATGAGACGCATTGCAACTGGTATCGCCATACTGCTTCTGCTCGGGGCCTCCGGGAAGGCGCCCAAGACCGACCCGCGCGAGCAGACGGCGCGCGCGTTCTTCGCGGCGGGCAAGTACCAGGAGGCGATCGACATCTACTCCCAGCTCTTCGCTCAGTACGTCCACCCGATGTACATCTACAACATCGGACGCTGCTACCAGAACATGGGCGCCCCGGACAAGGCGCTGGCCAGCTTCCACGAGTTCCTGCGCAAGGAGAAGAAGGTCACACCGGATCTCAAGCAAGAGCTAGCTGGCCACATCAAGGAGATGGAGGAGCTGAAGCGGCAGCAGCAGGCATTGACGGAGAAGCTGGGCGCGGTCGCGGCGCCCGCGGTTTCGCCGCCCGCGGAAGCACCGGCCGTGGCGCCCGAGCCAGCCAAAGCAGTGGCCGAAGAGCCCAGGACGGCCGCCACGAAAGAAGCGAGGCACGAGCCGGAAACCCCGGTGGCCGCCTACCTGGCCAAACTGCACGCCCAGCATGAAACCGTCTGGCGAGCACGCGCCAAGAAACCTGACGACGCCAAGGCGGAGAAGATCGAGACCCTCTTGCGTTCGGTTCCGGCCGACGACCCGCGCGTGGCCAAGTACGAGCTCTTCCTGGCCGACCTATACGCGGGCAAGCACTTCTTCCTGCGCCTCAAGGAGATCGAGAAGGACGGCCAGGCGCAATCGGGCGGCGAAGGCCAGCCGGTGGGTGCCGGGGCGCGTGCCTTCGGCCCCGAGATCAACGCCAGCTTCCTCAAAGCCGCTGGACACTACGCCGTGGCTTCACATATCCCGACTTTCGAAAGGAGCGATGTCGTGCTCATGGGACTCGGCGTGCTCCTGGAAGCGAACGGCATGGAAGCTCGGGCCAGGGTGGTTCTGGAACGGCTGGTGAAGAAGTACCCGGATTCCAAGGCCGCCAATGAAGTGCTGTCCGGAGACGTGAGCAAGACCGAGGACGCGGGCAAGACGCCGGAGTGAGGCCATGCCGGCCCCCCGGCGAATCCAGCGGAAGCAACCGGCCCCCGGTGGAGTCGGAGCTTCAGATCACCCTGAGCGGCTTCGCCACCAAACGGTCGATCTGCACCCCCAGTCCGTGAGGTGACCAACCTCGCCCTATTTCAGGTTGGGCATCTCATCCAGCGTGATCACGTAGTCGTGGGTATAGACCGCCTTGAGATGCTCCACGGAATTCGATGGCGCTTTGGGGAAGTTGTCACACCAAGTATTGAAGAGCAGCCACTTCGCACCGGCGGACTTCATCTGATCCGGATCTGGAATCGGACCGTTCTCGTGCAGCGCAATGGGAAGACCGGGGAATGCCGTTACGGTCCTATTGAACTGGTCAGTGAGCGGACCATAGTTGCCGGCCGCCGCGTAGGTGTCCGATCCACCCAAATCCACGTATCCCTTGCCGGGATTGTATGTGGTATCCGGACTGCCGCAGAGGGGCACCATCCAGATGGTATTCTTGAGCCCCTTGGTGCCGGTCAGGTAGTTGAAAGCGTACTTGTACAGCCGGAGGTACTGATCGGCGGTCCCCATGCTCCACCAGAACCAGGAACAGCCCTTGCCGGCCTCGTGGAATAGCCGGACTATCCCGGCGCCACCGGCAGCCGCCAGCGTCTGAAAGGCCCCGGCGTAGGTGTCCAATCTGGACTTGAACGTCGTGTTGAAGCTGCTGCCTTCTGTCAGCACTTGCTCGATGTCGGTCTTGGTTGCGTAGCTGCCCGCGATACCCATGTGGTAGCCGAACATGCAAAGGCCACCATTGTTCCAGTGTTCTACACATTGGCTCGGAGCCTTGCTGTTGTTCATGTCAAAGGAGCGGATCGCCGGCTTCTTCCCCGTCGTCTGAAAAATGTAGTTCAGCCCGTTGTCGTCGTTGTTCTCCTCCTGAGCCGAAAGGATGTGGTTGCCGTAGATCTCGTACAGGTAGCACAGCACCTTGCGCGTCTGTGCAGTGGCGTTGGGCGTGACTGGTTCCACGTTGCATGAGCCGACCGCCGTCTGACCACCGAGCCCGGTCGTTCCCCCCATGTTGGCGCCGCCCGTCGCTCCGCCACTTCCCGCGGTCCCGCCGCCCCTGCCGCCACTTGCGCCCATGGTGCCGCCCATGTTTTCAGTGATGCCGCCCATCGCGCCGCCCCTGCCCCCGGTGTCGCCGCCAGCAGGGGTCGCTCCGCCCGTGTTTCCAGCGGTGCCGCCCGTCGCGCTGCCCCTGCCCCCGGTCCCGCCGCCAGCAGCTGTGGCACCGCCTGTCGCGCCGCCCACAGATGAAGTCGTGCCCCCTGTCGCGTCCCCTGTGCCCCCATTCGTGCCGCCTGTGGGGGAGCTGCCACCGGAACCGATTGCGCTTCCGCTGGCGGTTCCACCCACACCGCTTGCCCCGCCCGTGGCTGTGGTGACGCCGCTTGTCATGCTTCCTTCGCTGCCCGCGCGGCCACCCGTACCACCTGTGCCAGAGCTGCCGCCCGCTCCCTGCTCGCCTCCCGCGCCTGACGCCGCGGAACTGCTACTAGCGGAGCCTCCGCTGCCCAGCGTTGCAGCGCCATCGTCAGAGCAAGCGCCCACCAGGGCGCTGCCCAGGATCAGAATGCCCAATGGGAACCTGCTGTTCGTCATAGTGCGGCCTTTCTGGCTACCTGCAACAAGGGTGCACCAGTCCTGCGAGCTTCATGGATTCGTCGGCCGGTTCCGAGGGTGATCAGATCGCCAGCGCGCTCCCTCAAAATTCTGAGGGGACGCTGGCGGCTAGCACTACTGATTGAAATNNCGTATCTGACCGAGAAGCGAGAAAGCGGACGGGCCCCGCAGCAGCGACGGCGACGGAAGAATTTCAATCAGTAGTGCTAGGTCGCGACGCGGGTGCGCACGCTCGACAACTCTGATGCCGGCATCCATGATAGGGCCATGAAATGGGCCTCCCCAGAGGGTGGCACGCAGGTTGCTATCTAGGTCCGCAAATGTCACAGCAAGACAGAATGGGCGCATACCGCAATTCCCAACCGCGTACCACCTGGGGCTTTGTCATCGTGGCTGCCTTCCTGTTCGTGGGATGGTCTGGGGCCTGCGGCAAGAGCGCGGGGAAGCTGGCCGATGGTTCTTCCGCAGGCGCAAGCGGCTCGGAGATCGACGTAGCAAGAGACACGGGAGGCGCGACAGGAACCGGCGGCGTGACAGAAGACGCGCTCACAGGTGTAGAGTGCAGCGACGATGACGGGGGCGGCTTCACGGCCGTGGTACGGCAGTGCACGCAAGATTCGGACTGCGCTATCCATGTCGCTGCGAAATGCTGTGGCGCAGACCGGGCCCTCGGAATCGCGAAGGCCCAGGCAAGTGCATATTCAGGGTGCTTTGCGCTGTCCCCGGGGGCGTGCAGCGGACTTGGATGCGCGAAGTACGTCGGCTACCTGACCGACACCGGCAAGACCACGCCTTTCCAAGGGACAGGAGCGCAGCCGATCGACTCGGTGTCCGTGCGCTGTGTTGGTCATCTGTGCACGACCGACGTTGTGTCGCCGGAGGATGCCGGACAGGACGTCCCTCCTGCCGTGGATGCGGATGCTGGGCCTGACACCCCGCCTGCTGTGGACGCGGCGCCCGACGCCGGGAACCAATTGTGCGGGAACACAACTTGCCATTCTGGACAGGCCTGCGTGCTCAAGATGCCGGGCGTCCCGCCGCGATGCACGGCCGCGACGGACGGAGGCTGTCCCTTTGGTCTCTCGCCGGTAGCCAGCTGCGAATCGCGTACAGACCGGTTCAGCCCCGGCTGCGCTGATCCCGCACCGGTCCCTGGTTGTGTCGACATCCCGGATGCGTGCAGCAGTCTCTGCGACTGCCTCTGCGGTCTGCGCGAGGGTCTTGTGGCTGGCTGCTATATGACCCCCTGGTACTTGTCGTGTTCCTATCCGTAGGGATTGTTGGTCAAGGCAGACAGAAGCGGGCCCGGAAGGAGAGACACTTGATGACGAAAGCGTTGGTGACCCCGGCGATCCTTGGAGCTCTTGTGACTGTCGTGGTCGCGGGGGGATTGCCCGCCGGCTGCAGCAGCAACAAGACGGCAATCAGCCAACAGAATCCCGATGCGCGGGCTCCTGGTCTCGACGCGCCGGCGGGCAGCGGAGGTGCCGCAGGATCGGTGAGCGACGCTGCGGCCAGCGGAAGCGGGGGCAGCCCCGCCGGGGGCATCCCGGGAAGTGGCGGCGCCACGGCAACGGGTGGATCCACACTGACCGGGGGAACCATCCCAATTGGGGGCACCACGGGAGCCGGCGGGGCCACGGGAACCGGCGGCGGGGCAGGAGGCGGAAACGGTTCAGGCGGCGCCGGCGATGCCGGCAAGATCTGCGGCGGCTTCGCGGGCGCGAGTTGTGCGGCCGGTGAATTCTGCGAAATCCAGACGGGGCTTTGCAATGCAGACGATGCGTCTGGAAAATGCGCAGTCAAAGGAAACGGGGCGTGCCCGGCGATCTACCAGCCCGTGTGCGGCTGCGACGGGAGGACCTATGGCAATGATTGCGAGCGCCGCTCTGCCGGCGTGTCCAAGATGGCCGACAGTGCGTGCGCAAAAGCAGATGCGGGTGTCTGCCCGATCGGGCAGACGTTGTGCCAATCGTGCACGCCTGGAGTGGCTCCCTTTTGCGGCGTCTTGTGCCCCCTCGGACCTTGTCTGGCTCCAGACGCAGGCTGTACCGGCGACGCGTGTGCGAGCGATGGCGGAATCAAGGACGCTGCCTCGGGAAGCTGCGGCCGGGTGACCACCCAGACTGAGTGCGACGGCCGCAGTGATTGCCATGCCGTCTTCGTCGATCCCGGAACTTGCGGGTGTGCCGCTGCCGGCTGCTGTGCGCGCTTCAGCCGATGCGCCGACGGCGGTCGCGCCAACTGCAGCGGGCCGGCTGCGTGCAGGATTCCGACGCCTTTTTGCGAGGCGCCCTATGTTCTGTCGTACACCAGCAACTGTTTCGAGGGTTGCGTCCGCGAAAGCGACTGCACGGGCGCCGACGCCGCAGCAACGCCTGCGACGTGTCCGCAGACCCCGCCCAAGAATGCCTCGTCCTGCGGAAGGGCAACCCTGAGTTGTTTCTACGACATCTGTCCCAGCACCGGCCGCACGCTGGCCACGTGTACGGGAGGCATATGGATGGTCGAAACAGCGGAGTGCGGTCCCGTAAGTTGTGGCAGGTCGTCGTCAGGGTACGACAGCGGACCTTGCCCCTCCGGACAGATTTGCCTCGAGATGGCAAGCGGCATACTCCAGTCCAGCTGTATTGAAAACACCTGCGGCCAGGGGCCGGTCACCTACGACTGCCTCGGCAGTTTCGGCGGTGATTGTTCTTTGTCCTACAGTCTCGCCGACGGGGTGAAGGTCTACTGCAACACCTGTCCCCCGGGCCAGATGTGCGCGCACTAGCAACGAATTTGGTATCGAGCGAGTCATGACTGCCTCCGGGTCGAATCCGCAAGTTCCCTGCAACGTCGAGGCCAAGTCCAAGTTCGTCCCCAGCTCGGCGACCAAGCCAGGCCGTGGCAACAATCCATAAGAATTCCGAAGGGATGCCGGCGTCACCTTCACGACGGGTGCGTACAGGTTTCGTTCCTCATCGCGCCCGACGCGGGTACGCGCGATCGCGACCTCGCCATCGCCATCTGCCCGAGATCGGTCGCCCGACCGCACGCGGACGACAGGCCGGCGGAGAACCGGTATCTGGAAGCCGCAGCTCTTGCAAGGAATGCCTGAGCCGTTTCACCCAGTCCGTGCCACTGTAGCCTACAGACGTCTCCTGTGTTGGAGTACGAGACTCTCCCTGCCGTCCGCCGACCAGCTTGTCGCTTCCGCCTGCCCGCCGAGAAGGAGCCTCTGATGAAATCCATGGAACCCTCGTCCAGAAGCGAACAGCATCACTCCTTGCTCATCTGGGTAGTCGCCGGTTTGGGCCTGTTCGCCGCGAGGAACGTGCTTGCGGCGGAATACTACGTTGGCCCCACGGGCAGCGATTCGAATCCGGGCAGCAAAGACAGCCCCTTCGCCTCCCTTCAGAAGGCAAATGACTCCGCTGCGGCGGGGGATACCATCTGGATGCGTGCGGG
>PMCR01000314.1:9942-11556 GCA_003155465.1 Myxococcales bacterium | reverse complement strand
TTGGTGCCGCCACTGGGCGTGTAGTGCAAGTCGCGGAACCAGAGCCCGTCGGTCGCGTTCCACAAGCCCCCACCTTGGGTCATGCGGGAGTTGTTGTACATGCTCCACATGCCATCGAAGTACTTGGTGTCGTTGTATATGACCCCCAACTTCGCGAAACTCGGCATGGACATGTGGATCGCGTCGATCCACCACCACCCATTCGTACCAGTGGGCGGGCTCGCCACCATGGAGTCGATGCCGGCCTTGATGGCCGTGATGTAGTTCTCCTTCTTGTCGATGTTGTAGAGCTCGATATAGACTTGGCCGCAAGCCTGATTGTCCGCATTGGTCGCGGGAGTGCTGTACAGTGCCCATGAATGCGAGGTGCCCCAGCTCACGGCGTAGTCGTGGTAGCTCGTCTTCTTGGTCGCGTCGGGCTCCACGTTGTAGAGCGCCATGAGCCCTTCGTAATAGGTGGCGCGGGTCCAAAGGTTGCTGGATCTGGTCTTGTCCGTGACTATGTCCGCCCCAGGATCCTTGTGCTTGTTCATGAACCAGTCGTTCGCACTTCGCATCGACGCCAGCACCGCCGACTTGGCCGGCAGGCCGGTGACCGCCGGCGCGCCGCCGGCGCTGCTCGAACCGCCCGCGCTGCTCGAACCGCCCGCGCTCCCGCCGGTTACGCTGGAACTGGCCGTCCTAGTTGAGCCGCCCGCGCTGGTCGAACCGCCCGCACTGGTCGAGCCGCCCGCGCTGGTCGAGCCGCCCGCGCTAGTCGAGCCGCCCGCGCTAGTCGAGGAGGCTGCTGTGCTCGCGCCACCGGTGCTTCCGCCCGTGCTGGTCGAAGCCGCGCTGGTGCCACGGCTTCCAGCCCCGGCCTGACCGCCGCTACTCGGGGTCGACGAACTGGAGCACGCTGCAAGAGTGACAGCCGCGGACAGGAAAAACGCTCGATGCCAGTCGGTACGAAGACATATTACGCTCATGAGTTCTCCTCACCATATCTTGGGAAACTTTCACGCCTAGGCCAAGGTTTCGGCCTTGTGTGGCAGCAATCTCGGCCTCGGATGGCCGACTATGGTACACGAATCGCGGGCCGATTTGTATGTCCACATACGGACAGTCACGGGTGCATGTTTCTTGCATCTCTGGGACCGAAGTTGGTCGGAGTCAGCCGACCAACACGACGCGCTAGCCCGGGGCGGCATCGCCAAGGGGACCTTGCTCGTCAGCGACTTCCGGGATAATTTGACGGCCTAACCATCCGCAGCGCGTCTGAGGTATACTTCCCTCTGGCCTCCGAAAAGGAGGCCGGTTGCATGTTGGGTCCAACTCTAATAGTGACAAAGCCTCGCATGGATCTCGACCCGGCGAAGCTCGAACAATGTTTCCGAGGAGGCATAGAATGAACCGAACGACTCTCCGCATAGTCTGTATCGCGGGCTTCGCACTGGTCGCGGCATCGTGTTCCCAGGGCGGCACCACCACGAACCCAGGCGGCGGCACGCCTCAGGGCGGCACCACTGGCGCGGCCGGCACTACCAGCCCGGGCAGCACGATCAGCACAGGCGGTACCACCCAGCCTGGCGACACCGGCGGCACCAGCGCCGCGGACACCGGCGGCGTTGCCGA
>PMCR01000314.1:0-9904 GCA_003155465.1 Myxococcales bacterium | reverse complement strand
ACCGGCGCAGCCGGCTCGATCAGTACCGGCGGCTCGACCAGCGCAGGCGGCACGACAAAAGCAGGCAGCTCGAGCAGCGCAGGTGGTTCGACCAGCGCGGGTGGCACGACCGGCGCAGCCGGCACGTCCGGCGCGGCCGGCGGCGGAGCGTCGATTCCCCCGGAGACCATAGTACCTCAAATGAACGGATTCCTGTGGGTCGGAACGTGCTCTCCCGGAGAGGTGGGCGCTGGATCGCTTGATTGCTACCTCTACCCCGAGGGTACCGCTTCGTGTCCGAACGCCACGTCACCGACCTACGCCAACAAGGGCGTGATCAGAACGGTCACCCAAACCGTGGGCGGAACAGCAGGGACCCCGTACACGATCAATTTCGAAATCCGGGGGGTGCTGGGGTCAAAGTGCTATTCGGGCGGAACGCGGCGGGCTGGCGACGCCCCGCCCGCAGGTTGGAATGCGGAGACAAACACGGACGGCTGGTACGAGGGTGGCACACCCGCTACCGGTTTGTGGAACACCTATGAAATCCACGTCACCCCTCCCGTTCTAACAGAAACCAAGTCCCTCAGCGCGGACAAGACCGAGAACATCTACTACTTGAACTCAATGCCATCGACAATGGGAGTCACCTGGTGCGAGGTGCACGAAACCTTCCCCATACAGTACAAGGCCAGCTTCCCGGTTTTTGGTGGAGGAACCATCAAGTTCGTCCTGCACGACTCGAACTGCAAGGGTCAGCAGAACTGCGGCGGCCCCACTCCCGCGAATTGCACCACGCAACATCGCACCGTCGATCTGACCGGCATGCCCACGCCACTACAAACTCCCCCATCACCCCAGCAACCCTACAAGGATTCGAATGGGCACTACCCGCAGTGGGCCCTCTTTGACGTGACGTCGGTGACCAGTCCCTAGCCACTCCCCACCACAGGAGACATCCGTGAGAGTACAGTTCTCGTCTGGAAAGGCATACGTTGCTCTGTGTTCATTCGCCCTCGCCTCTTCCCTTTTCCTGAAAGAAGCAGCCGCAGAGAAGATCCTGGCCCACGACGGCGACTGGACACTGTTCAGTGAAGGGCGGGTGGGCGGCTTTGTCAGCTACGTGCGGGGCGATGGGTTTCCGAAGTTTGACTACGGCTACTGGAACAATCCATCAACGGGTCAGTCGGGTATTGGCCAAATACACGACGTGAAGGGCGGTGGCATGCCAGACGTACGTGAGCAGCAGCCGACCCCCTTCACGATACAACCGGTAGGGACCAGTCAGGGAACGATCGAGCGCACGCGGATTCGCAGCGGCATGATTGGAAATACGTTCGCTTTCGGCGTGAGGGGCCCCGTTACGCCGTACACCACTGTAAAGGGCTACATCCAATTCTGGGCCTGGGTCGAAAACGATGGCGAGACCAAGAGCAATATCAACATCGCGGATGTAAGGCAGGGCTACGTCAAACTGGAGGGGTTGTGGGGCAGCTTGCTCGTGGGCCGAACCAGGGGCCTCTACTCTCGTGGCGCGACAGACATAGACGTCATGTACGCCCATGGCTATGGTGTGGGCTATCCCGGTTCGGTCGATGGCAGAGGTCCAACCCAGGGCCATGTTGGCTTTGGCGTACTAGGAAGCGGATTCTCACCCGCTGTCATCTACGGGACACCAGTCCTGGGTGGACTACAGCTCAACATTGGGGCGTACGATCCTCTCATACTCGGGGGCGGCGGGTCGTGGACGCGTACCACATGGCCGCGAGCAGAAGCGGAGCTGACATTCGAGCAACCGATTGGCAAGCTGGGAAAGGTCGTCCTTTTCGGTAACGGGGCGTATCAGAAGGTGAACCAGGGCGGCACCATCAAGGAGAGTGTGACAGGGGCTGGGGTTGGATATGGGGGCCGTTTTGAACTCGGTCGGTTTCACCTCGGCGTTGCCGGCCACTACGGGATCGGCCTTGGCCTGAACTACGCCCTGGAAGTAAGCGACGCGGCGCAGGATTCAACATCTCACTTGCGCAAATTCGATGGCTATTACGTGCAGGGACAAGTCGCCCTCGGCAAGGTGGACGTCTCAGCCGGCTGGGGCATTACTCGGGTCTTCCTCAACAAGGTCGACGGCGACCCCGACCCCACCACGGGACAGATTCCGACCAGCTGGATCAAGCACCAACAGGGCATCTCGTGTGGTGCCGTCTATCACGCCAGGCCCTGGCTTCACATCGACGTCGACCTGTTCCGCGCGGAATTCGCGTGGTTCTTGGGCGAGAAACAAGTCGACTACATCGCCAACAGCGGCATGATGTTTACCTGGTGACAAAATGCGACACCTACTGACCATCGCCATATTTGGAGTTCTCGGCACAAGCCTTGTGGGCTGTGGCAAGTCGGATGCGGCGGCAACAGAACTCTGCAATCAGTACGCCGCCGCCGTGTGCGAGAGATTTTTCACCTGCGCAGGAGACCTCAGCGCGGGTGACACATCGGCCTCCACTTGCACTCCCAAGCTTCCGAAGAAGCCAGACTGGTTTCCTCCAGAATTCGCGTGCTACACCTCGGTTTCTGACTGCACCACCAAGATGCAGGCGCTTGAGTGCGGCGACGTCGCCGAAACCGTCTGCACCAGTGGGGCAACTTACCACTCGGACAAGGCCCAGGCGTGCGTCAGTGGCTGGCAAGCCCTAAGTTGCGAAAACGTCCAACTAGCTGCAACTCCCAGTAGCCAACCGGTCGAGTGCTTTCAGATCTGCACGCTGTAGCAGAACCCTGGTCGCCCGGGCAAGGTACTGGCCCCTGTCGCTGGTACTGCCGACATGTTGAGCAGCTATTGGGTGACGCAGACAATCCCGCTCTCAGGGATACTTCGCGCATCGCTGGCAGCACGTTCGTGCGACATCGACGCCATCCACCAACGTCTCGTTCGCTGCCACAACGATCAGGTGAGCCCGCAGGGAACGACGCAGATACTTGAAGAAGATCCCTCGCCACGGGAGGGACCTGCTCGACCTCCTTGTGGCCCCGACGCCGGGGCGGCGCGAAAAGATCAGAATTGGTTGGCCACATTGAGGTAAAGCTGGTCAAAATACTGCTGCATTCCATAGAAGCCGACCCTGACGCTTGCCGTGCCCGATGGGGCCACGAAATACATCGAGAGCGGGGCCCAGTCTGGGGAGCCTACGAGGTCCAAATTCAATGTGTTATCACTGGTGCCGGTGCAGTTGGCTCCGGTGAAGAAACGCAGGCGGAAAAAGTTCCCCGTATACCCCCCCTTGAATTGACCGCCGAAATAGTACGTGGGCGCAGTTCCTCCCGTCAACGTAACACACTGCTGTGGAGCATCCTCGTCATTGTCAACATAGACCGAGTTGGAACCCGAACAGCCCTCTGAGTCGGCGGCCAAGATCGCGGTCCATGCAGTCCACTCATTCAGCGAACCATCAAATCCGGGGTTCCTCAAGAGGTTTCCGGAGCTCGGTCTGCGGCATACGCAAGTGTGAGTAGAGGGGTCGCAACTCGGCCTAATGCCCGAGCACTGTTGGTCTGTCAGGCACCCGACACAGGTTCCCTGGTAGCACATTCTTGTTGTCCCTGGACAACTGGAGTCTGTCGTTCCGTCGTCCGCCTTTGGGTAGGAACAGGTTCCCGCCGAACACGCCCCTGCCACGTGGCAGGCTGGGGGTGAATTGCATGATATTGCCGTCCCAGTACATACGCCGCCTTGGCAAGAATCGAATTGAGTGCAGGCGTTGTTGTCGTTGCACGGGGAATCCTTGGCAGCCAACGGGTAGTTGCAGTCGCCCGTGCTCGGATCGCACACGCCTGCACCGCGGCACACTGGAGGTGTGGGGCAGGTCTTCGAGTTCGAGCCAACGCAAACCCCGGATTGGCAGGTATCCGTCTTGGTGCAGGCATTCCCGTCGTCGCACAAGTTCCCGGTGTTCGCAACACAGGCCCCCGTCGCTGCCGAGCAGGTGTAGCACCCGGAACACGCGTTCCCGGTGTTTTGCCATGCCCCGTCTGGATCGCAGATCTGTGGCTGGGAGCCGCTGCATTGC
This sequence comes from Myxococcales bacterium, assembly GCA_003155465.1. The sequence continues at coordinate 5,864 of PMCR01000314.1, read as the reverse complement.
TTGGTTCCGGGCCTGCATTCGCCTGTGCAGCCGGCCGTGGTACTGCATGCGTTCGAGCAAGGGAGAGGGTCAGGCGACTTGCAGTTTCCCGCGTTGCACGTGCCGGCAGCCTGGTAGGTCTGCCCGACGCAGGTGGCAGAGCCGCAGGCGACCGTGGGATAGCTGCACGAACCGTCGGTCTTTCCGCCGCAACTGCCGGCACAGACCCCCGTTCCACCGCAGGCACTGTGCCGGGGCGTGGCCCCTGATGCAAGGGCAGTGCAGATTCCCAGCGAGCCCTCCACATCGCAGGCCTGACAGGATCCCGTGCAGGCCTTGTCGCAGCAGATGCCGTCTGCACAGCTTGTTCCGCCCACGCAATCGCTGTTGGCCTTGCAGGACTGGCCCCGTTTGTTCTTGCACGCGCCAGTGCTGTCGCAGGTGCCAGCGCAGCGGTCTGTATCATCCTGGTTTATGACCGCGGTGCAGACGCCGCTCGTGCATGCCTGGCACGGGTTTGCGCAGTCGCTGCGCGTGAGGCATCCGACACACTGGTGGCTCGGGGTGTCGCATGTGCCGGCCGCGCCCGTGCAGTGCTTGCTCGCCGTGCAGGCGACGCATAGCCCACTGCCGGCGCAGGCAGGTCCTGTCCGGCCGGTGCAGTCGCTGTCCCCAGAGCATTTCGCGCATCGATTGTTCAAGCAAAGCGGGCTCTGCGACGGACAGTCTCTGTCCGTGCTGCACGTGCCGGGCGCGTCCACGGTCGGCGCATCCGGGATCGCCGCATCGGCAGGGCTGGCCACGGGCGGCCCGTCCGGGAGGCTCGCGGCCGGCGCATCTGAGACCGGGGCCACCGGCGCATCGGGTGGAGTCGGTGCTCGATCCGGCTCGGGTCCGTCCAGCCCAGTCGCACCGCCCCCAGGTCCGTCGGTCCCAGCTAGCACCGGGCCGTCCAGCCCGCCCCCGGCCGCATCCGGCAGGTCGTGGCTGTCGACGGCCACAAGGCCATCACTGCCGGCGTCGGCCGGGGCTACACAATGCCAGTCAGCGGTGCACGCGTACCCCGGTTTGCACTTGTCCTTGGGTGAGCACAGGGTCCAGTCTCGCTCTAGGCAGGAAAGCCCCAATGTCGCGGGCAGAAGCAGTGCCATGACCTTTGAACATGCGACGTAGTGTCTTCTCATGCCTGTGGTTCTCGGATGGGGGTTGAGGAAGTTGCGTGGGAAATGGGAAAAAGAACGGCCTGGGCAAGAATGGTCATCCGCCCCGGTCCCGCAGACCAGCCCAGCAGCCGCGCGACATCGGCCTGGCAGTGCCTGACGATTTCCTTGTCACCACGCTGGCAAGACTGGACGTCCACGCGGAATACCATGCTCAAAAAGGCTCGTCGTGTCAAGCAGCGACCCCTCAACGCGGTCGGGGCGAGGGGACAGGAAACGCTCATTCGGTCCAGCCCCGCCGAACGCCTGATCCGTGTTCATTCCGCCAGCCTCACCCCATCCTTGCGCCGTCACGTGGCTAGTCTCCTCCCCCAGACGCCCCACCGAGCGGCAGCATAATTCTGTTCTTTCCGGTGAGGACTTCGGCGATAATTTGCGCCCATGAAGACCATGAAAACTCGTTGCGTCCTCGTGTCTGCGCTCATTGGCTCGCTCGCATGCGCGTCTGCTCCTCCCGCGAGTCGGCCCCAACTACCGGTGGCCCCCGCGCCCAAGGTCGAGGCCGCTGCGCCCAAGCCGGCAGCGCCGGTCGCCGTGCCAGCCGCCCCGGTCGCTGACCCGGCCGACGTGATCACAGTGATACTGACCAATCCCCTGGCCGCGAAACGCGACGCCGAGACCATTGCGCTTGCGCTCGCTGACCTGGTCAAGCTCGTGCCCGGGTTGGATCTGAAGAAGACTCAAGTGGTGAACGCGGCAGGGAAATCGGTGCTCTCGCAATTGGTCGATTCAGACGGCGACGAAACCCCTGACCAGATCGTGTTTCAAGCCGACTTCGGTGCGAGCGAAAGCAAGACGTTTCGGCTGAGGGCCGGCGAGCGCGCCCCGGCCTCCGAAGCAGACTACAAGACCTACGGTCGTTTCGTGCGCGAGCGCCACGACGACTTCGCCTGGGAGAACGACGTCATTGCCCACCGCATGTACGGGCCTGACCTGGAAACCTGCAAGAAGGAACCGCTGACCTCCAGCGGCGTCGACGTTTGGGTCAAGCGCGTGTCGAAGCTGGTGGTCAACGAGTGGTACATGACGGACAACTATCACAAGGACTTCGGCGAGGGCGCTGACTTCTACGCCGTGGGCAAGTCGCGCGGCGGCGGCGGATTGGGGATCTGGTCGGGCGGCAAGCTCCATGTGTCGAAGAACTTCACCAATTCGCGCGTGCTCGCCAATGGGCCGATCCGCCTGGTATTCGAACTGACCTATGCCACGTGGGGCACGGGCGGCATGCGTGTAACGGAAACCAAGCGCGTGACTCTGGATGCGGGCTCGCATTTCAATCGATTCGAGAGCACCTTCAAGGGCGCCAAAGGCACCCTGCCCATTGGGATCGGCATCGCGAAGCATCCCGAGGGCGTGGTAGAGGTCGACGACAAGGCGGCCTGGATGCGGACATGGGAACCGCTCAACCAGGGCGCAAGTGGCAATCTGGGTGTTGCCGTCGTCCTGCCGGCGGGATCCCACGTCGAGGCCCAGCAGACCGACCTCGAATACCTGGTCGTCACGCCGGCCCCCAAGAGCGGCCCCCTCACCTATTACGTCGGCACGGCCTGGGATCGCGCCGGCCGGGTTGCCGATGCCGTCAAGTGGACAAAAGAGGTGCAGCTCTTGTCGAGCCGAATCGCCAACCCGGTGCAGGTCAGCCTGGCCGCCCTCCCCGGTACGGCGCCCGCGAACCCGGCGCCCGCGAGCGCGCCCAGTCAGTCCAAGTAGTTTCTAGGGAATCACGATCGGGGTGAGGCACTCGAATTTCGTTTCCATACGGAAATGCGACGCGACGACGTGCCGTTCGGCATGGAAGATGTCCATGGGGTAGGTCTGGCCAACAGTGAGGCCCTGCTGATCGAAACTGACCAACTTGTTCTCGGCGATGTGAATTCCACCCAAGTCGATGACCCGTTGGTTGTTTACGAACACGAACACGTCGTCATCGCCGGTGAAGGTGAACGTCTCGCCGCCCCTGTAGATAAATGTCGTGTGGATCTCGGTCGAAAAAGAATAGTTGTGGGTCTGGCCCTGGTTGCCGAAACCTTGGTTGTCGATGGGGAAAAAGGTCCCGTTGTCATAGGCCAGGCCCCCGGAAACGAGGGGATCGGCCGTGAGCGGCAGGTTGATCTCGAAGCGCATGTTGACGCCGTCGGTGTCGCGGTACCATTGGTTGAAAGAGTCTGCACCGCTCACGGTCAGGGTTGCGCCGGCGGGTGCATAGACGGGCTTCTTGTCAGAGCCCAGGGTGGTGTCGACTAACCCCAAGTCGTCGCCGTAGTGACCCACACCTGGCTCGAAGTCGGGGTGCTTGGGCTCGCCATTTGGGCCTACCCAGCCGCGAAAATCGCGGATCACGGCGATAACGTAGTTGGGACAATCGCCTCCAGCTCCCCCTGCACCCGTGCTGCCAGTCGATCCAGCGCCTGATCCATGCGTGGAAAGATCAATCCCGCCCGAGGGGTTTGGGCCGTTGGCGCCAGACCCTCCAACGAGACTGCTGCCAAGAGGCACCGGCCCGCTGCATGCCAGAAGGGTGGATGCGGCACCCATTGCGAAAGCGATGAGCCAGGTTCGATGGAGTCGGCTCGGGTCTTGGCGGGTCATGCTTGCCTCCTTGCTGTTCCCGAAACCTCCTCCCGCTGAAGCAGGTTTGATCGGGCTGGTGCTCCAGCCAGGGCTAAAGGGGCACCACGCTCGCGGATGAGGTATCCAACGCCCTGTCCTACTAGCTTACCCCATCGGGCTGCCCGTGACCCGAGAAGATGGAAGGGAGAGGCACTACAGCAATCGCGCCACTGCGTCGGCCACCACCGCCTGACCCAAGGCGAGGCCGCCGTCGCCAGGCGGGACCTGGGCAGGTAGGTGCACGGAGAAATCCGGCGCCAGGGTCCCGAGCAACGATTCGGTCAAGCGCGCGTTCTGGAAGCAGCCGCCGCTGAGCACCACCGGGTGCTTGCCATGCTGCTGGCGCACCAAGCGCAGGGTCTCGGCAGTTGCCGCCACCAGGGTGTTGTGGAAACGGGCCGACACCACGGCAGGGCCGCGCTGGTCCACAACGTCCATGGTTGCCTGACGCACCATCGGTCGCAGGTCCATCACCCAGGGTCGCCCGGTCGTGTCCAGCGCAAAGTCGTAGCGCCCAGTTTCGCCTGCATCAGCGACGAAGTTCCAGCGCATCGCCACCTGGCCCTCGAAGTGCGACTGGGTCGCGGCAAGGCCGATGGCGCCCAGGGCATCGAAATAGCGACCGGCACCATGGGCAAGGGGCGTGTTCAGCTTCTCGGCGATCATGCGGCGGCAAAGCGCGATCTCGCGGGCAGGAATCTCCTTGAACAGGGCCAGCCCGGGAAGCGGCGGGGCGCCGTCAAAGGCGTCGTCGAGCAGAGCCAGCGCCAGCCGCCACACCTGCTGGATGGCAAGATCGCCGCCCGCCAGCGGGATGGGGCGCAGGGTGGCCAGGCGCTCGAAATGCGCAAGATCGGCCAGCAGGATCTCGCCGCCCCAGGCGGTTCCGTCGCTGCCCAGCCCGGTGCCGTCATAGGCCACACCGACGACTGGTCCAGCGAGGCCATGCTCGGCCATGACAGCCGCCACATGGGCGTGGTGATGTTGGACCGCAATTTTGCACGTCTCGGGCCGTGCCAGGGCATAGCGGGTCGACTGATAGGCGGGGTGCAGATCGTGGGCGATGATCTCAGGCTCGATGCCGACGAAACGCTGCAAGCACGCCACCGTGCGCTGGTAGGCAGCCAGGGTTTCCAGGTTTTCGAGATCGCCCATGTGGGGGCCAAGATAGGCGTCGCGGCCCTGCGCCAGACAGAATGTGTTCTTGAGGTGCGCCCCGCAGGCCAGCAGCGGCACGACCGGCGACGACAGGGCAATCGACCTGGGTACATACCCGCGTGACCGGCGGAACAACACCGGCTGGCCTGCGATGATGCGGCCCACTGAATCGTCGCAGGCGCTCTCGATGGGGCGATCGTGCAACAGCCAGGCGTCGGCAATCTTGGCCAGCCGGCTCTGCGCGTCGGCGTCGTCGAACGCGATGGGTTCTTCCGCAAGATTGCCCGAGGTCATGACCAGCGGCCGCTCGGTCTGGGAAAGCAACAGATGGTGCAGGGGCGAATAGGCGAGCAAGAGACCGACCATCGGGTTGTCGGGCGCCACCTCGGGGGCCAGCCCGCAATCTGCTTTGCGCTGCACCAGCACGATGGGTCGCTCGACCGAGGCCAGCAGCGCCCGCTCGGCGGCGTCGAGCACAGCCAGCGCCTCGGCGGCGTGAAGGTCGCGCACCATCACGGCAAAGGGTTTCTGGTCGCGCTGCTTGCGTTCGCGCAGCCGGCACACCGCCGCCGACGAAGTCGCGTCGCAGGCCAGGTGATAGCCGCCAATTCCCTTGACCGCCAGAATTCGTCCTTCCGCCAGCAAGTGCGCGGCTGGCCCAGCCGGATCCGCCACATCCAGCACCGATCCATCGCCGTCAACCAGCAAGAGCAGCGGCCCGCACGCTGGACAGGCGATGGGCTGGGCGTGAAAGCGCCGATCCCTCGGATCCTCGTATTCGCGCCGGCAGTCGGCGCACATCACAAACGACGCCATCGTGGTGTGAACCCGGTCGTAGGGGATCTCGCGCGCAATGGAGAAACGCGGACCACACTGGGTGCAATTGGTCAGCGCATA
>PMCR01000103.1 GCA_003155465.1 Myxococcales bacterium | reverse complement strand
GCAAGGCGCCGAGCGCCCACCTCACCCTGTGGCGCCGCGGGCGATCCTTGCTGTTCAGGTTCGACTTGCGACGCCGGCCTTCGCTGCGCTGGTTTTGGCGGAGCGATCTGCCAGCCGTAGCACGACCGGTCAATCACCCTCACTGCACGAAGTGCCCATCAAGCGTCTCATGGCACATCTCGCGTGGGCGCATGGGGTGTGCTTTCTGGCGACCTGGGCGACCGCAGGTCGCCCGTCGCGACACAGAACGCGTCCTCCTGTCATCCAATAACAGAACGCAGCAACAGGGTAACTACGCCAAGCCTATTGATTTGCTTGGATTTGGCGCGCAACAATGCTAGCTAATTACACAATCGTTGTTTGCCCAGCCCTGGCAGTCGTCCCTCCGGAGGTCACAGGCCCATGACAAGAAACCGTGTTTCTCGACTGGCAGTTTGTGTTCTTGTTGGTGCTAGCTTGGCAGCCTGCACGGGCGCCCGCGGACCGGCTGGGCCCGCAGGCGATGCCGGCCCACCTGGACCTCCAGGCCCTGCGGGCGAGGCTGGCCCACCCGGACCTCCAGGCCCCGAGCTGGATGCGTCACCTGTCGGCGATGCGCCAACCGGAAAGCCCCCGACCGTGACGATTAGTGGCGCCACGCAGACCGCTGGATTCGGCGCGCTGGTCACCTTGGCCGGCGTTGCATCCGACCCCGACACGGACGCCAGCAACCTTACCTACGAATGGCTTCAGACTGGTGGCCCGCCGTCGACCCTGACCGGAGCTGGCAGCCCGACCATGACCTTCGCCACCCAAACCTTGGCGGATGCCAAGGCCGCTGTCATGGACCAGCTTCACTTCGGCGTGCTTCCCATCAGCCCAGACGAAGCCGGCAACTACTCCTTCGAACTGCATGTGACGGACCCGGAAGGCAACCTGGGCAAGGCCTCGGTCACGGTCCGCTCGAACCCGCCCACCACCGGCCTGCAGAACGCTCCCATCGGAATCCGCCAGTTCCTGATGGGCGACGGCGGCACGCAGAGGACGTGGAACTGGAGCCTGAACGCCTCGGGCGCGGTTGGTTCAAGCGCCGTCCTCGCGGGCTCCAACACGCGGTTCCCCAGCTTCATCCCCGATGTCGTGGGCAGCTACACCCTGACCGAATCGGTGTCCACCAAGACGATGACCATGTTTGCGGGCAACTGGCGCGGCATGATGACCGACTACCAGGGATCCTGTCAGCCCTGTCACAATGACGTGTTTGCGCCTGATGTGTTCACGCCATGGTCCAAGACAGCCCACGGCATTGCTGTTCAAGCCAAGCTCAACGGGACCTACTCTGACGGAAAGACGCCCCTGACGTACTTTCCGCGCTCCTGCATGGAATGTCACACCGTGGGCGACTCCCCGGCAGCGGTCAACAACGGCTTCGACGACGTCGAGAAGACCACCGGCTGGACCATGCCCACCAAGCTACAGCCAGGCAACTGGGAGAACCTGCTGACGAACTACCCCACCCTGGCCAAGTCGGCCGGGATCCAGTGCGAGAACTGCCACGGGCCACAATACGCAGACGTTGGGCACGAGTCGTCCGCACACACCACGTCGCGAAACACCACTCCCGACAAGTGGACGCGGGTGTCATTTTCCGAGGGGGTTTGTGCCTCCTGCCACCAGGACGAGAGCCACCACTACAAGCCGACCCAGTGGGCGACATCACCCCATGCTCTGCGCGATCTCGTGAGCAACGCCACCTTTGAGTCGCGCGGGACCACGGCAGCCCACTGCGGCCGGTGCCATTCGGCCCAGGGCTTTGCCGCGTACTCAGCCCAGTTGGCCAAGGGAGACGCCAGCCTCTTGCACAAGCCCGACGGCACAGCGGCCGACGAAGCCTACCTGCGAGGCCTAGGTCTGCAGGCCTCGACCGTCGAGGCGATCACCTGTGCGGCTTGCCACGATCCCCACGACGCCACCAACCCCAGCCAGCTTCGTCTGGGCGGGAACCTCAAGGCGTTGCCCAACGGCCTGACCAACATCGTCGGCGCGGGCAAGGGCGCGACCTGCATGGCCTGCCACAATACCCGCAATGCGGAACATGACGATTTTGTTGCCGCGGCCACCGACTTCTCGGGCCCGCACACCCCAGCGCAGACCGACTTGCTCTACGGGTTCAACGCGTACTTCATGCCCCGACTCAATCCTTCCAAGCACCTGTCGGTGACCGACACCTGCGCCGGCTGCCACGTGGCCATACCCACCGCCACCGAGAAGGCAGCGGGCCGATCCGACAACCACAACTTCAAGACCGACAACACCATCTGCGCCTCTTGCCACTCGTCGTCCACCGACGGCGAGGCATTCCTGGCAGCCATGAGCGCACAGCTTGACGGACTTGCAGCGGCAATCGGGACCAAGGCCAAGGCCATCATCGATGCCTTGTACGCGGCCGGGAACACGCTGACCGTGCGGGCGTACCGGCAGGCGACAGACCAGTACAGCTCCGCCACCGCCACCACGCCCAACCTGCTGGTACCCGGCGCCCCGACCGCGGTCGCCCTGCGTTCCGCTATTCACGGGGCGACTTCGTTCACGCTGACCTTGGCCACGCCGGTGGACGTCACCTGGACACTGACGGCCTCTGCTCCAGCCAGCACCGAGACCTTGTCGCAGATCGACTGCCAGATCAGCGGCATAACCATCACCGGCCAAACTGCGCCGCCCGTGCCACCCGCCGCGACAGGCGCGCCAGTGCCTGTGATCGCGCCGGGATCGGTAGTGGCCAATGCGAGTTGGAACCTGCAACTCCTCAGCAATGATGGATCCAAGGGCCTGCACAACCCTTCGTTCTTCCAGAACGTCGTCGTCAAGACCCAGGAGGCTCTGCAATAGGTTTTCCGGGCACAATCGAAAACCAAACCGCGACAAGTTCCCGCGGCCGCCCGGGCCGCGGCAGGTTATGATCGGTCTGTGGCGCCTGCGGGTGTCGCCTGAATTGTGAAGAACAGCCAATCCGGGAGATTTCGAGACGTCATGTCGTTGCTGCCCAAGTCGTTTTCCCCCAGCATCGCTCGGCTGGCCAACTACGCGAAGAACCCTCTCACCGTCCTTGGCTTCGGGCTGACCACGCTCTCAGGGTTGACCCTGATCGTGTTTCTCATGCTCGAAGTGGCGGGCCAAGTCGACAATCCGTACACGGGGTTGTTCGGGTCGGCCTTCCTGCCCGTGGTCTTCGTGGGCGGGCTGCTGCTCATGCCGCTCGGCATCCTGCGCCGGCGTCGGGCGCTCATGGGCAGCGGACAGTCGGCCGACGCCATCGCGACCTATCCGAAGCTGGATTTCAATGATCCGCACTTACGCCGGGTGGCCCTGGTCATTGCCGCGCTCACCGTAGTCAATGTGGTCGTGCTGGCAACCAGTTCGGTGGTGGGACTCAGCTTCATGGACACACCGAAGTTCTGCGGCACGGTGTGCCACAAGGTCATGCGGCCGGAGTATACGGCCTACCAGAACTCGCCTCACTCGCGGGTCAAGTGCGTTCAATGCCACATCGGACCGGGCGCATCCTGGGCGGTTCGGTCCAAATTCGATGGACTGCGCCAGGTGTGGAAGGTGATGACGGGAACCTATTCCCACCCCATCCCGTCGCCCGTGCACACGCTGCGACCGGCGCGCGACACCTGCGAAAGCTGCCACTGGCCGGCCAAGCACTACGGCGACAAACTGCGGGTCGTCGCCCACTTTGCCGAGGACGACAAAAACAGCGCGAGCTTCACCGCGCTCTTGCTCAAGACAGGCGGCGGCGCCTTTGGCGCTGGCCAGCCTCANNCGCTACCTGGCCACTGACCAGCGCCGCCAAGAGATCGCCTGGGTGGAACTGACAACACCGGATGGAAAACGGACGGAGTTCACCCGCGAGGGCGTGAACCTACCGCCATTGGACAGCATCCAAGAGTCAGCGCGGGTGATGGATTGCATTGACTGCCACAATCGGCCGACGCACCTCTTTGAGACGCCAGCCAAGGCCATTGACAGCGTCCTGCAACGGCAAGCCGAACTGCGATCTCTTCCGTTCTTCAAGCGGGAGGCGGTCAAGTCGGTCTTGGCGGCATACACCACCCACGACGCAGGCGTGGCCGCGGTTCGCCGGAACGTGGGGGACTTCTATCGCAAGTCCTACCCGGATCTCGCCACGCGCGATGGGAAGCTGGTTTTGCGGGCAGCGGATGAAGCAGCCGGCGTGTACGATCGCACGGTGTTCCCCGAAATGAACACCAGTTCCAAGACGCACCCCAACAACATCGGACACGACGACTCGCCTGGGTGCTTCCGCTGCCACGACGGCAACATGAAAGAATCCAAGGGAGATCGGGTCATCCCCAACGACTGCGATACCTGCCATGCCATTCTGGTCGACGGCAGCCCCAGCGAGCCGGACCTCGGCCAGCTCGTCCTGCCGCCGCCCCCCACTCCTGCCCCTGCCCCCTCGGAGGCCAAACCGTGAGATATCTCGGCATGGTCGGTCTGACCGTGCGCCGAGGCCAGCAGGAGGGGCTGGCGATATACACTTTCAGTCCTGAGGAATGTGAGGTCCAGGCCAAGGCCCTGCACGAGGCGTGTGACTTCCTGGAAAGCGCGTATCTGGCCACCTGCAATCGGGTTGAGGTGATCTTCCTGTGCCGGCGGGGCACCCCAGTTGACGAGTATCGCAAGCGTATCCACGGGTTCTTTGCAGCGCGCGGCCAAGCCGGAGCGGCCAGGGAGCCGACGGCACGCAGCGCCGCCCAATCCCTGCACGCCTACGAGAAGGACGGCGCGGCCGAACACCTGTTCTGTGTGGCCGCAGGCCTTGACTCGCTCAACCCTGGCGATGCCCAGATTCTCGGCCAGGTCAAGGACGCGCTGCACATGGCCCAGCGATTGGGGTTGGCCGGCCCGCACCTCCAGCTGGTTTTCGAAGAAGCCTTCCAGGCGGCCAAGCGCGTGCGCAGCAAGACCGCGCTCGGGACCCGGCCGGTGTCCATGGTCTCGCTGGCCTTCGCCCTGATCGACCAGCGAATCAAACCGCCCGCCACGGTAGGACTCATCGGAGCCGGCGAGATGACACGCCAATGTGGCGAGCATCTGCGCGGACGCACGGGCTGCAACCTTCTCTTCGTCAACCGCACCGTGAGCAAGGTCGTCGATCTGGCAGCAGCCTGTGGGGGACGCGCGGTCGCCCTGGACGCTTTCCTGGAGGCGCCCGGGCACTTGGACGTCATCGTGACCGCCACCTCAGCGCGTGAGGCTTTCCTAGGACCCGCCTTCTTTGCAGCCCTGCAGGGCCAGGCGCCGCTGGTGATCGATCTGGCCGTGCCGCGCGACACCGATGCGCAGGCCGCTGCCGCGGTGGGAGCCCAGCTTTGCGATATCGACTGCCTGAAGGCCGAAGCTGAACACAACCGGCGCGCGCGCGAAGCCGAGATCGCCGAGGGGCGGGTAATTGTCGACGAAGCCCTGGAGGCGCTGCGCCGGCGGGTGTTTGAACGCGACATCAGTCCCATCGTGCGCGACCTACGCAGTCAGGGCCAGGCAGCGGCCGACGAGTTGCTCAAGCAGCTTTTCAACAATGGCCTCGCCAAGCTGGACGAAGCCCATCGCGACCACATCCGACGCTTCGGCCAGCAGGTCGTCAATCGACTCCTGCACCTGCCCACCGTCGGGCTGAAGCGTCTGGCGCAGGACCACGGCATGGAAGCGGTGGAGGCGTTCTTACAGGGCGTGCGTGACGACCACCGCGGGCAGTAGTATTCCGTAGTCATGACGCTGCCCTCTCTCCGGCGTTCGGTGTCGACCCAATTCCGATCCCGCCTGCTCGTGGTGGGCGNNGGTGGGCGTGCTCGCCATCATGGCGTTCACCATCACGCTGCTCGCGTGGTGGGTTCTGTTCCACCTGCGCTATTCGGCCCAGGAGATTCGCGCCACGGCCGAGCATATGCAGGCAGATCGCCAATCCGCGGAACGGGCGCTGCTCGCTCTTGCGCAAAGGCAGGCCCTGGGGCCCGGCGGACCGGCCGAGTTTCTCAGGATCGCCTATCCCCAACTCGACTGGCAGCCGGGCGTGCGTCCCGGGCAGGAGATGGTGCCCGGCTTTCCTGGCTGCGGGGTCACCACGCGACCCGGTCGACTCGAGCATCTGCAGGCTCAGCGACGGGCCGGCATCCGCATGTTCGCAGCCGAGGGCTCCACCTTCCTATGCATTCTGGTCGCAGGAACGGCGCTCATCCTGCGTTCCGTGCGGCGTGAGATGGAACTCATGCGCCAGCAGGCCAACTTCCTGTCTGCGGTCACCCACGAACTGAAATCCCCGCTGGCCTCCATCCGCCTTTTCATCGAGACCTTGGAGCTGCGCGATCCGCCACCCGAGAAGCGCGCGCGCTTTCTAGCCAACATGCGCGCCGACGTCGATCGCCTGGAAGGCCTGGTGAACAACATCCTGGCGGTGGCCCGGCTCGACAGTGGCCATTTCGTGGTGCATGTGGACCGGGGCGATCTGGGCCGCGACGTGGCGGAGGTAATCGATGCTCTGGGCAAGGATCCGTCACAACGTTCCCTGACCATCGATCTCGCTCTGCCTGACCATCCCTTGCATGCGCGCTATGACCTGGGTGTGCTCAAGACCGTGTTGCGCAATCTCCTAGACAACGCCGCGAAGTACGGCGGCGCTGACAAGCCAGTACGTGTGGCGGTCGTGCGGCAGGGTGGCTGGGCCGCCATCGAAGTTCGCGACCAGGGCAGCGGCCTTCATGCAGAGGAGCTTGAGAAGGTCTTCCAGAAGTTCTATCGCGTCGGCGAAGAGATGGTGCGCCAGACGGAGGGCAGCGGCCTCGGCCTCTACCTGGCGCGCGAACTCGTGCGCCAGTTGGATGGCACCATCGTGGCCGAAAGCCCAGGCGTGGGGCAAGGCACCACGTTCCGGGTCACCCTGCCGCTCGACAGCGGGAAATCAGCATGAGCGCGCGCATCCTGGTGGTGGAGGACGAGCAGCACCTGGCCGAGGGTATCAGCGAGAACCTGCAGATGGAAGGCTACGCCGTGGAAGCCGTGGGCGACGGTGAAAGCGCGCTTCTGCGCTGGCGGGCAGGTGGGATCGACCTCATGGTTCTCGACGTCATGCTGCCCAGGCGCGACGGGTTCTCGGTGTGCAAGGCCATTCGCGACGAGGGCGGCCACTTGCCCATCCTGTTTCTCACCGCCAAGACATCAGACGACGACCGCGTGCACGGTCTGGAGATGGGCGGCGACGACTATCTGGGCAAGCCCTTCAACCTGCGCGAGCTGCTCCTGCGGGTGCACGGCATGCTGCGCCGGCAAGGCTGGTATGGGCAGATGCTCAAGGCCGGCCCGACCACGCGCATCGGGGACGTCACCGTCGACTTCGGCAAGGGAGAAGTCATCGACCAGGATGGCGATGGCAGCAGCCTGGCAGAGAAGGAGGCGCTGATCCTGCGTCTGCTGGTCGAACGCGCGGGAGATCTGGTTTCGCGCGAGGAGATCCTGGAACGGGTGTGGGGCTACGAGGTTTCGCCTTCCACGCGTGCCGTCGAACACATGGTGGTGCGCCTGCGCAAGCTGATCGAGCCTGATCCTGAGCGCCCGCGCTACCTGCACACGGTGCGCGGCCTGGGGTATCGTTTTTCCCCCGGGGGCGAAAGATGAGTGACCCTTCGTCCATCCCGGCCGAACTTTTGGCCCGCTACGACAGCGCCGGGCCTCGCTACACGTCCTATCCAACCGCCGTCGAATTCCGCGAGGACTTCCAAGAGCCCGACTATCTGCACGCACTGGAACTCGCCGACGCTTGCGGCGCGGCCCCGCTGTCCGTCTACACGCACCTGCCTTTCTGTGAACGGCGCTGCACCTTCTGCGGGTGCCATTCTTTTGCCACCACCCGCAAGGAAGTGGCCGAGCCATACCTGGACCACCTGCTGCGCGAATTCGACTTGGTCGCCGACCGTCTGCCACGCCGGCGCAAGATCGCGCAATTTCACCTGGGCGGCGGCACTCCGACCTATTTTTCGCCGAGTCAGCTCGATCGCCTCGTGCGCGGCTTTTCCCGCTGGTTCGCATTCCTGCCGAACGCCGAGCTGGCCGTGGAAGTCGATCCACGCGTGACCAGCGAGGCGCATCTCGACATGTTGGCCGGGCTCGGTTTCAACCGCATCTCCATGGGCGTGCAGGACTTCTCGCCCGAGGTTCAGCAAGCCATCGGCCGCGGACAAACGCGCGCGCAGACCACGACCTTGGTCGCCAGCGCGCGCCAGCATGGCTTTCTCGGCATCAACTTCGACTTGGTCTATGGCTTGCCGGCGCAGCGGCCCGAGTCGTTTGCCAAGACCCTGGCCGAAACCGTGGCGCTGCGCCCTGATCGCGTGGCGGTCTATGCCTTCGCCTTTCTTCCCACCGTGCGCAGCAACCAGAAACTGATTGACGTGCGCGCGGTTCCGGACCGTGACACCAAGTTCCAGTTGCTGGCCATGGCCCGCGAGGCCTTCTTGGCCGCCGGGTATCAGGCCATCGGCATGGACCACTTTGCCCTGCCCTCGGACGAGCTGGCCGTGGCCCAGCGCCAAGGCCGCCTGTCACGCAACTTCATGGGCTACACGGTGAACCCAGGCGACGACACGCTGGGCTTCGGGGTGTCGGCCATCGGTGATGTGCGTGGTGCCCTCGTGCAGAACGAGAAGAAACTAGCATCCTACTACCGGATGCTCGACGGTGGTCACCTGCCCGTGCAGCGAGGCTACGCCCGCTCCCGTGACGACGAGATCCGCCGCGACGCCATCCTGTCGCTGATGTGCAACTTCACCGTCAACCGCGCCGCACTGGAGGCGAGGTACGGCATCGTCTTTGCCGACTACTTCAAGGAAACCTTGGCCAATCTTCAGCCCTTTGAAAAAGACGGCATGTGCCGCATCGACGAGCAGGGTCTACACGCCATCGGGCTTGGCCAGATCTTCGTGCGCAATCTGGCTATGTGCTTCGATACCTATCTAGCCCCGCGCCAGCAACTTGGCCGGCCGGTGTTTTCGCGAACGGTTTGAGACCAACCAGGATCTCGCGGAGCGCGATCCAATACGTTACGGGCTACTTGCCTTTGAAGTCGCGACAGACCTTGACCAAGGCTTTGGTGTCCTCAGGCGAGATCTTGCCCTTGTTGGCGGGCATCAAGACCTTGCCTGCGTCGTTCTTGACGCCTTCGGTGATCGATTTCTCCCAATTCTCGTCCTTGGCCGCGGCCTGCACCTTGGCGTCGGTCAAGTCCTTCACGCCAAGCTTCTTGCCCATCGTGGTCTGAGCCTTGCCATCCTTGCCGTGGCAGCCAGAGCATTTCTGGGCGAATATTTCGGCCCCTCCGGCCACGGCAGAGGTCGAGAGCGAGAGGAAAAGAAGGCCGCTGCCGACTAGTGCAATTGTTGTTCGCATGGATTGGTACGCTCCTTTCTAGTGTTCGACGGGCACACTCTGCATCGGCTTCAACGAAAACGCCATCTACGGAATCACCATGCGATCGCCTGTAGAGCGACAGCTACTGCGGTCACCTGGCCCAGAGACGCTACGGCGCCGAGACACGTGGGTTGGCCGAGCCATTGTGGCATCCGTTGCAGGCCCCGGACGCAGTGGACGTTGTGGGCATCTTCTTCTCGCCGTTGGCGTCGCGTACCCGGATGTCGGCCCCAGCCAGGTTGAGACCAGAGTCCTGGTAGAAAAAGTTGCCGGTGCTTCCCGAGAACACGGAATAGAATTGACCATTGGTCAACTTGACCCCTACCTCCACACTGGACAGCCCCTTGCCGCTGGAATCGTAGACCGTTCCGGCAAATGCGAAACCGTGGTCGTGACAGGAGCTCATGCAGTCGCGTCCAGTATTCATCCCGCTGTCGCCCGGAGTGGCTTGATAGGCCGACGGCCAGTAGGACGCGGACGTTCCACTCGTGCCACCCGCACCCGAGCCACCACTTGCACTCGATCCGCCAACGCTGGAGCTACCACCCGAACCCACGCCGCCGCCCCTTCCGGAGCTGCCAGCCGCGCCAGTGCTGCCGGCCGCGCCAGTCGTCCCGGCCAATCCTGGGCTGCCAGCCGC
>PMCR01000034.1:1457-3557 GCA_003155465.1 Myxococcales bacterium | reverse complement strand
CAGGAAGGCTACGCCGTGGAAACCGTAGGCGACGGGGAAAGCGCGCTGCAACGCTGGCGGGCCGGGGGCATCGACCTCATGGTCCTCGACGTCATGCTGCCCAGGCGTGACGGGTTCTCCGTGTGCAAGGACATTCGCGACGAGGGCGGCCGCTTGCCCATTCTGTTTCTCACCGCCAAGACGTCAGACGACGACCGCGTGTACGGCCTGGAAATGGGCGGCGATGACTACCTCGGCAAGCCGTTCAACCTGCGCGAGCTCCTCCTGCGCGTCCGCGGCATGCTGCGCCGGCAAGGTTGGTACGGACAGATGATCAAGGCCGGCCCCACCGCGCGCATGGGGGACGTCACCGTCGACTTCGGCAAGGGAGAAGTCATCGATCCTGATGGCGAGCGCAGCACCCTGGCCGAGAAGGAGGCTTTGATTCTGCGCTTGCTGGTCGAACACGCCGGCGAGCTGGTTTCGCGCGACGAGATCCTGGAGCGCGTGTGGGGTTACGAAGTTTCACCTTCCACGCGTGCGGTTGAACACATCGTGCAGCGCCTGCGCAAACTGATCGAGCCTGATCCCGAACGCCCGCGCTACCTGCACACCGTGCGCGGCCTTGGCTATCGTTTCTCCCCCGGGGGCGAAGGGTGAACGACCTTTCGTCCATCTCGGCCGACCTTCTCGCCCGCTACGACAGCGCCGGGCCTCGCTACACGTCCTACCCGACCGCGGTCGAGTTCCGCGAAGATTTCCAGGAGCCCGACTACCTGCGCGCGCTGGAACGCGCCGACGCTTGCGGCACGGCCCCGCTGTCCGTCTACACCCACCTGCCCTTTTGCGAGCGACGCTGCACCTTCTGTGGTTGCCATTCCTTTGCCACCACTCGCAAGGAAGTGGCCGAGCCGTACCTCGAACATCTGCTGTGCGAGTTCGGCTTGGTCGCCGAGCGGTTGCCCCACCGACGCAAGGTCGCGCAGTTTCACTTAGGCGGCGGCACACCGACTTACTTTTCCCCGGGTCAACTGGAACGTCTGGTGGCCGGCTTTGCCCGTCATTTTGAATTTCTGCCCCACGCGGAATTGGCCGTGGAGGTCGATCCCCGCGTGACCAGCGAGGCGCACGTCGAAACGTTGGCCCGGCTTGGCTTCAACCGCATCTCGATGGGAGTGCAGGACTTCTCGCCCGAGGTTCAGCAAGCCATCGGCCGCGGGCAGACGCGCGAGCAAACCACGATCTTGCTGGCGCGGGCACGTCGGCACGGCTTTGCCGGCGTCAACTTCGACTTGGTCTACGGCTTGCCCGCGCAGCGGCCCGAGTCGTTCGCCCAGACCCTGGCCGAAACCGTGGCCCTGCGTCCCGATCGCGTGGCGGTCTACTCCTTCGCCTACCTTCCCATGGTGCGCAGCAACCAGAAGCTGATTGACGTGCGTGCGGTTCCTGACCGAGACACCAAGTTCCAGTTGCTGGCCATGGCCCGACAGGCCTTCTTGGCCGCCGGGTATCAAGCCATCGGCATGGANNTTTGCCCTGCCCTCGGACGAGCTGGCGGTGGCCCAGCGCGAAGGGCGCCTGTCCCGCAACTTCATGGGCTACGCGGTCAACCCGGGCGACGACACGCTCGGCTTCGGGGTATCAGCCATCGGCGATGTGCGCGGGGCTCTGGTGCAGAACGAGAAGAAGCTGGCGCCCTACTACCGAACGATCGCCAGCGGCCACCTGCCGGTGCAAAGGGGCTACGCCCGTTCTCGCGACGACGAGATCCGCCGCGATGCCATCCTGTCATTGATGTGCAACTTCACGGTCAGCCGCGCCGCCCTGGAGGCAAGGTACGGCATCGTGTTTGCCGACTACTTCCGCGAAACCTTGGCCAAGCTTGCGCCCTTCGAGAAAGACGGTATGTGCCGCCTCGACGAGCAGGGGCTACATGCCATCGGCCTTGGCCAGATCTTCGTGCGCAATCTGGCCATGTGCTTCGATGCCTATCTGACCCCGCGCCAGCAACTCGGCCGGCCGGTGTTCTCGCGGACTGTGTAGCTACTTCCCTTTGAAGTCGCGACAGACCTTGACCAGTCCCTTGATGTCCTCAGGCGAGATCTTGCCCTTGTTGGGCTG
>PMCR01000034.1:0-1451 GCA_003155465.1 Myxococcales bacterium | reverse complement strand
GCACACTTCTGGGCGAAGATTTCGGGCGCCCCGGCCATGGCAGCAGCCGAGAGCCAGAGAACAAGAAGACCACTTCCGACGAGCGCGATTGTTGTTCGCATGGACTGGTTCACTCCTTCCTACCAATAGATGAGCCAACTCTGCATCAGCGTCAGACAAAACGCCACGTGCGGGATCAGTGTGCACATATTTGNNGAAGTCGACGGTGTGGGCATCTGCTTCTCGCCATTGGCGTCGCGCACCCGGATGTCGGCACCGGCCAGGTTGAGGGTCGAGCCCTGGGAATAGAAGTTCCCGTCGCTGCCCGAAAAGACGGAATAGAACTGTCCGCTGGTCAGCTTGACCCCGACCTGGACGCTGGACAACGCCTTGCCGCTTGAATCGTAGACGGTTCCCGCAAATGCGAAACCGTGGTTGTGGCACGAACTCATGCAGTCCCGGCCCGTATTCATCCCGCTGCTGCCCACGGTGGCTTTGTACGCCGAGGGCCAGAAAGACGCCGCCGTGCCGCTCGTGCCACCTGCGCCGCTGTTTCCTGCCGCGCCCATACCGCCTGCGCCCGTGCTGCCGCCCCCTCCTGCGCTGCCACCTGCGTTTGTCGCCCCGCCTACGCCCGTGCCACCAGCCGCGCCCATGCTGCCGCCCCCTCCCGCGCTACCACCCCTTCCCGTGCGGCCGCCTGCGCCTGTCGTTCCACCCGCGCCCGTGCTGCCAGCCGCTCCCGTATTGCCAGCCGCGCCCGTGTTGCCGCCCGCACTCGTCGCTCCGCCTACACCCGCGCTACTTCCTGCGGCCGTGCTGCCGCCCTCGCCTGTCGTTGCGTCGCCGCCCGTACGGCCACCCGCGCTCGTCGTTTCGTTGCCGCCCGTACTACCACCCACGCTCGTCGCTCCACTTGTGGTTCCAGCCGCGCTCGTCGTTTCGCTGGCGCTCCCACCCGCGCTCGTCGTGGTGGCCGCGCTCGTCGTCCCGCCGGCGCTGGACGGGCCGCCGGAGCCCGCGGCTCCCTGTGTGGTCGTCTCGCTCCCAGTGCCCCCGGCAGCGGAAGGCACAGGCCCTGTGCCGTCTGACGAGCAGCTAGCCGCGTATCCTGCCGCGGCAACTAGCACCCCAAGGATCCACGTGCGCGAAGTTCTCATGCTTGTTCCTCCAATCAACTCCTCGTGCGTCATGCGGAACGAATCGCCTTCAACCGTTCAGTTCGGTTGTCATCGTCGCGGGCCATTTTTTTCAGTGTAGCTACGCATCTCGATTATGCCAATGGTTTTAGTGGGGTTGGATGACATTTTTCGTGAATCGTCTCTGTGTTTTTCTGGAGTCCAGATAGTCTTATTGCATTATCTGATGTGTCGTGAGCCCTGAGCCCTGCGCGGCGCTCACGAGCCCTGAAAAGGAACGGCCATGCTTCTAGTCATCGCGCACGCTCCGAAAGATCCGCTGGCCCGGACACG
>PMCR01000488.1 GCA_003155465.1 Myxococcales bacterium | reverse complement strand
GGCTTAAGGGTTCGACTCCCTTCTCCGGCACCAGCCCCTATCACGCGGTCGGGTCTATTGGTATAGCTCCGCGCTCGCGAAAGCCGTCAGGCCATCGGATGTCCCGCCGGCGATGAGCACCTTCCCGCTCAGCAGCAACGTCGCCGTGTGGGAATACCTATTCACGGTCATGCTGCCGGTTGCTGCAAATGTCCCGGCGGTTGGGACGTATAGTTCCGAACTGGCATCGACGCCTCCACCAGCCGTGAGCACCTTTCCGTTGTCCAACAAGGTCGCCGTGTGGTCTGCCCTCGCCGTGATCATGCTGCCGGTAGCCGAGAATGTCCCGACCGCCGGGTCATATAGCTCAGCGCTCGTGAGGAAAAGCCCGCCGGCAATTAGCACCTTCCCGCTCGGCAACAAGAAGATCGCCGTGTGCTCTTCCCTCGCCACGCCCATGCTGCCAGTGGCAGTGAATATCCCGGCGGTTGGGTCGTACAACTCCGCGTTCGCAAGAGGCACGATGGATTGGCCCTGTCCGCCGGTGATGAGCACGTTTCCGTTCGGCAACGACGTCGCAGTCTGATTAAGCCGTGCCACGGACATGCTGCCGGTGGCAGTGAATGTCGCGGCCGTCGGGTCGTACAACTCCGCGCTCGCGAGAACCCCGCTGCGAGATTCGCCGCCGGCAATGAGCACCGTCCCTTTGGGCAACAACGTCGCCGTGTGGAACCCCCGCGCCGACGTCATGTTGCCAGTGCTGGCAAATGTCCCAGTTGTCGGGTCGTATAGCTCCGCGCTCGCAGGATAGTCGTTGCCGTCGAATCCACCGGCAATGAGCACCTTCCCGTCTGGCAACGACGTTGCCGTGTGCCTCCACCTTTTCGTGCTCATGCTGCCAGTGGCTGTGAACGCCCCGGTGCTTGGGTCGTACAGCTCCGCGCTGGCGACAGCCACGAAAATCCCACTCCCTCCGCCGACGATGAGCACCTTCCCGCCCGGCAACAACGTCGCCGTGTGGTTGCACCTTGCCACAGCCATGCTACCCGTCGCCACAAAGACTCCTTGTAGCACGCCGGTCGTGCCGCCCTTGCCCGTCGTGCCCCCGGAGTTGCTCGCGCCTCCAGTGCCGCCGGTCGTGCCCCCGGAACTGCTCGTCCCCTCAGCGGCGCTCGTGGTGCCCCCGAGACTGGTCGTGCCTCCAGTGCCGCCGGTCGTGCCCCCGGAGCTGACTGTGCCCCCATTGGTGCTGGTCGTGCCCCCGGGACTAGTCGCGCCACCAGCGCCGCCGGTCGTGCCCCCGAAGTTGCTCGCGCCACCAGTGCTGCCCGTCGTGCCCCCAGTGCTGGTCGTGCCTCCGCTGGTGCCGATCCCACCCGCAGACGTGCTGACGCTCCCTCCAGTGTTGGCCGTCGTGCCCCCGGTGCTGGTCGCGCCTCCGGTGCTACCCGTCGTGCCTCCCGAGCTGGTCGCGCCTCCAAGGCTGCCCGTCGTGCCTCCGCTGCCACCCGTGCCGCTCACTCTGCTGCCGTGACTGCACCCGGCTGCAGCCGCGGCGACGACGAACACGGACAGCACGGTCAGCTTCAAGGAAGGAGAACAAACACGCTTCGACATAAGACCCCCAGTTTGCTCCTGTGCGACCAGGATTCAACCCTCACTCTTGGGCTGGCGCCGCCGCAGGGGCTACGCGTGTAGCTTCTTGCTATGGACCCCCGACGAAGGTCGTGACGCTGCGGCTGGGCAGCATAAAGGTGAACCCTGCGTCGGCAATCGGCACGGAATCTGCGGGCGCCAGAGCCAAGTCCGTGGAAATGGTCCAAGGAGTCACGGCGCCAAGAACGCTGCCAAGCACGGCCGCCTCCGACCCTCCGATGCCCTGTTGGCCTTCCTCCAAGCGCTCCAATTATGCTGCGCTCGACAAGCACACCCTCGTCGGGCGCGGCCATCCCGCTCGGCATAATCCAGTGCTCGGCATGATACGTCGAGCAACACAACACCGTAGTTCCACACGCGGCCTTCGCCGGGCAGACGCCCGACGAAATGTACTTCGGGCGGGGCGAGCAAGTCCCTGCCAACCTCGCAGCCGGGCATGCGCGAGCGCGCAATGCTCGACTGAAGGCAAACAGAGAATTGAGTTGTCAGACCTGCAAGCCGACCTTGCTGTTGCCGCCAGCCATCCCGGATTCTTCCGCAATTTCCGGCGTGTTGCAGATGCAACCAGAAAACTCCCAAATGTCTTGAGCCGCAGCTGACTCAGGCACCGTCATTGCGTCATTGCGGCATGGGCAACAACCCCATGGTCGGCGCAAGCGTGGCCGTGGCCTTGGAGCAGGCGCTTGCGAAGTGGCCGGTTGGGTTTTCACGGAGGTTGCAGATTGCCGACGCCGGACAGGTCTGCCTTCACCACCCGGCGCACAAACCGAGCTATTGCTTGCCAGTATTCGGGGGCCCACATCACCTGATTGTGCCCCCAGCCCGGGATCACGACCAACTCGCGGTCCACCGCACCCGAGGCGGCGAAAGTCCGCTCCGCCTCGGACGGCGGGATCATGTTGTCGGCACCTCCGTGCAACACGAGAAGTGGAAGCGACGAACGTGCATGTTTTCGGAGAGGACAGAAGGCCGCGTAGTCCGCCTCATCGAGCAGCGCCCCGCCTCCCGGAACACCACGCTCGGCCATCGCCTCCAATGTCGCGCGCCCACTATCGACCACAATGCCGTCAACCTGGGGCAGATGGGCGCCGGCTACCTCGGCGGCGCAGACTGCCCCGAGCGAGCGCCCCATCACAACGAGGGGTAGTCTGCGCTCTGCACTGATAGCAAGGCGGCTGTCGAATTCGACTACCACGCGCTGGGCGTCGGCGAGACAGGTGCGGTAGTTCGGCGCCCCCGTGCTCTTCCCGTAACCGCGGTAGTCGACCGAAACCAGAGTCACCCCGGCTGCGGCGAAGTTCGACGCAAACCCATCATAGTCCGCCACCACCTCGCCGTTGCCGTGAAAGTGGATCAGCACCGCCGTCGCGTGCGGGTTGGGATGAATGCGAGCATGCAGCCGCACGCCGGCCTCCACATCGAGGAAGACATCCTTTGCCGAGCTTGGCCCGGGACGGTCGTCTGACCGAGGGTAGAAGAGGGCAGCGCTGCACGCCTCGCTATCGAATATCGAGCCCATTTCGCGAACTCAGCAGAGCCAGCCGATAATACCCGGCCGCCTGGCTGTACGCTACTGAAGGCAGCCCTGCTGAAACCCCTGCGCAAACCTCCGGCGGATACCAGGAAGTTCACCGGGAGGGCTTGCTTCGCGATTCGGGCTGAGCGCGGGTATTGAACCACTCCGGTGAATCGGCGGAGCGTACTCGGGCAGCGGGGCAAAGGTTTCCGCAAATGCCGGGTGTAGGTAGAGGGGGCGTCGGCGCTTTCATCCTCGCCGCGAACCAGCGACCAACGGGGCAGTTGCCGGTCGCGCACCGAGCGCAGCACCTATCGGTGACGGGCGTCACGTGGACATGCGTTGTATAAGGAAAAGCTTAGCGAGTCGACCGGTGTCGGCGTACGCTCTATTCTCAATCAGCTCGCAAGAGGTCGCGATGCCATGAAGACGAAATTGATTGGGGCAGCGTTGTTGTATTTTGCAACTGTGTCGGCGTGCGGCTCGGGAACACACATAGCCGCCAATTTTGGCGGTGGGGGAGCTCTCGGATCGGGGAACATCGGCGGCGATGACGGGCAATCGAGAACTGCCACAGGTGGCGTCAGTGGACAGCCCACTCCGGCGTTGGCCATGTTGTCGCTCGCAGAGGCTCCGGCGCCCACGCGGACGTTCTTCTGGGGAACGATTGACGTGACCGCGCCTGGATTCGTAGGGCCCCCGCGCGACGAGATGACCATCGGTCTTGGGCCCGACAACAGTATGCGATACCTATCCTGGAAAACACTTCCAATGCTGCCGAAGACCTTCGGCGACGCCAAAGGTGACTTTCCCCTGTCCGGCTCGCGAGGAGTGGACTTGAGGCCCGACATCGATCTTGACTACACGGCGACGGCTGTCGACTCTTCTGCCCCAACTGCCACCCATTTCTTATTGCGCGAGCACGTCGCAAGCGTGGCAGGTCAATGCGACTACATCGAGTCGACCGAGGGCACAATGACCGGCAGTGGGTGGTCGGTCGTGTACAGCGACGAGGGAAAGCTCTATGGCTCGACCATCGCCGCGCACGCCCAGGGCATGCTCTTTCCCGGTGATCCGAACGCCCCCATCCCGATCGCTGGCCAAGCCACTCTGTGGTCCGCCCCGGTCGAACTTGTCGCGCCCGGTTTCTTTGGCCCCCCCGTCGATCATTTGACCGTATCGCTCGACGGTGCTGGCCAGATTCGCTGGTTCTCGTTCCAGAACTTCGTGCGCGGAGTCAGCTTCACCGGCAGTGCACAAGAGCTGGAACCTGGCAAGGGAACCATCGCCGATGAGGGCGCCGTCACCTTCGACAGCGTCGCGCCCGCAAGCCCGGCCCACTTCGTGATTCGCTACGCGGTTCACTCAGGCCCAAAGATGAACGATTACACGGAAGGATTGGACGGTACTCGCCAAGGAAACACGCTGGTGCTTCGATATTTCATCTCCGGCAAGCTCTGGAACGCCACGATCGACGCTCACGCAGCCGGCACGCTGGTCCCCACCAGCCCATCGGCAACGGGTGGCATCGGGGGAGCTGGCGGAGCAGGCGGCATTGGCGGTCTCGGCGGAGCATAGATCGATGGGTTCTTGAGCGTCTGAGAGCCCTTCCGACCCACATCTGCGCGAACAGCCGGGCGTTCACGCAGGGCGCCAGCCGGGTATTCTTGACCGTTTTCGGGTTCTGATGCCGCCGTCTTGGGCACGCGGGACAGTCTGCGCCATCAAGCCCTGGTCAAGCGTCCCGTCAGCTCAGCCCGACCACGTAGCGCTCGTGGCAGGTTTTGCAGAAAAGTTGTGCGAGGCCCCGCGCCCGACCAGGCTGGCCGTTTCGACCTATCGCACGTACCCATCTGGGCCGAGGTATGGTGCGTGGTCGTCGCGGCTCCGACGGGCAGCACGGCTGCAACGGCCGTCGAGAAACTCGACAAGAACGGCCATGCCAAGGTCAAATCAGTGATTCGATAGCAGCATCCGTCACGCTCGGGGATGGCGGGTTGGGCGCCGGGAGATGTGCAACGGCATGAGCTTGCCCGCGGCCGTAACCTGGGGCTGAATCCGGAGCACGCGGAACGTGCCACTGTCCGCCCAGATCTTCGCCATCATGCGGTGGTGATCCGGCCCCCGGCTGAGCGCTTCGATTACCACCTTGACCGCCTCGGCCTCGTCCACCGCGCCGACGCTCGGGCTGATCACGAGGCTCATCCGGGTGTGCCCGCGTTCGTCCTCTTCTTCCACCATCTGGTAGTCGGCCAACGAGCCGCCGAAGCGGGCGGGCAGATCCTGTTCGATCACCTTGACCACGTCGGTACCGATGAACGTCATTCCCTGGCTGGTCAGCTTGTCGAAGCCGCGGATCGTGTGCAGGTGCGTGGCCAGGCCGAGACGGTCCAGGGAGCAACCGCACGCTCGCCGGCCGAGCACACCGCAGTCGCCGGTCTCGACGTTGAGCAGCACCTTGGGCGTGCTGGGCAAGAGCGTGGTTGTCAGCAGCGCATCGACGGTGGCGGCGGCATGCGGGACGGCCCGGGCGTGCTGGCCGAACACGAAGTTGTCCTCGAAGAGGTGGACCTCGTCACATTCCTCCGGCTCGAGGCAGGAAACGCCCAGAAAGCCCGCGTCCATCGACGCGTAGTACGTGGCGAGCTTCACCCCGGCGCGTTCGATCTCGCCGCGCTTCGCCTCGGTGAGGGGCTCCCCGGCGACCACGAACCTGGCGCCGGCGATGTCGAGGCTGGCCTCGCGTGCGGCCTGGCAGATGCGAACTGCTGCGCTGGTGTACGCGTTGAAGAGGCAGCCGCCGTGCTCGGAAACCTGCTCGTGGATCCAGCGCGCCACCTGCAGTGCGTCCTCGAGCGCGACGTGCTCGGGGTGCGGCCAGGGGAAGGACAGCAGGCGTCCGAAGACGATGATGCCCGTGGTTGCCAGGCGATCGCGCAGGGGCGGCCGGATGTCGCGGGCCGCGACGGGCGAGAACCACTTCTTCGGGGCGTTGCCCGCCCTCGTCCAGGTCAGCACGGCCAGGGGGCCGGAGCCGGGCATGATGGGGTACCAGAGGCCGTAGGGCATGCCGCGAGCTTCGAGCCCATCCATGAGGATGGCCTGGTGCACGCTCCAGTTCTGGGCGAGGAAGTCGAGGTCGTAGACGGTGCGGGTGCCCGCGCTCCGGCTGCCGCCGGTGCGCGACTCGATGTGGGCGGCGGGCAGGGGATTGTCGAACGCCGCCTGGTCGACCACGAAGGTCTGCCCGCCCCGGACCATCGGGGTCTTGGCCTTGAACTCGTCGACGGTGACGCAGACCCCTGCCCGCGCAAGCCTGGCCAGGGCGGCCTCCGCGCCATCACCGCGCACCAGCTTCTCGAAATCGCCGCGCTCGCAGCCAGCGAACCGCAGGAGCGGGAGGTAGGGGCTCGCGGGGTGCTCGAAGATGGTCCGCCGCACGAGGGTGATCAGCCTCTCCTCCCGGCCTTCGAGATTGCGGGCGACCGCGGCCCGCGCCGTCTCTGGTGTCAGCCGCTCGTCGAGAAAGCGTGGCAAATCGCGGGCGAAGCGTGCGTACATGCGTAGCCGGGCTTGAAAGGCCATCGTTCCTCTTTCAGGCGGGGGTCTGGGGAAATGAGAGATCCCGTGGGGTCCGGATATTCATCGCCGAGATTCTTGCATGAAATCGCGAGGATGAGCAGCTTGAAACAGTCCGTGTGAATCGCCAGGATGGCCATCAATGCTCCCGGCGACGCTCCAATTTCTCATCACGATGATCGCGTGCGCGATCAACGAGAGGATGCCAGGTGGCCCCTGCGCAAAGTCCCAATTGCAACGCGCATGCGGAGCGATTCGTGCTTTCGATCAAGAGCGAGTGCCTGGAGCGGATAGCGACCAAACTGGGATACAATCGATGGCAGCACCAAGGAGGCTCTCATGCAAGACCGACTCGTGTCGCATCTCGCGGTCCTTTCCCTCGTCGTCCTTGCTACGTCGGCGGGCGCTTGTGGCGGTAGCTTGGATGTCGGCGATGGCGGCCAGATGCTCGGGAAAGAGGACGCCGCCAGCACGCCGGCGCAAACCTCGGGGGTCAGCGGCACCAAGCCCGTGAGCAGCATGACCACCGCCGACAAGCAAAAGCTCTGTGACTGGGTAGCGAGCCTCTACGGCGGCTACGGCAGCACGGTGGTCTGCACGAACACCGGCAGCACGGTGGAGATCACGGCGCCGGCGAGTCAGGCGGAATGCCTAACCCAGTCCGCGTCGATCCCTACGACTTGCAAGGCGACGGTTTCGCAGGCGGAGGCTTGCACGCGGGCGATTTCCACCTGTGATCCCAACGACAACCAAGCGGCCGCCGACGCGTGTGCCGCCATGGCCACCTGCATTCCGGACAGCGTGGTCGGCAGCGGCGGTGCCGGGACGGGCGGCGTGGTCGGCGGCGGCGGCGCAGGCGGTACGGCAGCCGGTGGAACAGGGGG
The DNA here is from genome assembly GCA_003155465.1 of Myxococcales bacterium. Next base: position 2,303 of record PMCR01000488.1, on the reverse strand, counting down.
CAGGGTCACCGGCGGGGCGGGCGGCGCCGCAGGAACCCTGGATGCCGGCACTCCCGACGCCTTCGGAACGGGCGGAACCGGGCAGACGGGCGGAGTCGGTGGTGTGACCAGCACGGGCGGCTCGACCGTCGTCACCGCGAGCGGCGGTATGACCACGCCAGGCACCACCGGCAACGGTGGAACTACCACGCCGGCAACGACCGGAGCCGGTGGAGTCGCTGGAACGACGGGGACCGCCGCCTACGAGCCTCTGTGCTCCGGTCTTCTGACGGCCGCGGGCGTGGTTCCCGCCAAGGGCGGCACCTGCGTCGACACGGATCCCCCGCTCTGCTACAAAACCTGTGGTCCCCAGAGCATCGGTTTCAGGTCCGAGACCTGCACCGCTGGCGTGTACGTCGAACAGTCGGGGTGCAGCTTCCCGCCTGGCGACTACTCCTGTTACAAGATTCCCCCCAGCATCGATCCCTCTTGTCCGATCGACGCGCCACAGGCCATCACGACCTGCTCGGTCGCACCATGCACACTCTGCAACGTCAATGGGGGCTACCTCGACTCTACAGGTGCGGCGAAGACGGGCTATTGCGTTTGTCCTGAGCCCAGCAGCACTGGGGTTTCCAAGTGGAGCTGTGCCGGCACGACCTCGTGGCCCTGCCCCGCCGGCCAGGGATGCTGAAGTACCCTCGGACGGGATTTCCACGAGGGACACTAGATCTTGCAGTAGTGGTACGAGGTTCACCGCCGTCAGCAGTTCGGGCACTGGCAGGTGAGCTCGGTGCTGTCCGGCTCGACGCACGACAAGTCTCCGCTGCAGATCCCCATGCAGGCGCAGGTCGGGTTCGCGACGCACTGGGGAGGTGTGGAGACGCAATGGTAGGAGGGGGGCAGGGTCTGGAATGTCGCACAAGACAATCCTGCGGCCTTGCACACGTCACACGAACCGACATCCGAGCAATCCTCTACCAGGAAGCAGAGGTCGTAGCAGCCTCCGACGATGAGGGGAACCTGGCCGACGCGACACACGGGAGTTGGTGACGAGCAACTGACCTCAGCCGGGTTACAGGTTTGGCTAAATGTGCAGCGACCGGCGATGCACGCGACTGAGGCTCCTGTAACATAGCGGGAGTCGCAACGAGCCTCATAGCACTCCATCAGAGCGCAGAAAGGCTTGCCGCTGCCCTTTGGTATGGACGTGCAGTTGCAGCAGTCGTTGACGAGCTGGCAATCCGCGGAGGTCGTGCACTCCGGGTACCCGTCGGACGACCCTCCGGCTCCGCCCGTGCTCGTGCCGCCCGTGCCTCCAGTCGTCGTGCCCCCGGTAGCCGGCCTGCCGCCGGTGGCGGTGCCGCCCGAGCCGGTTCCTGCGGTACCGCCGGCTCCTGTGCTGCCCCCGACTCCGGCATCTGCTGTTCCGCATGCGCCGTCATAGAGCTTGCTCTGGCCGAAAACCAGGCGTTCACAGTCGTTGCTATAGGTCTTCCCGTCGCAACCGCACACGGGCCGATAGTCCGCGGTGCAACCCCCAGGCTTGACCGTGCAAGTTCCCATGAAGTCGCAGCAGCAATGCCCCGGCGGCAGATCGCAAAATTCACCGGCCCCGCAGGGCAGTCCGATCTCGCCTCCGCACCTCACGCCCGCACTGCCGGCACCGCCCGTGCCACCAGTTCCCGTGCTGCCGCCGGCCCCCGCATTTGTGGAACCGCCCGTGCCGCCAGCTCCCGCGCCGCCGCCAGCCCTCGTGGTGCCACCGCTTTGCGTGACGCCGCCAGCCCCGGTGCTGCCGCCGGTTTGCGTGGCGCCGGCAGCCCCCGTGGTGCCGCCGGTTTGGGTGGCCCCGCCCATTCCTGTGCTTCCACCGGTTGACGTCGTCCTACCAGCTGCCGTGGTACCTCCGCTCGGTGAGGATCCACCCGTTCCCGTGACACCGCCGCTGCCGGTATCGCCCGCGCTGTCTCCGCTTCCGGTGGCCGCAGCGTCGATACCCGCTCCCGCAGCACCTCCGCTGCCCGCAGGCGCGTCCAGAGCAGGTGCCTGCGCGTCCGCACGCTCTTGGCTGATTGCCGTCTTGCTGCTGCAGCCAGTGGGCAATCCCGCAGCAATAATACCAATCACGAGAAGCCCAAGGATCGCTGGAGTCGTCGCTAGTCTCGTCATTACAGACATCCTCGCCATTTGTCTAGAGTACCACGCCCCGACAGTTCCATTCTTCGATGGGGTTCCAGTTCGCGGCGTCCACCCAGAGAACCCCAGCACCAAGCCAGATGCGTTGGCGAGCGACAACCTCGCAAGCACCAGGACTCGCGTCA
>PMCR01000348.1 GCA_003155465.1 Myxococcales bacterium | reverse complement strand
GCGCGCCGCGTAGACGCGATCAAGGGCGCACGGATGTGGGTCGGAAGGGTTCTCGCACACTCAAGAACCCCGTTCAAAACGGCTATGCTCCGGAACTGCGCGCGCTGCTCGACCGAGTGCGCGCGATGCTGTGGCGTTTGGGCAGGCCATAGGGCCAGGTGAGCGCGTTCGGCTATAGCGGCCGAGGCGCCCTGCAGGAGCGTAGCGGGCAACGCCCGGCAACCGGCGCCTCCCTCGCACCGGGGGCCACTGGGGAGGCGCTGTCGGGGACCAGAACGGGCAGCGATCACCGCGCGCGACGCGGAACGAGAGTCATGGAAGCGACTGGCGCAGATACCTGCGGCTCTCGCCTACCGGGATCCTTGGGGGATGCGTCCACACGCGCAGCGTGCAACCCAGCGCTGTACCGAGCCCGGCAAGATTGCGCTGTGTTCGCGCATGAATTCATCGATCTCTGCGGGGAGAAGCTTCACGACGTTAGTTGTGGGAACGCCGTCGTATAGCCCGCTGGTCTGAAACAAGAAGACTTTCTCCCTGCAGTCCCATTCATCAAGGCGGAGCCTCGCATCGCCGGTTTTGACCTGGACCAACGCGCGCTCTCGAGTCTTGGGGTGAATGACCCCGAATTCGTAGGCCATGGTGTCTGCCTTCCTGGAGTTGGGCACCACAAACCACCCGTGATGCTGGAGGTACATGAAGATCACGTCCTCAACGGACTCACTATTAAGGCATGCGAAAATGTCGCGGGGTTGTTCCGGGGACAAAGCATAATCGGTCGTGCCCGAGAGGTCGTTCCATAGCATCTGTGAGTAGGAAACCGCCGTCGGGTTAGAGATTTGCTGGATAGTCCTTCGCGCACGAAAACAGGCGACAATCGTCCCTGGCACGTCGTCGACCAATGGGACCTCCCGGAGGTCACAACGGACTACGTTGACGACATCGACCTCACGGCCTTTCTCGGTGTTGAGGTACTCCCAGGGCGAACACACCCTTGCCAGGTAGTACTTGCCATGCGGATCGCGGGTCCAGATGAGATCGTCGGGCTTCACGCGGTCGTGGAGGGGGCCGACTCTCCGGCGTGCCTCCGCGGTCGCGCGTTTCGTGTACTCATCCCAGGTCAGCGACTTTACTCCGTCCGGGTTCACCGACCCGCCGAGACCGAGAAGGCCGTTCTCGCGGCAATAGGCAAAGGAATCGCGGCGATCACCGTACGTCTTGACGTGGAGCCGGAATACGTTCATAGCTCGATAGTCTAGGTCCGCACGTGGGACATGTCACGCGGCGTACAGGAGATGAAGTAAGAGCCCTGGCATCGACGAGGGGTTGGGGGCGTCCGGTGACCCCACCTCGCCCTGAAGGCCGCCAGCCAACGGCGTAGCCACACCGCCCTGGAACTGCTTGCGGCAAAGCCCGCAAGGGGCGACCATGGTCCACATGGTAGCCAGACCGTGCGTTGTGCTTTCTTGTCTTTCTATGGCATTCCTCGGCGGTTGCAGCGGCGGGGGTGAGGCCGCCAAGTGCGTCCCCGGCCTCACCGTCGACTGCCCGTGCCCCGCCGGCCAGCAGGGCGCCCAGACGTGCAACTCGGCGGGCACGTTCGCGGCGTGCGCGTGTACAGCGCCCACGGTGGACGCCGCGGGCACAGGTAGTACCGATGGCGCCGCCACGAGCCCATCTGATGCCGCTGGCGCAGGTGGTAGCGGCGCCTCTGCCTCAACCGGCGGGGCGGGCAATATAGGCGGGGGCGGCGGCGCCGGCGGCATCGGTGGTGGCACGAGCGGCGGCACGAGTGTCGATGGCCCGACGAGCAGTGGCGGGCCTGGTGACGCCGCAGTGCCAGACGCCCCAGGTCTTCAGCCGGATGTCCCTGTCGATGGCGTGGGCGGCGGTGTCGGCACAGATGGCAGTCCTGACATGGTCGGCCCCAGTGCGGGCGGGAGTACGGGCGTCGGTGCAGATGGCAGCTCCGGCGACGGAGGCGGTTCAGGCGCCGGCGGCATCACCTGCCAAAGCGGCCAGTGCACCTGCCCGCCGGGGCTGTCTGTGTGTAGCGGCACTTGCGTCGACGAGCAGACTGACAACGGTAACTGCGGTGGCTGCGGAACCGTGTGCTCGGCCATCTTGCCTTCCACAGCCGCGTGCACTGTGGGTCGTTGCCTAGTCACGGTCGCCTCAGGGCTGTCCTCCCCCGCCTTCATCGCTCTTGACGCCACGAGCATCTACTGGACGGACTACCTCGGTGGTACTGGTGGTACTGTGATGAAGGTACCCATCGGCGGCGGCATCCCAACTGCCCTCGCATTAGGACAGGATCACCCCGAAGGCCTCGCCGTTGACGCCACGAGCGTCTACTGGGCGAACGAAGGCCCCAGTGGCACGGTGATGAAGGTGCCCATCNNCCCCAATTACCCTCGCCTCAGGGCAGGCCAGCCCCTTCTTGATTGCCGTTGCCGCCTCGTACGTCTACTGGACGACCGACTATGGGGCGATGAGGTTGCCCATCGGCGGTGGCACCCCCACCACTCTAACCACTCCCGCATCAGGGCAGGTCTTATCCCAACACGGCATCGTTGTTGACGCCACGAGCGTCTACTTGACGAGCGACGCGGGCGGTACGGTGACGAAGGTGCCCGCTGGCGGTGGCACCCCAACTACTCTCGCCTCAGGGCAGTCCAACCCCTTCTTCATCGCCGTTGACGCCACGAGCGTCTACTGGACGAACAGGGAACAGGTTGGCACGGTGATGAAGGTGCCCACTGGCGGCGGCACTCCAACTGCTCTCGCCTCGTTCCAGAGAAGCCCCTTGGGCATCGCTGTTGACGCCACGAGCGTCTACTGGACGAACAACGACGGCGGCACGGTTATGAAGCTGACACCAAAGTAACGCGCATTTCGGCCATCGTGAACGCTTCGATCAGCTCATCTCGGCGAAGCACTTCTTTGTCGACCTCGTGTTCGTGAATCCCGTCTGGAAGCGCATGGCCAAGCCGTGCCCACCATCGAGCCCACACAGCACGCACACTCAAGAACCCCGTTCAAAACGGCTATGCTCGCACCCAACCAAATTGCACGGTGATAGACCAAGGCAGCGATTTTACGGTGGGCGACACGACGGTCTACTGGAGTTACTTGAGCATCCCATCGGATACGAGCATTCTGGTCTGGATCCATCTCGATCTAGTCGACGGCAGCAACGGCGAGGTCTTGGCCGCCAGCGAGATCTCACTGGGCTGGACCTCGTCGGGATGGGTTGTCGTTCAGTAGCTGTCCTGATTGCGCTATTGCGAACAGCGCACCTTCAGTTCTCTAAAGCGGGCGTCCGCGGGCATTGGACTTTTCAGCTCGGCGAAGCGCAGGTGCACGCGCTCGCGGCTTGCCTGTCGCAGGCCCACAAAGCCGGGCGCACCGGACGGTTGCCTTCGGCCCTCGCCGCTGAACGGCAACGCGTTGCGGACCCGAAGTTCAGCTTGCGTGTATGTACAGGAATGCATACACTTCCTTCGTGTCCTATCAGTGGGATCCGGCCAAGGCCCGGGCGAATCGGGCCAAACACGGCGTCGGTTTCGCCGACGCGGTCGGTGTATTCGAAGATCCGCGTGCTGTCACCCTCAACGACCCACATCCCGATGAAGGCCGCTATGTCACCATCGGGCTCGACTTTCTTGGTCGGTTACTGGTTGTTTCTTGGACCTGGCGCGATGAGGAGGTTCGGCTGATTTCGGCAAGACGAGCTACGCGGAAGGAATCACGCGATTACGAGGAGGAGTAACCATGCGCAAGGAATACGATTTCAATAAGGGGAAACGAGGCGCGGTCGTGCCAGCTCCCGCCGGGAAGACGCGAATTACGATTCGTCTCGACGACGACATCTTGGAATGGTTCCGGGGCCAGGCAGATGCCGCTGGTGGCGGCAACTACCAAAGCATGATCAACGAGGCGCTACGAACGATTGCGACCGAGGGACCGGCGAAGATCGAAACGGTTGTTCGTCGGGTCGTTCGTGAGGAGCTGAAGCGTGTGGGTGAGCACAAGGGAGTCAAACGCGCAAAGGCCGCATAGCACGGCCGGTCGGGGCGCTGGAAGTGACCAATGCAGGGGCGGCAGGCTGCCGGCGCGCGGTGCTCGGGTTCTACCCGCGGCAAGTGGACGCCGCCCGGGGCGCGATGCGGGCTTCGGGGTCGGGTAGGATCGAGCATGCCGGGCCCGGCCAAGGCGCCTGATGCGGGCGGTGGGCGTGCGTCTGAGCCAGTAGCCGAAGCAAGAACCGGCCGTCGCTTGCCGACAACCATCCACTATGGAGGCAACCGCATGCGCCAGGCCCGCGAGCGGATATGTAGACGGCCACGTGGATCCGGGGATTATGTCGTGCTCGGCATAGGACCCGGATCCGGATGGCCGTCTACACACGAGTCGGTGGACGCGGGGAACGCACTTGCGCCGTTTTCGTTGTTCGGTATTCTCCGCCGCGTCGGTTGGCCCAGCCGTGCGCAATCATCGGCCGGCCGTCGTTGCTCTCATTCCATCGAAGGGAGGTCGTCATGCGCTCTGCCAGGACAGTCGAAGCATCGTTGGTGGTCGCCTGGCTTCTTGTCTTCTGTGCGTCCTCGTGTTCCTCGAAAGGTGGCGGTCCAGCCGCCGGCAGCGGCGGGCAGAGTGGCAGTGGCGGCGTCGTAGGGAGCGGCGGCACGACCGGTACCGGTGGCAGCAGCGCAAGCGGCGGGATCACCGGTGCTGGCGGGAGCAAGAGCACGGGGGGCGCCACCGGCAGCGGTGGTGCGACCGGCAGCGGTGGGTTGACGGGCACGGGTGGCTTGTCGACGAGCGGCGGTGCGACTGGCAGCGGTGGGGTGACGGGCACGCGTGGCTCGTCGACGAGCGGCGGTGCGACTGGCAGCGGTGGCGCGACGGCAAGCGGCGGCGCGACCGGTGGCGGCGGGACCAGCAGCACGGGGGGCGCCACCGGCAGCGGTGCGACCGGCAGCGGCGGGGTGACGAGCACGGGTGGCTCGTCGACGAGCGGCGGTGCG
>PMCR01000304.1:24993-31534 GCA_003155465.1 Myxococcales bacterium | reverse complement strand
ATCGGGATGCCGTCGAGTTGCGACTTGTCGCCCAACTCACCTCGCTCGGAACAAAGGGGGCGATCATTGCCAACGAAAGCGATGTGGGCGGTCAACCAGCCATGACACAGGTAACTCGGCCCGCGGGCTTTGACACCGACGGCGACGGCATATCCGATGCCTGGGAAACCGCACATGGACTGAACCCGAACAGCGCCAGCGATGGCAACAGCGACAGCGGCGATGGCTACACCAACGTCGAGAAGTACCTCAACGAACTGGCCGATATCGCCTGTTCGGATGGCGCCCAACCCACACCAACCGATGCCGGTATTGCACGACCGGCCGACGCCGCCTCGGTTGAAGTCGGGGGCACGCCCGGGAAAGATGCTGCCCCGCAGACCAGCCCGGACACTGCCATTCTTGGCAGCGACGTGCCCGGTGCACGCCCCGACGCCGGCAGCCCTGGCAACGACGTGCCCGGCGCGCGTCCTGACGCTGCTGTCCCTGGCAGCGACGTGCCCGGCGCGCGCCCTGACGCCGGCAGCCCCGCTGGCGACGTGACGGTTGCACGGCCTGATGCTGCAATCCCGGCGGGCGACGCGGCGGGCCCGGCAGGCGACGCCGCCGCCTCTTCCGCGGGAGATGCCGGACCCAGTGCAGCCGATAGCCGAGCGTCCGGAACCGCCGATGTCCGTCCGGCAGCGCCCGGCAGTCCTGACGCTGCGGGCTCCGGGTCGAAGCCGACAACCGGACCCGACACCGGTGCCAGCGGCTGCAGCTACTCGACCCGATCCGCTGGTTCGCGCGATCACCTGGGATTCCTCCCGTTGGCCATAGGCCTGCTACTCGTCGTGAGAAGCCGGGGCGCGCGCCGGCGGGGCGCCGGCCGCAGATAGACGCGCGAGCCAGCCTGCGCCCCTGCGCGCGATCGCCACCCTTGAACGGTCGCACTTCGACAAACCCATAGAGGGTTGGAAGTAGCGACCGAGTTCGTGCGGTCGCAGTTGTCCTTGTTCAAGCGCCAGCGTACGATCAGTCTAGCGGTCGGGGGAGTCATGTCCAAGCCTGCAACCATCGTTCTGGGAGCCATTGGTGTCGTTGCGCTGGCGGTTGTGCTCGGTGCTTTCGCCCTGCGGAACAAGCCACCGCGACCGGCCTCGGTCGAGACGCACGATCGGGTTGCGTTGCGCCCCCCGGTCGTGGATCCAGACGCTGTCCTTGCCCGAGTGCCCCTGATGCCAGCCCCGGACGCCTCCCCGAAGGCCGTGGTACATCGTAGGCAATCTGTCGGGAAGGACGCTGGGGCCTTCCCGACTCAGGCCTCGCTGATGGCAAAGCTTCATGAATTGGAGGGGACGAATCCTCCCCTGTCGCTGCAATTGGCGAGAGAGGCAGTTGCTCGTTTTCCCGACAGCCCCGACGCGCCGGAGTTTGAATGGAACGTCGTCAAGTCCCTGGTCAACCTGGAACGATTCAAAGAGGCCCAAGCAGAGGCCCGGATCATGGTCCAGCGGTATCCGGGTACCAGTTGGACAGCCGACATCGAACGCCACGTGCTGTCTATTCCGCTGGAGTAGGCAGTGTCGCTTCGCCGCTGTCCAACCCGCGCATACCCTCTGAAAATTCTTGTCCCGAGCAGACCCGTTCCCGGGTTGCGTCGAGCGGCCTTCCTAGGCGACGGCTACTGCTTGCCAGCGGTGCGGTCAGGACGGGCGCCGCGCACGCGCACCTCGCTCAGATACTGCCTGATCGTGCCATCGACAGATTCGTTGAATCGCACCTGCCCCTGCGCAATCTCGCGCAACGAGGCGACGCCCGGCTTGTTCTCGCACTTGACCAGAGTCCTGGCGCCGCCCGCTATCTGGCGCGCCCTTTCGGCGGCCAAGATGACCAGGGCGAACCGGTTGGGAACCTTGTCCAGACAGTCTTCTACGGTGACTCGTGCCACGGGACCTCCGAAAGAAATCTGGATATCAATTCTATGAGGCCAGCCTCTCGTGTCAAGGGTCCCGCCAGCAGGATACTTGGTGCCGCTAAAGAGACATTGCAAACCGGAGGCCATGATTCTAGTATTGTCTTCCTATCTTTCTGCGCACTCCAATGGGAGGGGGGCGCCAGAGGAGTCCCTAGCCATGCCGCCAGTTACCATCAATTGGAGCGATCTGGAGATCGCGTTCGAGCGTAACTCTCCGGAGCAGGAAAGCTTCCTTGACCTCGAGAACGGGGATCTGCTTTCAATCGTGGAAGGCGAGCCTGACGCTGCAGCTCGGCGGGCAAAGGTGGCCAACAACCCGGATCGCTATGTTCGGGTGGATCCAGCGTCGTCACGCGAGCAGTACCGCTGGATGGAACGGTTTGTGAACTTGGTGCAAGACCAGGCACTGCGCGAGCGGCTGATGGTGGCCATAGATGGCAAGGGCGCTTTTCGCCGGTTCAAGGACGTGTTGCTGGCCTTCCCGGCTGAGCGTGAGCGCTGGTTCGCCCATCGCTCGGAGCTCTTGCACCTGCACATCCAAACCTGGCTTGAGCACACGCAGATCCAGGTGGCGAGTCCGCCTCCGTGGGGACAGGTGACTGCGCATGCGGAGACGCCCGAGGTGCCGCATCTCACTCACACCGGAGAGGCCCCAGGCGAGATTCTGCGGCGTCAGGCGCGCGACCTGCTCGACGAAATACCGGCGGCAGAGTTGCCCACTGCGATCGTGTTTCTTCAGTTCCTCCGCGAACGCGGTGCGGCTCTCCTGCTAGGAGCGGACGCACTCGAGGCCAGTTCCGGACTCTCCTCTGCAGACGAGGACCGCGACGGGCCTGCCGACGGGGACGACGACCAAGACATACCTGGGAGCGACACCGCGGCCAAATAGCATTCCGCCGGCGTCGGTTCAGTCGATTGCCACGCAGGGTGTTTCCGCGGCCAGCGTGTCTGCGGGTGGAACCCAGATCCAGCCCGCATTCGGGAAAAGGGACGCGACTTCAGGCGACACAGGCCAGGCGTCACGGCCACGCAGGTAGCCCGTGTACGCGGAGATCACGGCGTCGAAGACATGGTCGCTTTGGCGACACTCCTCACGCCAAACGCCCGGTGCGAAGCTCAGATCAGGCAGTCGGGCCAAAATCTCAATGCGCTTGTCCACTCGCTTCTTGTAGCGGTCGCGAAAACCAAGCAGTTCGAGCGTGGCGCGGGGAGACACCTCGATGAGGGTGTCATTCAAGGTGAACCGATCGGCCAGCGCACGTACCAGAAAGCAGGCTCGCGCTGTGAGCGGGCCCATCCCCTGGCCCAACGCTTCGCGAGGCGAGATCCCGCGCCGTCGCAGCAGGTACGCCTCAGTAGCCCGCTGGGTGTAGGGCGTGACCGCAGGTTTGCCGCGGCGACCTACGCCGCGTTCACCCGGACCGGGCGCGAACAGGCGTCGCATGGCAACCACTTCGGCGTCGGAACAGTTTTCCTGACCTGGGCAACAGGCCACGCCACAGCGGACGCAGGGTGGCAGAGTCAGCGGAGCGTCCACGCAGACCGTGGCACCCTCGGTTCGATCACGCACCGTCGCAATCAGCGCGGCATCGTACAGCGGCGCCTCGACTGGACGGGGATGCAGGGCCGTGACCGTCACCCCGAATTTGCTTCGGTCGAGCACGGCCAGGGCGGTCTTCTTGCCCTTGCCTCCCCCGAGGTCGATCCCGATGAAACGCTTGGATGGCTTGTTCGTCACTGGCCCTGACTTCGCCTTTTCCAGATGTCGTGAGCGCGCCGGGCGGCGTGTTTTCTTGAGATTGGGGCAAGGCGTTCTCATGGTCAACGCGAAAGGTGGTGCGCGCAGGCATTGACTCCGCGTCAGTTTGGTTCACGATTGATGAAACTGCCTGGACCGGGTGACCGGCCGGGACGGAGTGCGCGATGAAGCGAACGATGTTCAAGTCCAAGCTGCATCGGGTGATTGTCACCCATGCCGACTTGGCGTACGAGGGTTCGGTCACGATCGACGAAGCCCTGATGCATGCGGCGAATATCCTGCCCTATGAGCAGGTGCGCATCTGGAACGTGACCAACGGCAGCCGTATCGAAACCTACGCCCTGCCTGGGAAGGCCGCTTCGGGTGTCGTCTGCGTCAATGGAGCCGCTGCCCGCCACGCCCATCCTGGCGACACGGTGATAATCGCCACTTTCGCGGAGGCGGTGGACGAGGCCGAGGCCCGGAGTTGGAGGCCCACCGTGGTTCGGGTGGACAGTCGCAACCGGATCGTCAGCTGTGACCTGGACGATGAGGTTCCAGGTCCGACGCGACCATCCGTGTCCTGACAAGATGCCGTCGCGTCTGGAAACGCTGCGCTTGCTAGTGGAGCGGGGAGCGGTCGATCCCTTTGCGCACTACGGCCTGGCCATGGAATTGCGCACGCAGGGTCAGATGCAGGAGGCGTGGCAGGGTTTCGAGGCTCTGCTCAACAGTCATCCCGACTACATCGCGGCCTACGCTCCGGCAGCCGACACCCTGGTCAGCCTGGGCCGGACCCAGGAAGCCCGAGATCTTTTGCGCCAGGGAATCGAGCAGTGTGAGCGCAAGGGACAATCGCACGCCCGCGACCAGTTGCAGGCCGCGCTGGACGCGATCGGGTAGTGCCATTCGGAGTAGCGCGGAGCGGTGTGGGTGGCGGTGGCGGGGACTGTGGCGGGGACAGGGACGGGGACAGGGGCGGTGGCGGTGGGCCCAGGCCCTGCTGGCCTGGGCCGAGGCGGTATCAGGGNNTCCACGTCGCCCCAGGCCAGGGCAACTGCCAGGTGCGAACGGATTTCGCCGGCAGAGCCAGCCGCGATTCGATAGTGGTGCAGCCGGTCCTGGCCCACGCGCCGGGCGCCCTCGGCGATGTTGCCTGGCACTGACGAGCCAGCGCGCTTGAGCTGCGCCGCCAGATCGCGGTCGTGTTGTCGGATGCGCTCGACCGCCGGGCGGAGCGCGTGGATCATCTGCAAAGCCATTTCGTAGACCTCGAAGCGTTTCATCGGGACCTCCCTGCGGCCGCAAACGGGCCGTCGAGCAGCGATGACGGTCCCCGAGCCCGGCGCAAGCACGAAACGACAGGGTCAGCGCGAAACCATCCCGGCCGGTGGCGGTTGATTTTGCTCTAGGACGAAAGTCCGCCCAATCCGGATGCCCGCCGAGCAGCCTTGTCGTCACTTCATGGGCCGCCGCCCACACGAGGAGATGCCAAGAGTTATGGCATTCACCTGCGGCGCGGAAGCGTCGGCAGGTGCAACGCCTGGGCGGGCTGCCGGACACGCCGTCAGCGGCTCCGTCGCGAGGCTGTCGCGCGGGCACGGTAGCCCATCACCGGGTCTCCGATTTGATCCATAATTTGATTCCAAGAAGGAACTGCCGAAGGCGTGGAAACTCGACACTTGCCCTACCTGATACGCGCCATTCATCATCGCGACCAAGTCGAAGGCATGCTCTACGAAATTGAGCTCGTCCCATTTCAGCATTGACCCGACGTACATGCTTTCAGTGATCTGGCGCGTGCAGCTCATGGCAAAGGAGCGCAAGAGCGATTTACTGTCACTTGGCGAATGTCGCTCAGTGCGCTCCGTGCCGCGAAGCAAGCTGATCCTGCCTGTTTCCGGAAGCTCCTTTCCTTCGCATCGAAGCACAACGCCGCCCCAAAAACCGCGAAGGTTGATGCCTTCCACGATCTCGTCCAGCGACTGCCACGTGCCCATGTCTTCCTGCCGAAGCTCGAAGAACACGCAACCGCAACTGAAGTTTCCAGGCAAGTGCAGTGGGTAGCGCGCGCCCGGTTCATCCGGCCCGCCCATCAAGGGTCTCAGGTCGGCTAGATGGTCAATAGCTTGCTTCACGGTCTTTGCCGAGAAGCTAGATTTCACCTCGAGAACGGCAAAGACGTGCTCAGCGGGAATGGCTAGTGCGCGGCCCTGCTGCGAGGAATCTGGGTTGTCCTCGATCCAGAGGACTGGCGAATCCAGTTGGTTGTAGACAATGACGTCGAAATGGGGAAGCTTGTCGGTACTCCGAAGTCCTTGCGAGACAACATACCCTGACGTGACCGCGAAACGTTTTGGCACGAACCCGCTGAGCCACTTCCGGTATGCGGCTTCGGCGACGTTCCCGTGATAGGTCTCGACTTTGTGGGCACCACTCTGTACACGTGCCTTGTCGAATGCATCTATGATTTCCTTCCGACCAGTGAGGAACTGCTTCCAACCTTGCCCGGGTATTTGAATACGAAGATTCTTGGGCACGTTCTTTTCGCCTGGTGCAAGTGACAGCTAGGGTCGGTCTGCCGAAGTCTCTATTCGCCTACAGCTTCGCTCCGCGTGGCGTTCTCCGCAAGCGCTGGCAGGCGCCGTAATCCCGCGATAGCCGCAGAGGGTCGTGGTCGTAAACGTGGCCGTGGTCGTGGCCGTGGCCGGAGTGATCACCGTCGACCACGACCAGGACCACGTCCACGACTACCACCGATCGTTACGATTGGGTGCGCGACTGGATCATGGAAAGGCTTGTTCTTCCGGGGCGATCCGCGCCTTCGCTTCGCTTGGCGCGGGATT
>PMCR01000304.1:0-24950 GCA_003155465.1 Myxococcales bacterium | reverse complement strand
CAACACGACCGCGATCTGGCGGCGCAACTCAAGCGCGCCGGATTGTCAGTGCCGGGCAACATCGCCGAAGGCGCCCGGCGTGTGGGACAAGACCGACTGCACCACTACCGAATCGCGGCTGGCTCTGCTGGAGAAATCCGTTCCCACCTGGCGGTCGCCCTGGCCTGGGGTGACGTGGATCAAGCCACGGTCACACCGGCGCTGGCTCTGCTGGATTCCATCCTGGCGATCCTTTGGCGACTGACCCATCCCTGACACCGCTTCGGCCCAGGCCGGCAGGGCCTGGGCCCACCGCCACCGCCCCTGTCACCGTCGCTGTCCCCGCCACAGTCACGGCTACCCCCATCCACACCGCTCCGCGCTACTCCGAATGGCAGATCGGGTAGGGTGGTTTGAGCGAAGCCCGGATTGGGCTAGGATGTGTCCATGCCTTTTTTCCAGGTCTTCACATCGTCCCATCCGGCGGACGAGCCCAAGCGTGCGCTTCTGTTGAAGAGTCTGTCGGCGCTGGTGGCGCGGCTTCTCAGCAAGCCCGAGGGCTACGTCATGATCAGCCTGGCCGCACGCGCTGAGATGAGCTTCGCCGGCAGCAGCGCACCCGCCTGCTATGCGGAACTGAAGAACGTGGGCACGCTGTCGCCCGGCCAGGCGAAGAATCTTTCCAAGGTCCTGTGCCAGGAGCTGTCGTCCGGGCTGGGGGTTTCCACGGAGCGCATCTACATCGAGTTCACCAACGCCGACGGTGCCATGTGGGGTTGGAACGGCGGCACGTTTGGCTAGGCACGCCCCCGCGGGGTAGAACCCCAGCCAATCCAATGCTCGTCGTCCTGCGACGCTACTGGCCCGTGCTGGCCGCCACGGCGGTGTTGCTGCCGCACGCGCGGCTCTTCGATTTCGTAACCGACGACGCCTACATCTCCTTCCGCTACGCCGCCAACTTGGCCGAGCACGGCCAACTGGTGTTCAACCTGGGCGAGCGCGTGGAAGGCTTCACCAACTTCCTGTGGACCGTGCTGCTGGCCGCGGGGATCAAGCTGGGCCTGGGTCCGGTCGCGACATCGCGTTTTCTTGGCGTGGCGTTTGGCGTCAGCACCCTGGCCCTGGTGGTGCGCATGTCCCTGCGCCTGTCGGGCCAGCGTCCGTCCGCCTGGCATCTGGTGGCGCCGACTCTCCTCGCCGCGATGGGCGCTTTTGCCTGCTGGTGCACGGGAGGGCTTGAGACGCAGCTATTCACCTTCCTGTCTTTCCTCGGTTTCGAGTTGTTGCTGGCCGAAATCTCCTCGCAGCGTGGTTTCGCCAGCGCAGCGGCCTTCGCCTTGGCCGCCATGACTCGGCCCGAAGGGCTGCTCTTCTTTGGTCTGGGCGGTATCTTCCGCCTCCTCACAGCGGTTGGCCGCGAACGCCGCCTCCGTCCGCGCCGTGAGGAATGGGCCTGGCTGGTGCTTTTCGCAGCGCTCTTTGTGCCTTACTTCGTCTGGCGCTGGCGCTACTACGGCTGGCTCTTCCCCAACACGTTCTACGTGAAGTCCTCAGGGGGCCCCGGCACCTTCATGCGGGGCGGATACTACCTGCGCCGTTTTGCCGAGGACTACGGCGTGCTGTTCTTCGTCCTCTTGGCCTTGCTCGGCAGGCCAGCCGCAACCGATCAGCCGCGCCGTGATCTCTGGCGCCTGACGGGTCTGGTTTGGCTGGTGTTTGCCGCCTACGTGGTCAAGGTGGGCGGCGATTTCATGGGCCTCTACCGCTTCATTCTGCCGGTCGTGCCTTTCGGTGCGGTGGTCGCGCAGGAGTCAATCCGTCGGCTGACCCAACGGCTGCGGCCGGTGGTGGGCAGGCCCGTGCTGGCGCTGGCAGGCGCGGCCCTGGCGGTCGCATTCGTGGTTGGCAGCCTGCACGTGAGTCGGGTCGCCACCACCTTCATAGGCGCGGACAACGGGATCGACACCCCCGGCTACTTGAAGAAGTATGCCGAGGATCGCATTTCCATAGGACAATGGTTCGGCAAGAACGCGCGTCTGGACGACCTGATGACAGTGGGGGGAGCGGGCGTGATCCCGTACTACTCGGGCATCCGCGCCTATGATGTCTTTGGCTTGGTCGATGCCCACATTGCCCATGACCCGCACATGAGCGCCTCCGACCGCCCCGGCCATCAGAAGTGGGGCAGTGACCCGTACATGCTGTCGCGCAACCCCACTCTCATCACACACAAGTACTGTCTGCCAGGTCCCTGCGGCGAGGAACACGCGTGGATTCCGGCGGGCTACGAGTGGGTGGACGCTGCGATTCCGGGGCCGCGGCCCACGACCTACAGCTTCCTGAAGCGGCGTGATCGTTCGTTCGGCCCGTTTCCGGCACGTTGACATGGGAACTCTCAACGAGTTCGTTTCGCCCTTCGGCCCCAAACCCGCCTCCGCCTCCCCACGCGACTAGCGCAAGCACACAGCGTTGCTGCGCAAGACGATGCGACTTAGCGCCGGTACGGCGTCGCCGGGTGGCATATCTTGCAGGCGCCTGACCGGTTGAGATCGGCGGGTCTCCAGGCCCGGGGCCACCGAGGCGCGTCGTAACAACGCAGTGAGCGCGCTTGGAAAACCCAAGGAGTTTCCTCCCGAGGACGAGGCGCGCGCGACTGCCACTGCCATGTTCCCATCCTGGAGATCCCGCTCGCGCCGTCAAATTCTTTTTCTCCTAGATGCATCCGTGCGGCTTGGCAGACTTCGAAGGCCCGATATACTGGCAGCATGGCCGGTCAGCTCTTTGACGTGTTCGTGGTGGGTTCGGCCGATCCCAGCCCGGCCGGGGAGACACGCCTGGCTTCTGCGCTTTCGTCGAAGCATGGCGTCCCGCTTGCCACGGTCACCAAGGCGATATCCGCCAAGAACCTGCGCGCGGGTCAAAGCCTAGAGCAGGCTCAGGCGCAGGCTCTGGTGCGTCAGCTTCAGATAATGGGCGCTGTCACGGTCATCCGGACTGCGGCCGGCCCGCCGCGCGCTTCATCGCCTGCACAGTCTGCGGCGGGGCAGGGTCCTACCGCGCCCATGCCGCCGGCCGTGCCCGTGTCCCGAGCCGCTCACCCGGCCGCTGCTCCCGCACCAGGTTCATCTGCGTCGGCGCTTGCCGCCGCCTCCCCAGGCTTTGGGCCGCCCCTTGTCGCCCCGACTGATCCCGCTTCAGCGGGTGGTGCCTTTGCTCCTTTGCAGGCGGCTAACGCCGCGGGATCCCAGCCCGGCTCCGGTCGGTTTGCTTCCCCGCAAGGAGCTGACCCGTTCGCACCACACCCAGCTTCCACTCCAGGCGTGGCAGTTCCAACCAGTGGTACGTGGTTGGCGCCGCCACCGGCCGGATCGCCAATTGGGCGTTCGCGCGGCACGCGCACACCGCCGCCGGCCGGCCAATACGCCAGCCCAGTACCTGGCACCGATGGCTTCCTCGCCAGCCCAGTGCCTGGCACCGATGCCTTCAGTGCCGATATCGCGTCGGGGCCCAAGCTTGAGCTCGCACGCGGCGATCCCGCCCGTCCTTCCGACGACGTCTTGCCGGTTCGGGCCACGCCATCCGCGGGGAGCCTGCGCGACGTCCGCGCCGCGGAATCTTCGGGGGTCGCCATGGACGAAGATCCCAGGAACCTGGACCTGGTCCGTTGCGCACAGCACGGCCTGTACTACGACAAGACCAAGGCCTCGGGCTGCCGCAAGTGCATGTCGATGGCCCGCGAGGTGGCGATGGGCTTTGAGAGCCGCAACGCTCCCGCAAGCCTCAAGCTGGCCAATCTGCGCGATCAGCCGGCCAAGCGGGCCTTCATCGGGCTCGCCGTGGCTTTTGTCTTGGGCCTGCTTCCGGCAGCCTACTACGCATTCGGCCCTGGTTCTGCCGACGCTCGCGAGTTGCGTGTGCGGCAAGAAGTCCTTTCGCGCCAGCCAGGCACCGAGGAGATCCTGCACCAGTTTGACGAGGTGGAGGAGCAGGTCAGCCGGGCACGAGACCGCTCGCTGCGCAACATAGCCCTGGTGTGGGCTGCCACCTCGGCGGCCGCGATGGCCGGGTGGTACAAGGTCACGTAGTAATTGCTAGTCGCTGGCGACCGGCTCGCCACGATCCAATGCCTCATCCCGCCGGCGCCGCGCCCGCTCGATCATCCAGACCACCAGGATTGAGATGTTGTAGAGCCCGAAGATCGGGCCCGCCAGCAGACACTGAGTGAAGGGATCGGTGCTGGGCGTGAGCACCCCACCCAGAACAACCGCCAAGACGATGGCGTAGCGGTTGAACTTCAACATGCCACGGCTGGAAACCAAACCAATCCAACCGAGGATCGACAGCACCACCGGCAGTTCGAAGGCAAGGCCGCAACCCGCCAGGGTCAGCATTTGAAAGTTGGCCACCTCATCCATCATGATCATGGGGTCGAGCCGGAAGGGCAGGTCACCCGAGAAGCTGGTGAGCAGCTTGGTCAGGTAGTAGGCGGCCGGCTCACACATGAAGGCGTATGCGAACACGGCACCCCCAGCGAAACAGAGTGCGGTGGCTCCGGTGATGAGCCCGGCGAGCCGCTTCTCTTTCCGGTAGAGGCCAGGCGCAACGAACTTCCAGAGCTCCCAGAACACAAAGGGGCCTGCGATGATGAGGCCTCCGACGATGGCCAGCTTCATGTAGACCCAGAAAGGCTCGGTCAGGCTCTTGGCGTAGAAATGGAGGTCGTGTCCGGCGGCCTTCATGCCCTTGCGCACGGGGCGTGTCAGCCAGTCGAAGTACTTCTCGACCAGGACGAACGAACCGATCATGGCCAACACGAAGGCGATGGCGGCGTTGCGCAGACGCGAGCGTAACTCGCCCAGGTGCTCCAGCAGGCTCATGCGCTTGCCGTTCAACCCTTCCTTTCCGCCCTTTTCGGACTGCGGCGCTTTCGGCGGTGACGAGGGTGGGGGTTCCAGCGTGGGCGACTTGGCGATTGCGGGGTCCGCCGGGGGCGGCTCGACGATCGCGGGCGCCGGGGCCTGCTCGGCGGGCATCATGTCCGTCGGCGCCTCCGTGACGATGGTTTTGTCGGATTGTCCGGCGTCTTCTCGTGCTGGCATGCTCCGCTAGCCTTTCTTCCGCGGCAACGGGGGCGGGGAGGTTCGAGGCGACCTGGCGCCGCCCTGACTTGGCTGCGGCGGTGGCAGACGCCCGGCCAGTGCAGGCCGCAACGATGTCGCCGGAACAGGGGGCGGGCGCGCCCCCGCACGGGCAGGCGGTGGCGCAACCAACACCGGCTCGGGTGTCAAACTGAGAATCTCCGGAGTGGGGGTCAGCGGCGGTCGGTTGGCGTCGGGCGGTGGATTCATGACCATGGTCACGCCCGAGACCACGGCGCCGCCAGCGGCGGCGCGAACCTCCGCGGGCTTGGCCGCCGGCGCGGAGACCTCGCTTGCCGGGCGCTGCTGCTCGGCCTCTTTCTGCGCCTTGCGCTCCAGTTCCTCTTGTTCGGCGCGTTTTTTGGCTGCGGCCTCGTCGTCGCGACGCTTCTGCTCCTCTTGTTCGGCACGTTTTTTGGCTGCGGCCTCGTCGTCGCGACGCTTCTGCTCCTCTTGTTCGGCGCGTTTTTTGGCTGCGGCCTCGTCGTCGCGACGCTTCTGCTCCTCTTGCTCAGCGCGCTTCTGCTCGGCCTCTTTCTGCGCCTTGCGCTCCTGCTCCTCGCGTTCAGCACGCCTCTTGGCGGCCTGCTCCTTCTCGCGACGCTTCCGCTCCTCCCGCTCGGCGCGCCGTCGCTCGTTCTCTTTCTGTGCCTTACGTTCCAGCTCTTCCTGTTCGGCGCGTTTTTTGGCTGCGGCCTCGTCGTCGCGACGTTTCTGCTCCTCTTGCTCGGCGCGCCGCCGTTCAGCCTTCTTCTGCGCCTTGCGTTCCAGCTCTTCCTGTTCGGCGCGTTTTGTTGCTGCGGCCTCGTCGTCGCGACGCTTCTGCTCCTCTTGCGCGGCCCGCTGCTTTTCAGCCTCCTCGCGTGCCTTGCGTTCCTGTTCTTCCCGCTCGGCGCGCTTCTTGGCTGCATGTTCCTCATCGCGACGCTTCAGCTCCTCGGGAGCAAGCATGGTTGCGTCGCGCAGCTCAGCCAGCGGCTTGCGAATGGCCTCATCCAGCCCGATCTCATTCTTGATATCAGCCGCCGCCTTGCGCACCTCGCGAATGGCCTTGCCCAGCCCAGAGGCGATCTCGGGCAGCATGTTGGGCCCGAGGAAGATCAACGCAACGAAAAGAATGACGAGGATCTCCTGGAAGCCGAGATTGAACACGGTGGCTGTTTCTAGATCGGAATCACGTGCAGTTCCACACTGGAACGACGGAGACTAGCTTCTCACAGGGGAACCCTCAAAGGGTTCGCTTCGCCCTTCGGCCCCCCACGCCCCACCACCACCCCGCTCGCTTCGCTCGGCCTCGCGCGATGGTGCGCCACGCGCGGCGCTGGCGAGGGCGCGCGCGAAGCGCGCGGAGTGGGTAGGGTGGGCTGTCCGTCCCGAAGGGCCGGCGGGCTCCCCACGCGACTACCCTCGAAACAGCTCCATCTGGCGCGGAGGGTCTATGGCGTATGCGTCGTAGCCGCGCTCGCGCAGGATCGTGGCGAAGGTTTCGGCAAATCCCCGGTGCAGCGCCACCTCATGTGCCCCGGTCGCTTCCAGATACGCGACGAGGTCGGCGAATCCCGCCTGGTTGGACAGCACGATGCCCTGGTCGGCGCGCATACATTCCACGGCCGTGCGCTCGACGCTGAAGCCGGAAACGAAAGCGAAGGTCGGAGAATCAAGGCCTCCAAGCGCCGCGGCCTCTCTTGCCTCCGGTGGCCAGAGCAAGGCCTCGTTAGGACCCAGCTTGCCCGCGAAGCGACGCAACGTCGGGACGCAGGCGCCCGCCTGACGAAAGCGGGCCAGGACTCCCACGATTGTGCCGTGCGCGCGCGTGGCAATGCCGGCAGCCTGCAGCGCCTCCGCGGTTGCCGGGGCCGGGCCGAAGGGGGACACAAGCAGGACCGGCGCACGCCGCGCGGCCAGCGCCGTCTCCACGAACTGCCGCAGCGTCGCCTCCGCCTCCTCGCGGGGCGGTAACACGAAGCGCGGATCCCCGAAGGTGGCGTCCAAACACACGGCGTCTGCGCACCGCGCTTCCGCAGGACCGAGGCCTGCGAAAGCGCGCTCACGGCAGATGGTTCCGGCGTAGAGCAGTCGGCGCCCCCCCGCTTCGCAAAGCAGCGAGGCCGCGCCCGGCAAGTACCCCGAAGGCACGAGCGCAAGGCGCAGCCCGCCCAGGTTGAAAGCCCGCCCGAAACCAGCCGGCAAGGTGCGCGCACGCAGGTGTTCCCCGGCCGCGCCCAGCAGCACGAGCGTGCCCTCGGTGGCCAGAAGCTGACGCCGGCCTGCCCGGCGCGGGGACAGGCTGAACGATGACCCGGGCGCCAGCGCCTTGGCGTGCGAGAGAAATACGAGATCGGTGGCAAACCCCGCCGCGTCACAGGTGAGCTGAGTGCCATGCAAAGTGACACCCGCGTGGTAGCTGAATGCGTGCTTCCGACGCCGGGGCATGAGGAGATCCTTATACCCGCGATCGTCAGCGCCGGGGCGGGGTAAGATCGCGAACCTCCAGGGCTCGCAAGATGCGCTCGCTCTCGTCGACCAGGTTCGGGTCTCGATCGTGCAAAAAACGCGAGGCAGTCACCAGGAAGCCCTTGGCCCGCAAGGCGGCCACCCACACGCGCAGAAAGCCAGCGCGATCCTCCGGTCGCGCCCCAAAGTCGTCGGCGACAAAGGCGCGGCCTTCCAGGTCGCGGCCGGTGAACGCGCGCACGTCCCCCAGGGTGGGCGTGCCTGACAGATTGCGCTGCGCTTCGACGATGAGGCGGTCAAGATCGGACGCCTGCCGGCTCTCAGTGACGGTCAGTAGCCAGAGGACCGGCCGTGGCCCACTGGCTTCAATACGGATCCGGGCGGAGATCGGCCGCCCCTTCGTCACCTCGAGGCTGTCGGTCCAACCCGACGGCAGTTTGAGCGCCAGTACCTGCCAGCCCGCGATGGGGTAGTAGCGCTCCGAGGTTTCGTCAACCGCCAGGTCCAGGGCGTGGCCATGGCCAGGATCGCGCCGCCAGAAGCGGTCGGGCAGGTGTTGTCCAGGCTCGGGCTGCGGCGGCAGCCTTGCGACGGCATTCCCGCTGATGACCGATTCTGTCAGCGCCTTCATTGGTTCTAGGATCTCGACCATCTCCAGAGGCGGCAGGTCTTGCAGAACCCGGTCCACCACGTTGCGCAGCTTGGTGGCTTCCGCCTGCGCCGTGGCAACCTTGCCCGACGCCGCAAACAACAGGGTCCGGTTGTACAGGACCTGGGGATGCCCGGGCGCGACTTCCTCCGCGCGCGCATAGGCGCGCATGGCGAAATCGTCCATGCCCCACAGCCAGGCGCGATAGCCCAGGTTGAGGAAATTTTGCGCCGCCAGAAACCCGTCGTTGGTCTGCCGGCTGACTTCTTCGAAGGCGGCCATCGCGCCGGTGGGCGCGCCACCCTGCATGAGCAGGTTTCCCAGCGACGTCCAAGATTCCGCAGAGGGAGCCAACTCAACGGTGCGCCAGGCCGCGCGGGCCGCCTCCTGAAGACGGTTCGCCCGCCTCAGCGCTGAGGCCAGTCGGCCCCAGGTCTCCGCGTCGTCGGGATGGTCAGCCGCTGCCCGTTCCGCCGTGGCGATCTCGGCGAGCAAAGGATTGGCCGCTGGGACCGGCGCGAAGGACTTGGCCGGTGCCGGTGCCGCCGTCGCTGCCGGTGCCGGTGTCGCTGCCGGAATCGGTGCCGGAATCGGATGGGCGCAAGCGGCCACAAGAACCAGCAGGGTTGGCAAGCGAGTTTGGGTCATAGGAGTGACTCTAGTACCGCCTCGCGAAAATCCGTAGCCGGTTCAGCGACCGATTGGATGCCGACGTGAGGGCGGGTGAGGTATGGCCGGGCATGGCCCATCGGTTGGCGAATCCGTGGATGTGCAATATGGTACGCTGCGTATCCAACGAGGGTAGGTGCACCATGCAGAAACATCCCCATAGTCGACGGCTGGGCTATTCGCGGCGAGCAGGCCCCAGCGATACGCTGGTTACGCGTTGCTTTGAGGACGAGGGGCTCTTCTGCTCCGGGGAGACAAGTTCGCCGTCCTGCCAACCCTTGGTCGCAAAGGGAGGCAGCTGCGCCTCGACACCAGACGGGTGCGGAAGCACCAGCTACTGTGATTCTGTGAGCAAGACCTGCAAGCCCGGCAGCGTCGCCGGAGAATCATGCCTCTATTCTTCATGCCTACGACAACTGTCCTGCGGCGCCGACAAGAAATGTGTGGAGCCATTCTTCGAACTGGCGACTGACTACGGAAGCTGTTCGGGGATCGCACAGCTCCTATAGGCCGAAAGGGGCTTCGCCGGTCGCGGCAAGCACGCGATGTCTTCCCTATGGTCACGATATTCGGTGCTGGCCCCAACGCGGAACGCCGGGGGCGGATCCTCGTGGCCTGTTCTGGGCGGTTGCCGTCACTGAAGTCTGGCGGCTCGCAAGAGTCATTGGAGAAGTTCCATGGAAATCCGTTCCGCTAGCCAGTCTGCGTTGAATCCAATCGGCAAGAAGTCACCCTGCACCCGCCTGTTCCCTTCCCGTGCGAGGAACACCATCCTCCAGGCGGCTTTGGCAACGTGGTTCCTGGGTGGTGCCGACGCTCTTGCCGACCAGACCATCACCATCGATGGGACCGGCGCCGGGCGCACCTATGACGGTATCGGCGCTGTGAGTGGCGGCGGTGCAACATCCCCCCTGCTCAGGGACTACGTCGAGCCCCAGCGCACGCAGATTCTCGACTACCTCTTCAAGCCCAACTACGGGGCGGCCATGCAAGAGGTGTATATCGAGATCGGCGGAGACGCCAACTCGACCCAGGGCTCAGAACTGAGCCACATGCACACCAAGACGGACGAAAACTACTACCGNNGCCCCGGCGTGGCTCGGCAATGGCAACTTCTGGTCGCAGGACACGGCTGACTACCTGTCCAAGTGGATCATGGGCGCCAAGTCCGCCCATGGCCTGGACATCGAATACATCGGGTGCCGCAACGAACGGGGAAACAACGAGAGCTGGGTGAAGCTATTCCGCACCACCCTCGACAAGAACGGTCTGACCAACGTGGGCATTCACGCGTTCGACAACGCGGGAGCCACGAGTTGGAACTGGGCCACCGACGTGAACAACGACGCCACGCTGAAGGCCGCGGTCTACGCCTTCGGCAGCCACACCTCGGCGTCCTATGGCAGCAAGAAGGGATCGGCGCCGCCCGCGAACGTCATCGCCATCGGCAAACCAATGTGGGACACGGAAGAGCACGTGTATGAACACGGGTTNNATCACCGCGTTCTACTCGAACGAGCCATTCTACGACAATACGGTGGCGGTTGCGAGCTCTCCATGGAGCGGCAACTATACGATCAATCCAGCGATTTGGGGCTATGCTCACGTGGGGCAGTTCACCAGGGTCGGCTGGAAGTATCTGGATGGCGCGGCGGGAACCTTTTCGGGCGGCGGCAACTACGTGACCATGATGGATCCCACTGGCGGAGACTACAGTGTCATTGCGCAGACGTCGGGGGCGACAGCGGCCCAGACCATCACGTTCAAGGTCACGGGCGGCCTTTCCACCGGGAACCTGTCCGTCTGGCGCAGCAATGCGACCGCCCAGTTTCAAAAGCAGCCCGACGTCACCCCGACCGATGGATCGTTCACCGTCGCACTCGATGCGAATTCCATCTATTCCATCAGCACGACCACCGGTCAGCAGAAGGGCACGGCCGCGCCGCCGCCGGCCGCAGCTTTCCCACTTCCCTACTACGAAACCTACGATCACTATGGGGATCCCAAGTTGGTCGGCTATCGGCCCTACTACCACAACGATATTGCGGGCGCGTTTGAGCTTTTCGATCGTCCCGATGGAAGTGGACAGTGTTTGCGACAATTGGTGGCTCAGCCTGCGCAGAGCTGGGCTCCGGAAACCAATCCGTATACCATCGTGGGCAATACGGGCTGGACGGATTATGAAGTCAGCGCGGACGTCTCGATAGAGACTTCCTCGGGCTGGGCCTCTGTCATGGGACGCGTGACTTCGGTTGGAAACGGCTGGGGAAGTAATCCAAATGCCTACCAGATGTCCCTGAGTCCGACTGGGGCCTGGAATTTCTATGCATCGCCCACCGCGGCGGCGATCACCAGCGGGCAGGCCACGCTGGCCGCGGGTAGCTGGCACAACCTGAAGCTCGTCTTCCAGGGGACATCGATAAAGGGGGCAGTCGACGGCACGCAGGTGTTTGCGGTGACTGACAGCAAGTGCACCAAAGGCAACGTCGGGCTTGGCACGGCTGCCAAGACGACCGCCCTGTTCGACAACCTAATCGTCAACACCGTGAATGGGGCCAAGCCTGCCCCGACGGTTTTTCAGCAGGACGGTCAAAGCCCGCCGGTTGGCGGCGCGGGCGGTGCTGGCGGGGTCCCGGGAAGTGGGGGAGTCACTGGCGCGGGCGGAAGCACCAGAACCGGTGGCAGCGCGGGCACCGGCGGAACCAGCGCCGCGGGCGGAAACCCTGGCTCGGCCGGGGCCACGGGAACGACGGGTGCGGGGACGAACCCTAGCTCAGGCGGAATCACGGCGAAAGGCGGAGCCACCGACATTGGCGGAAACCCAGGTGCGGCCGGAACCAGCGCCGCGGGCGGCAGCGTCGGGGGGAGCCCCGGTTCAGCTGGAACCACGGCCGCGGGTGGAACTGCCATAACCGGTGGAGTCATCGGCGCGGCTGGAACCCCGGCGACGACCGGCACAGGTGGGGCCCCTGCCACTGTCAGCTCTGGAACAGGCGAGGCATCGTCCGCGTCATCAGGCTGTTCGTGCAGCATCGGCCGCGCGACCAGCAATGACTACGGAGTGGGGTTGGTCCTTTGCAGTCTCGGTGGGATCGCGATCTTCCGTCGGCGTCCAGCACGCGGGCGGGGCTGCCAGCCTGCTTCGCCGGAGCGGTCTCAAGGGCGAGCGGGCACATCGCGGGGGCCGGCGGCTCTGGCGCTGACCAGCCAACCGGCAACCCATGCTTCCGCTTCTTTGCGCAGGGTGACCTCTTGGACGGCTGGATCGCCGAGCCCTGCTTCGCCGAGAATTTGCAAGAGATAGTCGCGCGTGTGACTGTAGCGGCCGTGGGGATTGAGGCGATAGCCACTGGGCGCGTCCAGTGGCTCGGCGCGCTCGACGGTGAATATCAGGGCACCTCCCGGGCGCAGCGCTGTCGCGGCGGCCAGCGTGACATGGGCGAGATCGCCGAAGTACACCAGAGTATCAGCCGAAACGATCAGATCACTCGTCTGGGCGTGCTGACGCAGGAACGCGGTCAACTCCTCAACAATCAGCGTGTCGTAGACACCGCGTTCGCGGGCCAAGGCGACCATGGCCGCGGACAGGTCCACGCCGACCAGCACCCTGGCGGCTGGGCGCAAGAGCGGCCCGCACAACCCGGTGCCACAGCCGGCATCCAGCACGGCGAGTTGCGCCTGCGGAGCGCCAAACATCTGGGCCACCGCGTCCGCGACGAGTGTGGGTGCGCGGTAGTCCAGGCGAGCCAGGGAGGCGTCGAACATGTGAGCATAGCCGTCGAACTCGACGCGAACGTACTCGTCCGAAGCCCGTCGAGGTGCACCCTTTCCTGAGCAAGCCGCGAAGAGATGGCGGGCGCGAGGGTCGTTGGGAAACAGGTCGAGCCATTGGCGATAGACCTCGGCAGCTTCTTCAATGCGGCCGATGGTGTACAACACCGCACCCAAGTGGCGGTACGAATCTGCCGATTGCGGTGCGAGACGCATGGCCTCGCGATGGGCGTCCAGGGCTTCTTCCACGCGGTGAAGGCCGCTCAGCGAATTTCCCAGATTCTGCCACGCTGCCGCATGATCCGGTTTCAGCCCTATCACCTCACGAAACGTGGCGACCGCGGCTTCCAGATCTCCTCGTTCGCGCCGGATGGTTCCCAGATTGTTGAGTGCGTTGGCATCCCGGGGGCGCAAGTCCAGCGCGCGTCGGTAGTCCGCTTCTGCCTCGTCAAGGCGATGAAGCTGCTTGAGCACGTTGCCCCGGTTGTTGAGGGCATCGGCGTGGTCGGGCATCAGGGCAAGCGCTTGTCCCAACAGTTGCAGGGCCTTCTCGGAACGACCCAACTGATGTTCGGCCACACCAAGAAAGTGCAGGGCGTCGACCTGGTAGGGAGAGGCGGCCAGCAGCGCGCGATACCGTCTCGCGGCCTCTTCAATGTGGCCTTCTTGATGTTGGCGAATCGCCATGGCCAAGCCGTCGCGGACTACACGGCCGTGGCGACGCAGTTTCTTCTTACCGCGTTTCGGCTTGGATGACATGGCGCTGAAGTGGTGGGCGCGGGTTGGCCTGAACCAGGAGGAATGCGGGGCGTGGGGCAGGGCGCATTGGGCTTTCGATGGATGCGAGAGGCGGCGCTACGCTATCGCGCGCAGGGTCTGTTCAGCCTGCGCGACATACGGCCCGCCGAACAGGTTGACGTGAACCATGAGGAAGTAGAGTTGATAGAGAGGCACGCGTTCTTCGTAGCCGGGAGCAAGCGGCCAAGCCTCTTCATAGGCGCCGAATACGTGATGTCCGAAGCCACCGAAGAGGCGCATCATGGCCAGGTCGACCTCGCGGTGGCCGCCGTACACGGCTGGATCGATGAGGCAGGCCGTGCCGGTTTCGTCCCCGATCACATTGCCACCCCATAGATCGCCGTGCAGGCGGGCCGGGGGCTCGGCCGGACCCACCCGTTCGTCGAGCACGGCGAAGAGTCGGTCGAAGCCGCGGGCCATAGCCGCACTGCACAGACCGGCGTTGCGCGCCTGTCGAAGCTGGGGTTCCAGTCTGCGGGCGCGGTAGAAGTCCGGCCAGCGCGGGGCGGGCGCGTTGGGCTGGGGCAGGCGTCCGATGAAGTTGTCGCGATCGAGGCCGAAGCCGGGCGCCCCAAAGCGGTGCAGGGCTGCCAGATCGCGGCCCAGCCGTTCGTCGAAATCGGGCCGGCGTCGCGCCGGCGAAATTGATTCGAGCACGAGAAATGTCTCACCCACCGCCAGGACCTCGGGAACGCGCAGCGCATGGGCCTGTGCCAGCCAGGCCAGGCCGCGCGACTCGGCCGCGAACATGGCCGGATCCGCGACGAAGTTGCTCTTGACGAACACCACCCGCCCATCCGCCAGCTTCATCTCGTGGGCGCTGTTGATGTCACCGCCGGACACCGGCTGCGACGACCGCACCGCGCTGCCCATGGCGCGCGCCACTGCCTCCTCCAGTCTCCGTCCGGACATCACGAAAACCCGTGCGTCCTACGCAAGTGTTCGAGCAGGCCCCGGCAGGCCGCCTCGCATATGTCGAACACGTCGTCGAAGCCGTCGATGTTGCCATAGTAGGGATCCGGCACCTCGGAATGGGGCGGCGAGGCCGGATCGAAGCTCCGCAGCAGGTGCACCTTGGCGTGCGCCTCGGCGTCGGGGGCCAGCCGGATCAGGTCGGCGAGATTCTCGCGGTCGATCGCCAGCACATAGTCGAAGCGTGCGAAGTCCGAACGCCGGAACTGGCGCGCCCGGCCCGAGAGGGGCATGCCCCGCCGCTGTCCCACGGCCTGGCTGCGCCCGTCGCGCGCTTCGCCCACGTGCCAGGCTCCGGTGCCTGCGCTGTCGATTTCGATCGCGCTGTCGAGGCCCGCCTCCTGTACCAGGTGGCGCATGACCGCCTCGGCAGTGGGGGAACGGCAGATGTTGCCCGCGCAAACGAAGCTGACCGCAACACGCGCCTGGCTCATGTCGGAACGCTCCCAATGAGAGTCGCCGGATTGGCGCGCTCGATTCTCACGTCGACCAGCGCGCCCAGCGTGGCGGTTGGTCCCGCCGGCACGATCACCGAGCGGAAGGTATCGGTGCGGCCGAGAAACTCATCGGGGCAGCGGCGCGAGGGCGCCTCCAGCAGAACCCGCTGGTATCGTCCGACCTGGGCCGCGTGGATCTCGCCCGTGATCTTCCTTTGCAGATCGATCACCTGGGCCAATCGCCGCTGCTTGAGGTCGGCCGGAATATCGTCGGTCATGGTCCGGGCGGCCAAGGTGTCCGGGCGTTCGGAATAGGCGAAGGTGAAGGCGTTGTCGAAGCGAAGTTCCCGCAGGGCGCGCAAAATGTCGGAGAACTCCTCCTCGCTCTCGCCGCAGAAACCGACCAGGATGTCGGTGGTGATGGCCACCCCAGGCAAAGCGGCGCGCAAGGCTCGCACCAGGTCGCGGTACTGAGCAAAGTCGTAGCCCCGTCGCATGCGCGCCAGTACCGTGTCGGAGCCCGACTGCAAGGGAAGGTGCACGTGTCTGCAGATCTTGGCCGACCCGGCCATGGCCGCGATCACGTCCGCGGAAAACCCCAGCGGATAGGGCGACATGAAGCGAATCCGCTCGAGGCCGTCGATACCGGCCAACGCCCGCAGGAGATCCGCGAAGCCGACGTCTCTGTGCTGATAGGAGGTCACCGTCTGCCCGAGCAGCCGAACTTCCTTTCCGCCCGCAGCGACCAAGCCGCGCGCCTGTCGCAGCACTTCGTCAGGTGCCGTGGCGCGCTCACGCCCGCGCGTATACGGCACTACGCAGAAAGAACAGAAGCGATCGCATCCACGCTGGACAGCAATGTGGCCGACGACCGTGCCTGCGGCGTCGCGGGCGGGGTCCAGGCCTTGGTAGGTTTCGTGCGGGTCGAGGGTCGTGTCATCGACCTTGGCGCCGGCGCGCGCCTCTTCGATGTGCGCCAGAAGACGGCGGTAGCCGTCCGGCCCCACGACCAAGTCTACAAAAGGAGCGCGGGCACGCACCTGCCCGCGCAGGTGCTCTGCCATGCAGCCGGTGATGCCCAGCACCACATGCGGTCGCTGGGCCTTGTAGGTGGCCAGCGTGCTGGCGCGGCCCCACACCCGCTCAACCGCCTTTTCGCGCACGGCGCAGGTGTTGATCAGAATCACATCGGCTGCGGCGGGATCAGGGGTCCGCTCGTAGCCCGCCCCTTGCAGCAGGCCGAGCACCATCTCGGTGTCAGCCAGGTTCATCTGGCACCCATAGGTTTCGACGTAGGCCAAGAGGCTCATATGAAGGACATTCCTATCGCATCGAATCCCCGCTCGCTACCCACGGATCATGATCGGTGTCGCACAGGCTGCGCTATGGCTGCATGGTGAGGTTGGCCCCGGCGATGAAGGTTTCCTTGCCGATGTCAGGCCCAACCTGCTCGACCAAGTAGCCTTTCACCGTGAACGGTCCGGTGTCGGTGATACGGAATGATGACAACAGGATGTGACCGTAGGATTGGGGACTTGGATAATCGTGGGTGTCATAGGTGCCAGCGTTGATGTAGAGGCGGACCGCGCGGCCGGCCATGTCTGCTGCGCTTTCCAGTTTGAAATAGATCGCCCCCGTTGTGCCTTCTGCAGCGACCGAGAAGGTCGTGCCCGGGTTGATCAGATCGAAACCGGTTCCGCCGAGTCCGGTGCCAAAGGTCAGGCTGTCCTTGAATTCAGAATTGCTGCTGCCGCATCCGGTGCTGGCGAGGACACCGAACGAGATGAGACAGAAGAACGCAGTTCGTACGCACATCATCGTGGCTTTACTCCTGTTGGCTACGGACGAGCAATTGTAGCCGAGCTGCGCGCAATAGCCCTGCCTAGTTTTCGCACGCCATTGCGGCCTCCTCGCAAGCACGCGGAAGGTCGGTGCCGCGCGGAGGTACGGTGCCAGAGGATCCGTGAAACCTGGGCTCCCGCCGGCTTCCCGCTGGTTTGTGCCCTGGCGTGATAACATAGACACTGGCTGCCGGTGTCTATGCCCGGCGCTTTGAAGACTGGGACACAACGTGAAACGAACGTCCACCCAACGCAGCCGCCACGCCACCGGCAGCATGCAACCCATGCTGCCGCCGGGCGAGATCATCCCCGGCACGCGCTATCGCATTGTGACGCGCGTGGGCACGGGCGCCATGGGCGCGGTCTATCAGGCTGAGCACGTGGATCTCGAAAAGCGCGTCGCGCTCAAGACGTTGCACGCAGCCAGCGCGCGCGACCCCGAGGCTATCGAACGTTTCCGCCAAGAAGCTCGCGCGGCCTCGAAGATCGGCAATCCCAACATCTGTGATGTGACGGACTTTGGTGAGTTGCCGGACGGCCAGGTCTTCTTCGTGATGGAGTATATCGATGGGCCGAGCCTGCGCGGCGAGCTGGACGAGCACAAGCAGCTCGGGATCGAGCGGAGCATCGCGATCTTGCGCCAGGTGTGCAAAGCACTGGGGGCGGCCCACGGCAAGGGCATCGTTCACCTGGACGTGAAGCCTGACAATATCATGCTGGCCGCAAAAGGTCGCCGGCGCGACCTGGTCAAAGTTGTGGATTTCGGCATCGCCGGCCTGGTCAGTGCCGAGCCTCCACCCGAGGGCAGAGCCGCCGAGGAGAAGTTGGTCGGTACGCCTGACTACCTGGCCCCCGAGCGCATCCGTGGCAAGGGCTACGACCACCGGAGCGACATCTATTCGCTCGGGGCCATGGCCTACGAGATGCTCACCGGCGTCTGCCCATTCTGGGACAAGGATGTGATGACCACCGTTGCCCGTCACATCACGGAAAAGCCCCAGTCCCTCCGACAGCGCGCGCCCGAGGCAAAGATTCCAGGGGAGCTGGAGACGCTGGTGCTGCAGATGTTGGAGAAGAATCCAGCGGGGCGACCCCAGAGCATGGCAGTGGTCGAGGCCATGCTCTGCGATGCGCAGATCGCGGCGCATGTGCAGACAGAGTGGGACGACCTGGAACTGCCCGACGTAGACGAAGACTGGCAGAGGAAACTGGCCGACAAGATGCCGTCTCCGCGCTCGCGCCGCCTGCGCCGTTTGGCCCTGGGGTTTGCCCTGGTGGCCATTCTGGGATTGGGCGCGGCCTTCTTCTTTGGTCTGCGGCGGCCCAAAGAGATCGTCGCGTACACGCCGGTCTTCGTGGAGATCACCAAGACCGACGAGGCTGAGACCGTGGCGCCATTTCTGCGCAAGGCCGCCGCTGCGGCTGAGGCCGAACGCTACTTCCAGCCCATCGAAGAATCCGCCCTGCGCAACATCGAATTGGCGGAGAAGGAGGCGCTTGGGCTGGGCACGACCTCTGGAGGCGCCGCTTCCTTGCGCCGCATCTATGGCAATCAGTTCCGCAGCCTGGGCAATGCCCTCCTAGAAGCGGGTCTCTCCGACCTGGCAGGGCTGCGTTTTCGCGAAGCCCTGCGCTTTCTTCCCGGCGACACGGAGTTGCGCGCGCGGGCAGCGCAAGCTGCTGATTCCCGCCGAGTGGGAGAAAAGGCAGAGAGCTCGGGCGCCGCACTGAAGCCGTCCAATGAAGACCTGGCTCGCAGTGCTGCCGCGAACCTGTTCGCCGCGATGGTCAGCGGCCACTACACCACGGCACGGACCAATCTGGCGAAGCTGCTGGAGGTAGACAAGCAAGGAACCCAGGTTGCCCGCTTGTCGGATGATTTTCGCAAACGTGCGCAGGAACAATGGGACAGCGGCAAACGCGCCGACGCCAGGTCCTACTATCAAGTCGTTGCCGAGCTTGATCCCAAGGATGTTGTGGCGCAGGAGAGGGCGAAGAACGCACTTCCCACAGAACCCGAACCGTCCGTTGAAAACACTCCTGACTTGGCCAAGCCCGCGCGCAAGGGCGCCGGCGCAGAGATACCTGAGGAGTCCCCACGCGATCGGGTTCGGGCCTCGCGCACCGCCAACGAAGGAAGGGAGGCCCTTGCGCAGGGCAATCTGGATAGCGCCCAGGACGCATTCGACCGCGCAGTTCGCGCTGACCCCGCGAATCCGGATGCGGTCGCCGGACTGGCCGAGGTGGCCTTTGAACGCGCCCGCTACACGGATGCGTTGGACTACGCCCGCCGGGCGGTCGCCATCCGTCCCAAGGCACCCCGCTACCACGTCATCTTGGGTGACGCCTACTTCAAGCTGCTACGCTACGACAGAGCCCTGGCATCCTATCAGCGCGCCCACACCCTGGCGCCCCAGGATGAGGGGGTCAACGCCCGTATCCTGCGCGCGCAGGCGAAACTGGGGAAGTAGTTAGAACGTGCGGCTTAGGCCCGCGCCCAACATGGTAGTGCCCGAGCGTGGTGCGAGGTAGAGGAAAACCCCGCCCAGGGTGGCTGCTACCGCGCCGGTGCCCACCATGGCCGCGCCCCACCACTTGGTGGAACGAACCCAGGGACAGTGGCCGTAGGGGTCTTTTTCCCTGGCACGGCATCCGATCTCGCTGTGGTCGAAAGCCAGCGTGATGATGCCTGCTGCCAGC
Organism: Myxococcales bacterium; assembly: GCA_003155465.1. The sequence continues at coordinate 5,542 of PMCR01000304.1, read as the reverse complement.
AAGACCGCCCCACTGACCAGGGTCGCAATACCCGCGGTGCGATGGGGGAAGTGCGAAGGAATTGCCACCAGATCCAGATCGATGCCCTCGTCCACTCCACTCACCACCGTGAGGGTCCTCTCCAGGGTGTCGTAGGCGCGCATGAGCAAGCGTAGGTGGTGCACGCCGCCTGCCAGTTCCACATCGAGTGGCGTGACGCCGACGGTCTTGCCGTCTATCTCCACCGTGGCGGAGGCGGGACGCGATCTGACGATGAAGCGGGCGGGTGCTCGCGCCAATGTCTCTAGTCTGTCGCGCAGTGCCGAGGCCGCCAACCCCATCTTCTCGCCCGCTTCTTCGACCCCGCAGGTTTCGCAACGTTCGTGGTTGCTGGCCAACACGGCGCCGGTCCGCCCGTTGATGATATCCATGGTGACCACGTAGGTCTTGTTGCTTTCGCTGACCTTGGCACCGATGAGGTAGCTCGCCGACAGCGCGGAGGCCATGGCCGGAAAACAAGAGGCATCCCGACAGCTCGCCAAAGCCAGCGAGGGGCCAACCAGTTTGTTCTGGACGTCGTCCTCCGACAGCACCTCGAAATGGACGGCAGACAGGCCTTCGACCAGGCGCCGAGCGAAGAGCTGTTGAAGCACCTTGGGGATCTTTCCCTCGAACTCCAAACGGACCACAGCCACCGTTTGCGTCCCGCTCGCTTCCGGCTGGGCACGTGCGGCGTGCGCAAGCACCGTGCAAAGGCAGAAGAGGGTGCAAAGACGCGCCAAGGACAGCATCAGAGGGGCATTGTACAAGGAACCGGCCCGCAGAGCACCATTGCTGGTAAGATGCTCCAAACCCTGCCGACGGAGGTCTGGCTTGCTACGAAAACGCAGTCCTTGGGCTATGCTCGCGCTGTTCATCGGGATGACGGGGGCAGGATGCCGAGAATCCAATCCGGCCTACCTGAGGATAGACGCCGCGAAAGAGAGGCCCTCGAACGCGAGTCCCGACTCCGCGCTACCAAGAGACGCGGTCAGTGTGGACACTCGGTTTGCCGATCGCGCCTTGCCAGATCTGGACAATCGCCTTGCGGACGCGGTGACGGACGCGAGAATTGCCGATGTACCGCTGGATCAGCCGGTAGACCTGCCCGACGCTTCGGTGGATATCACAGTTGGGGCTGATTTCCCTGACGACGCCAGGGACGCTTCGATCGCGGGCGACGCCGGGGCTGCTCCGTCCGATAGCCCGCTGGTGTTTGGTGATGGCGGAAGCGTAGGGCTGGACACGAAGGTGGACCGGGGTGTCGACCTGGGTGCAAACCTGGACACGGGTGTGAACCTGGACGCGGTGTCGAACCCGGACGTGGGGTTAAACCTGGACCTGGGGTTGAACCTGGATGTGGCGTTGAACCTGGACGTGGGGTTGAACCTGGACGTGGAAGGGGACCTGGACGCGGAAGGGGATCTGGGCTTGGAAGGGGACGCCGGGGATCTGGGCGCAAGTGAGACAGGCGCGGACTTGGAGTAGGTCGCCAGCGCACGCCGCTCAGAATTCGTCACCTCACAGGCTGCACTATGGCTGCATCGTGATGTTGGCCCCGGCCACGAAGGTTTCCTTGCCGATGTCAGGCCCAACCTGTTCGACCAGGTAGCCTTTCACCGTGAACGATCCGGTGTCGGTGATACGGAATGATGACAACAGGATGTGACCGTAGGATTGGGGATTTGGATAATCGTGGGTGTCATAGGTGCCAGCGTTGATGTAGAGGCGGACCGTGCGGCCGGCCATGTCTGCTGCGCTTTCCAGTTTGAAATAGATCGCCCCCGTTGTGCCTTCTGCAGCGACCGAGAAGGTCGTGCCCGGGTTGATCAGATCGAAATCGGTTCCGCCGACTCCGGTGCCAAAGGTGAGGCTGTTCATGTACGTTGCGGTTGCGCCTGCTGTGCTAGTGGAACCGCCGGTTCCAGCGGTTGTCCCGCCGCTGCCTGCAGTTCTGCCGCCGGTTCCTCCAGTTGCTCCGCCGCTGCCCACGGTTGTCCCACCCGTGCTGCGGGTTCCGCCCGCACCGCCCGGTGGAAAGGCAGGCAGGCTGCAGGCGGTGACGGTCATAGACGCCAAAATTGCGATGCCAGGCAGGCGCATCACCAGGTTCCCCTCATTGTCAGGCCTGCGAAGCTCGGGCTCAGGGCGGGTGCCAGCGCCACGCTTTTGGACGGGCCGTCGTCAACGAAGGTGAGCAAAGTCGTGATGGCCCCAACCCCCGCCAGCACGCCGCCGGCAATCAGACACACGTTTGCGCCCGTGGCCAGGCTCTCGGCGTCGCTCCGGGTACTGCGCGCCCGGAGGTCTCCGGTCTTCCACTGGCTCACGGCATCGTCGTTCTTGCTGGTTGCCGCCGCCCACAGAATTCCGCCGGTCACCAGCCCGACCACGCCCACGCTGGCGGTCACGATTCCGGCGATCCGGAGGGCGCTCCATCTTGCGCCCTCGGCCGACGTGGCGACCTCGCCCTGCACTGGCGCGAGGCTCATTCCCGGGGCCGGCTGCTCCGGCGCCGGAACCGGTGCCGAAGCCGGAGCTGGAACCGCAGCCGTGGCCGGAACCGGCGCCGGAGTCGGTGCCGCTACCGGTGTCGGCGGCGGAGTCGGTGCCGGTGCCGCCGCCGGTCGAGGCGTGCCGAGGCCCGCTATCGCCCCAGCGGCCGCGGCCGGTTGCCCGGGCCGTGGCACCAACTTCAAGTCCACGACTTTGCGGTCCTCACCCGCAACCTCGATCTTCGCTTCGCCTGGCTCGTACCGGGCAGCCGTGACCGCCACCACGTGCGTACCCACGCCCACGCGCACCGGAGCTGCCAGGGGAGCCTTGCCTGCCTCCTCGCCGTCGATGGTCACTACGGCGCCATCGGGCAGGCCCCGGATTTCCAGGGTCGCGATGCGCGTCTTCTGGCGCGCGATCTCCTGCTCCACCTCCGCGCGCCGGGCCGGCTTGATCGCCGTACCGCCCTCGTCCAGGTAGCGCTGCAAAGCAGCCACCGCTTCCACGGGCTTGGCGAGCGTGATGTATGCCTGGCCAAGATTGTAGAGGACCGTGTGATGGGGCGACAACTCGTAGCAGCGCTTGAGCTCGATCACCGCCTCGGCCACCTGCCCGTCCTCGTTCAGTTCCATCGCCCGGTCGAAGTGCTTCTTCGCCTCGACCCGAGCGTTGGCCGTAGAATCCGCGCGGGCCGCGATGGGCTCCGCCGGGATCGCAAGCATCGCCAGCGACAAAATGATCTTCTTCAGTGGGTGCGCCATTTCACGACCGTCCTTCTGCACAGTCCGTGCCTGATCTTCGCCTGATCCCGTGCCGCAGTCCAGCCGCGCGGCCGCATGACCAGATCGTCAGGCAACTCCGCCATCTTGAAGGCTTCAAAGGCAACCAGCGACATCGCTGCCGCGGCCGCGATCCCGTTTCGACAGAGGCCCAGGGGTGTCCACCCCTGTCCAGGTGGACAGCGTTACTCGCCAGAACGTTCGGAGTAGGGGGCGCAAATCAGAAAAGCCCCTACGGATCGCCGATCGCACGCTAGACTAGATGCATGACGCAGCCACGGGAGATCCTGGAAGCCTCTCTCAAGCTTGACCCGACGGAGCGGGCCGCGATCGCCAGCGAGATCCTCGATAGCCTGGAGAACAGCGCGTACGGCCAATTGAGCCCGGCGTGGGAGGAGGAAGTCCAGCGTCGACTGTGCGATGTCGAAACCGGCCGCGCTGAATTGATACCTGCCGAACGCGTCTTCGCCGAGGTCGAAGCCGAACTGCAGGCTCGCCGTGCCCCGCGGCAGGTGATAGGGCCGCCTCACCGCGCGATTCGGGCAGGTCTGACGGCTCGCTGCGATGACAGAGCTGCGGAGCGACCTGCACGCGGTGACCGGCCCCACGTCCGCCAGGGGTCGAGCAGCGGCGCCCCCGTGGGCGCGAAGTCCTTGGTGTTGCGGGTGACCACGGTCAGCCCATGGTGGATGGCGGTGGCGGCAGTCAGGCCATCGACCACGGACAGACGGCGCCCGTTCTGCTCGGCCGCTGCGCACAGGCGACCCCAGGCGGCGGCCACGACAACGTCAACCTGCAGGACACGCGAGGAGTAGGTCGAAGCTGGAGTTCCCGGCCACGTGCGCAGCGCGGTCCGTCGGCGGCCTGCGGGAATAAGCGCGACGCCCTTCTCGATCTCGCCGACCGTGAGTGCGCTGAGGTGGAGTGTCTCGGCGTTCTGCGCCTCGAACCAAGCGAGAACGCCGGCATGGGGCCGCAGCTTGACCAGCTCGGCCAGGGCGCAAGTGTCAATGAGGAAGCTCACAGCCCCACGCGCCGCCCACGCTCGCGGCTGCGCATCAAGTTCAACCCGCGAATCGGTGCCGCGCGCAGGAAGGCCTTGAAATCTAGCCCGCTTCGCGACAGACGCCGGAAGTCGTCAGCTCCCAGCACCAGGGCCACAGGCCGCCCGTGCCGGGTCACGGTCTGCGGTCCCCGCTGGATGCTCTCGTCGATGACCTCGCTCAGGCGGGCCTTCGCTTCTTGCAACTGCCATTCCTTTGCCACGTCGCGCTCCAATCTGGTCAGACTAGTCCGAAGTTCCCCCGCCGATTAGGCGTGAGTGGCTGAATTTCCTCGCAGACGAGGAGATTCAGCCACTCGTTTCTGGCTACAGGCGCACGTTCAAGAGGTCGAGCGCCTTCTTCTGGGTGGGGGTTGGCTTGGTGATGATGTCAAAGGCGTCGGCGCCGTCGGTTCGAGGCTGCACTCGGTTCTTCACGAGCGTAGCTAGATCTCGAATCATGGTGGCGAAGCTGTGGACTGAACCACCCTCGGCAGTTCGCTTGGTGTTCGCCTTCTGTATGGCAGCGGCAGGGCGCTCTGCGGGAGCAACGACCGACGAGCGCAAAGCCTCACCTGAGGGCTTGTCTTCATCGTCGAAAAGAAGCGGCGCCAATGCGCGACGCATGTGCCACTCGACGTAGCAGCTAGGCAAGCACAAGAGGACGTGGGCACGCACGCGGTCGGCCTTGTGGTGATAGATGGGGCGAATGTGAAGGTCCATGGTCTTGAGGCTGCGGAAGGCGCGCTCGACGGCGGCTAGGCGCTTGTACGACCGGACCACCTCTTCACAGGCCAGACGTTCAGCGCTGACGGTTGTGCGAACGACATAGGTCCCGTCGAGCGCTGCCTCGCTCGCGATGGCGTTCTCGTCGCGCTCATGGCGAAAACTGTCGTCGGTGATGGTCAGCTTGAAATGCTTGGCCATCTTGTAGTGGCCCAGGACCTTGCCCACGCGCAACCCGATCTGATCTTTGCCGCGCAATGGGCGCTTGGTCCGAACCACGGCCTTCGCGACGATTTCGAGATCCCTCTCGGTGGCGGCGAGTAGCTCACGCCGTTTGCGCGCACGTTCTTCGGCCAGTAAGAGCGTGTCTGAAAAGTGCTAGCAGGGGTGAGGGATACGGGCAGGAAGAGCGAGTCAGGAGCAGCAGCGTGGACCACGGAAATAGTCAACCTCACCCCCAGCCCCCATAGGCGTTAAGCGG
>PMCR01000137.1 GCA_003155465.1 Myxococcales bacterium | reverse complement strand
GGCTTCCTCTATCAGGAAGCGCAGGTGGAGCGCGCTCGACTCTCGCCAAACCGGTTCGTCCTCCCGCAGGATGGCAGCCTTGGGGCCCCTGGGCGCCGGCCGCCACTGACCCGGGGCGGGCGCAATTTCAGCACGCACCTTGGTTCCCGGGCGACCGATACTCTCGTAGTAGTCGACTAGGCTTTGCACGTCGAGCTCGATCTGGCGCGGTGTGGCGAAGCCGCCTTGGCCAAAGCCGATGGCGCCGAGAAACGGAAACTCCTTGGTTCGAATCTCCTCCGCCAAGATGGAAGACGACACCTTGTGGTTGCCCACGAACGCCACCTCGCGCACTTTCAGGACCGGGCCCTCGTCGATGGTGAAGACTACGCGGTCAGCCTCCTCGTCGATGCGCTCGCGCCGCCAGGTAATCTTGACCAGCATGTGCCCCCGCTCGCGGTACGATTTTTCGAGGTTTTCTGCGGCGACCGCCGCCTCGACATCGTCGTACACGCCACGCGACTGGGCGGAAACGTCGTCCGCCAGGGCACCGGCAGAACGGGAGCGATTGCCCTCGAATGCCAATTCGATGCGCCGGCGCTCTTTGACCTGGATGCCCAGGTGCACCTTCTTTTCACTGTGATCCACGCTCGAGATCGGGTCAAAGTCATCCGTGACGCGTGCGCCGGGATAGCCGAGCTTGGCATAGCGCACGCCGAGAGCGGTTTCGTCGATGCGCAAGATATTCCGGCGGAATGGTTCGTAGCGCAGCCACAGCCAGCGCCAGAAGTGCCAGTCCAGGTGGCGAAAACTGTCCGCAATCGCATCGGCGGGGATGGCGCGGTTCCCGGTGACGACTATCTTGCCCAAGGGATAGCCCGGCCCTGGCTTCACCCGCACGTCCAGATTGACCCTGGCTGGGACCGTGTTCGTGCTGTGGGCCACAATATGCACGTCTGCGTCCTGAAACCCCTGGGCATGCAGATAGTCGCGCACGCGGCTCGCTTCGGCGTCGAGGAAGGCGTCCCGCCGTTCTCCCGGCGGGGGCAGGGCTTGTCCGTTGCGAAGGCTAAGCTGCCGAAGGATTTCTTCCTGGCGCACGCCCGGACGGATGATGGGCTGGTTGCCCGAAACGAAGATCTGGCGGACTCGATCGAAAGGCCGCAAACGAATCTGGAGGTGAGTTCCACCCGCGTCCGTCTGGACCGCCACATGGGCCTNNACCCGATCGGCTTCGCCTGACTCGACGAAGGGTCCGTGCAGCGGAGCGATGGTGGCCACCAGACTTTCGATGCGACCGGCCGGATCGGTTGAGCCCTCTATCGCGACCGAGACAATGCCTGGACTCTGGGCCGTGGCTCGGTCAGGCGGTGGGAGCACATCCCTTTGCGCTCGTGCCACGGCGGCGAAGCTCGTGGCCAGCAGAACCCCGGCAAACGCGGCGTGGGTAGTCTTTCGCAACAAGGGCTTCAACACGATCTCAGCGAGTGGATTGACAGATTCCGGTCATGGCAGGCTTATGAACCGAATCGGGTAGTCGACGGTCAGCTCCAGTTTCAAAGCACTCACTTGGTCGGTAATGCCCTGCTGGGGCGAGTAAGTGAGCTGCTCGCCGATGAGCCGGAAGGTGAGGTAGTCGCGGAGCCAGGCGTCGGCTTGGGCCCGGTAGCGCACCTGAGTCTGAAAACCCCGCAGATAGGACAGCTCCAGGGACAACTCGCGACTCGCGCGCGCCAGTACCTTCACCTCAAACCCGTCCGCGCCCACGGTGGGACGCAGATTCAGTTTGTGGCCGGTCAGGGTTTGCAGGGTATCGTCGATATAGGGCTCGACCAGGTTCGCTACGGCATCGCGCGAGGCTTGGCCCATCATGTCGATTCCGCTCTGCGCGTTGATGCCAATCGCGCGCCCTCCCGTGCTGATGTCCTCGGTAGTCCGTCCGGAGAGAAGCAACATCAGCGTCTGGTTGCGGTCGAGGCCCTGCGCGGTCGACAGATCGATGGCCGCTTGGTTGATGGGGCCCGTGATGCGCATCTGCACCGTGTGCTCGTTTCCGAAAGCGTCGGTCAGTAGATTGGTGGCCTCCAGGTTGAGCTCGGGGGTATCGCCCGCAGCCAGCGACTTAGTGGGAACGAAGGTGATGTGGTTCACGTTCGGCGTCAGTTCGAAATCGCCGCGTAAACCGAGGATGTGAAACCGCCCGTCAGTAGGCCGAACATCCCCGGCCAGGGTGGGTGCAGACAGGGTTCCGCCGACGAGAAGGTCGACCTGCAGGTAGATTTCCGGCGCCAGGTTGTTCTGCACCATGAAGCCGTCGCCCAGGGTGCGCACGCGTAGACCAAGTTCCAGATTCTCAAGCAGAGGCATGCCCTCCCAGAAGGGGCGTGATTCGGACTCGTTGATGCGCGGGGTGAGCATCAGGTTGCGCACATTGAAATCCTGAGAGTATCTCCCGGAGACCAGACGCACGTCGCCGCCCAGGCTGAGTGAATCCTGCAAATCACCGCTCAGCTCCAGGGTGAAGGAAAGATCATCGATCTCAACGCCCGGCGACCGATAGACCAGGCGCTCGCCCCGAAGCGGCAGGTCCACTTTGCCCAGTATCAACTTCGGGCGCAGGCTGACAATGCGCACACGCCCGGGGCGCACCCCGGCGGCGCCGATCAGCAATCGACCGTCGTCGTTGACCCGCACCTTGACCTCGCGCAGAAGCAACTCGTGGCTCGACAACTCGACCGTGCCGCTCTCGACTGCCACCCGGCTGCTGATGCCGCGCAAGCGCATCTGGATCTCGCCCAGATCGATGCGCGCCGACAGGTTGGGCTCGGCCAACGTCCCTGACACCTTGGCGTCGATGCGCGCACTGCCCGAGACGTCTGACACGGCGTCGGGCGCCAGCGACTCCAGCAGCGAGGCACTCACCTCACCATTGGCCTGCAAGGCCAGGGTGGTGGGCACGAAGTTGGCGCCCAGGCCGGCACGGCCACTCAGACGGAGGGTGGCCCCGGCCACCGATACCGTCAGGTCCTTGAGATCCACCGCATCCGATTGCAGGTGGAGCACGCCCGAAGGCACCGCTATCGGGGAATGGAAGCCCGCGGGCACGGCGGTCACTGGGCGGGAGATGGCAAGGGTGCCGTCTACCAGCGGCTGCTTCGTGGTTCCAGAGACCTTCACCTCCAGACTCACGGCGCCCCCAAGCTTCTCGATCCTCTTGCGCAGGAGCGGTTGCAGCAGCTCCAGATCGAGTTGGCCCGACAGCGCCGCGCGTAGCGATTCACCCTGCAGTTCGCCCGTCACGCTGAAGCGACCAGCGTCAGTGATGAAGCGCGCCTGCTCAAGCACGATGTGGTCGCCCGCCACCATCGCGCGCAGGTCACCGTCGTTCTGCAGGCCGATTCGCCGGGTCGAAACCTGACCGCCGGGCTCGGTGATTTCTTGGCTGATGGAGGCCGCGAGCTCGGTCAGCGTGGTCTGGATGGCAAGCGGTATTCCCGGCTGAATCTCGACGCCGACATGTCCCGACAAGACGGCGTGAGCGTCAAGATCCTTCAACTGCCCGACCAGCTCGTCGATCTCGCGGTTACCCCGAAGCTGCAGGGCCAGGTCTTCCAGCACCAAGTGGGTGAAGAACAGGCTTCCCTTGGCGCGCAGACCGGCGGAACTGAGCTGGGCAGTGGCGTCGACAGTGAACCGATTGAAGAGCGTGCCCTTGACGCTGACGCCAGACTCCATCGCGCCGAGGTTCAGGGTCGCATCCCCCAGGGCGACGCCCATGACGACAATCCCGTGCAGCCCGATGGTGCCATCGATCAGCGGGGCCTTGCTGCTGCCCGACAGGCGCAAATCGACGGACAGCAGGCCGACCGCCGGCACATCAACCCGGGCAGCCGCCAGCACCGCGGCCACCGGCAAGTCCGTGATCCGCAGTCGCCACTCTATGGGCATGGCCTTGGGGACAAAGCGCATGTGGCCCTCGATCTGAATCTCGCCGCCCGTCTTGCCGCTGGCCTGCAGCAGGCGCACCGCCACACCCTCCGGGTCCACCTCCAGGTCAACGCCGGCAATCTGCCAACTTTGCCCCAAGACATGTGCGGTCAGCCCGGCCGGCATCGTGAAACGGATTTTCGGTCGGCGGAGCGGACCGGATGCCGTCACTGCGAAGGAAATGTTGCCGGACACTAGACCACCCGTGATCAGCGACTGCAAAGCGATCTGCTTTCCTTCCAGTCGAAACTCCAGGCCGGGCGAACGCAGCATGTGCTGCACGGTCTTTTCGAACAGCTTGAGCGTTCCACTGCCCGCCAGAGTGCCGCCGGCCACTTCTGCCGCCAGGGAATCCACCTGCAGCGAACCGTCCTGCAGATGGAACTTCGTCTCCAACGACGGCACCGAAGGAATCCCATTCGTGCCGCCGATACCCTTGACCTCGATCTGGCCACTGGCGCGCGGCTGCTCCATGGTGCCGGTCACGTCCACCGCCACTGACGCCTCCTGCGCCAAGGACGGCAGGCCGAGCGAGCCCAGCAGGCGCGGCAGATTCGTGGTGCCCACGCGCAACCCCAGGGCCAGGAGACGCTTGGCAAATTCGATCTTGCCCTTAACATCCACGCTGGCGCCTGGCACTTCGATGTGAAGGCCCGATGTGCTGACCTCGGCAGGTGAGGCGCTGGCCTGGCCGCTCAACCGCAACGAGCCGGGCAATGACATCTTCTTGCCCGTCCGCTGGAAAGAAAGGTCCAAGCCTCTCAATGTTCCCCGCTTGACCGCCGACATCGTTTCATCGAATTCCGCCGTCGCTGACAGCTGGCCCTGCAGCTTTCCGGCGGCCAGCTTGCGCAGCCCGGCGGGCAGATAGCTGTCCACCGTGAAATGGTCGAAGCGAACCTGCATATTGAGCTTGGGGACCAACAGATCCAGCTTGGTCGAGAAGCGTCCCCCGCCCGGCGACGAGAAGGACAGCTCCTCCAACTTGGTATTGGGCGCCGCCGCCTTGGAGTTGGGATCGAACTGCATGCCCGCGCGCAATACCAGATTCTGCACGGCGTACTGGTCGTAGGCGGCATCCAGGCCGGCGATGTCGGTGTTGATGGCGATGCTCACGTAGGGCCCCAGGAGATCAGCCGTCACCCGGGCATCTGCGCCGCCAAGGTGAAGCCCAGGGATGTTCATCGGCTTCAACACGGCATTCAACGCGTCCGCGGCGTCGCGGAACTCGGTGTGCATGTGAATCGCCGACACCGACTCGGCGGCATAGATACCGTTGAAGAATCCCTTGCCCACCAGCATCGTGTTCCCGGTCTTGCCCGCGGTCAGGTCAAGGAAGATGTCGTCGGAATACTCGCGCAAGGTGGCGACTTGCTTCACCTTCACGCTGTCAAACGGCAGCACTTGGTCGAGCACCGTCAGGTATCCGCCCCCGCGGGCTTCAAGTCCCACGGCTTCCCAGCCGCAGAAACCGTCTTCGACCTGCAGCCACGCGGACGCGTGCAGGTCGCGCAGGTCGAAGCCCCAGACATGCGGGAAGTCGAACACCACGCGCAATCCGTTGAGCTGAGCGTTGAAGATGCGAACCGCGAAGCCCTTTTCCGGCTTGGCGTCCGGCGGTCGCTGCGCCGGGGGTGATGGGTGCTTTGGATCGAACGTGGCCAGAAAGCCGATGCCCTTCTTGGTCTTCTTCATGCGACCAAAGCGCCAGTACGAGTTCGGTCCTACCTCCAGGTCGTGCATGAAGAGGCCGGCGCCGTTGATGAGCTGGTGGAGTTCAAGCTTGACGTCAAGGTGGGGCACGTCCACCACCACGGTGCCCTCAGGGTCGAAGAACTTGACGCCATCCACGGAAAACGGGGTAGGGCGCTTGAGCAAGATGTCGACCAAAAGACGCGCCGGCCAGCGAATGGATCGAAACTCCAGCTTGCCGCGCATCTCGGGCAATACCTTGGCCACGAAGGCGCCCATGCGCTCGCCCTGCAGAAGAAACACCGCCCCGGTCACGGCCAGGCTGACCAGGCCCAGCAGGCTGGCCAGCACGATGCCGCTCCACTTGAGAATTCGTCGTCGGATCGGGGACGCCACGTACCCCCTCAGATTAACCCGAAAAACCAAACGCCGAGCGGAATTGCAGCCGGGTTCGTAGTAGTTTCATTCACACCATGGATGGCACGCTCTACATCGTAGACGCGCTCAACTTCCTGTTTCGCGCCTTTCACGCACTGCCGCCCCTTTCCAACAGCAGGGGCGTTCCCACCGGCGCGGTGTACGGGCTGTGCCAAATGCTGCTGCGTATCGAACGCGAGTGGCGCCCCACCCACCTGTGCGTGGTCTACGATGCGCCGGGACCCACCTTCCGCGACGAGATCTTCGCCGCGTACAAGGCCAACCGGCCACCCATGCCCGCAGACCTGGTGGCGCAGATCGGTCTTTCTCACCAGGTGGTGGAAGCCTTCGGACTCCCCGCTCTCTCTCTGCCAGGGGTAGAGGCCGACGACGTGATCGCCACCTTGGCGCGACAAGCTGCGGCGACCGGCCTGCGGGTCGTGATCTGCTCCTCGGACAAGGATCTCATGCAGCTTTGTTCCGACCGGATCCAGATGCTCGACACCATGAAGAACAGGCTGCTGGGACCGGCCGAGGTGCAGGAGAAGTTCGGCGTCCCGCCTGATCGACTAGGCGACCTTCTGGCCCTGATGGGCGACAGCGTTGACAACGTGCCTGGGGTCGCGGGCATCGGGCCGAAAACCGCGGCCGATCTCATCAGCCAGTATGGCTCGCTCGATGGGGTGCTGGAGCATGTGGCTGAGATCAAAGGCAGGAAAGGTCAGTCCATCGCGTCGAGCCGCGACGCCATCGAGATCTCGCGCAAGCTGGTCCGTTTGCGCGAGGACGTGGCGCTGGGACGAGATGTTCAGGACCTTCGGCGCACCGATCCCGACCGTGACCGTCTCGCCGAGTTGTTCGGGGACTTGGAGTTCACCAAGCTGCTCGCGCAGGTCGATGGTGCCCGGGCCGCGGCGCAGGCTGCGCAGTCGGTGTTCGCCGGCGGCGTGACGGGTGCGGAGCCGACGTCCGCGACTGCGGAATTAGCCAAGCCGCCGGCGCTCTTGCCCAACCAGGACTCAGCCAGACGCGCCGTGGAAGGACAGAAAGCAGGTCATTCTGCGCCTTCCGCCGCTGCACCCGAGCTCGCCGCACTCCCTCTGCCGCCGGAGATCATCGCGGATCGCGCAGGCCTCGATCGTCTTTGCGCCGCCCTCCGCACGGCCCAGGTTTGCGGCGTGGCCGTGCTGGCCGAGGGCGAGCCCACCCCGCGCGCGGCGCTCGTGGGGCTGGCGTTCGCCTTGGGAAGCGGTGCCCGCTTCTACCTGCCGGTCGGTCATCGCCTGCTGGGCGCGCCGCCCATGCTGCCTGCTACAGAGGCATTGGCAGCGCTCGGGCCGCTCTTGGCGTCCTCTGAGATTCGCAAGTACACCCACGACGCCAAGGTCCTCGACGTACTCCTACGCGTGCGCGGAGTCACCCTGGGCGGGTTGGCCGGCGACTCGATGTTGGCTGCGTATCTGCTCGACGCCGGGCGCGCGCCGTATGAGTTGGCTGACCTCGCTGCCGCGGATGGGGCAGGGGATGTGGCCCCGCGGCTGACCTGGCTGGGCAGCGGTCGCAGCGTGCGGCCGGGCGGTGAGGTTCCGGTCGAGGAGGCCAGCCCCAACCTGTGCAGCGAAGCCTGGGCGGCGCTTGCCCTTGCCCATCGCCAGGAGCAGGCGATGGCTCCCCTGGGACTGACCAAGATTTACCGCGAGGTCGAGCTGCCGCTGGTTCCTGTGCTGGCGCGCATCGAGTGCTGGGGCATTCGGCTCGACTGCAACTACCTTCGCCAGCTCGGCAACGGGGTGGCGCTGACCATCGCGGCCCTTGAACGCGAGATCCATGCGGCCGTGGGATTGCCCTTCAACATCAGCTCGCCCAAACAACTGGCGGAGGTTCTGTTCGGCAAGTTGGGCCTGCCCGTGATCCGCAAGACCAAGACCGGACCGTCGACCGACGCTGACGTGCTGGAGGAGCTGGCCGCCCTGCACCCGATCCCCGCCAAGGTGGTCGAGTACCGCGGCCTGACCAAGCTCAAGGGCACATACATCGATGCCTTGCCAGCCTTGGTCGACCCGCGCAGCGGCCGCCTGCACACCACCTTTAACCAGGCCGTGGCAGCCACAGGCCGGCTGTCTTCCAGCGATCCCAATCTGCAAAACATCCCCATCCGCTCCGAGCTGGGCCATCGCATACGCAACGCCTTCGTGGCTGATCCCGGCTATCAGATGGTGTCAGCCGACTATTCGCAGATCGAGCTGCGAGTACTGGCGCATTTTTCGCAGGATCCGGCCTTCCTCTACGCCTTTGCCGCGGGCCAGGACATCCACCGCCGCACCGCCGCAGAGGTCTTCAACGTTGCCCTGGATGCGGTCAGCGGCGAGCAACGCCGCATCGCCAAGGCAATCAACTTCGGCCTGGTCTTCGGACAGACCGACTTCGGGCTGGCTCAGACTCTGCGCATAGCGCGCGCCGACGCCCACTCCTACATTGAACGCTACTTCCAGCGCTACGCACGCGTACGCCAGTACATGGACGAGGTTATCGCCGAGGCACGACGCACGGGCTCGGTGTCCACCCTGCTGGGTCGCACCCGATCTCTGCCGCAGATCAAGTCGAGCCGGCCCCAGGAACGCAACTACGCCGAGCGCATGGCCCGCAACACGCCCATCCAGGGCTCGGCTGCCGACCTGCTCAAGCTGGCCATGATCCGCGTGGACCGAGAAATGGCGTGTTTCCCCGATGCGCGTCTGCTGCTCACGGTGCACGACGAACTGGTCTTCGAGGTCAAGACCGACGAGGTCGCGGCCTTCTCCGCCTGGGTCAAGGGCGTAATGGAGTCAGTCTATGCCTTGCGGGTTCCCCTGGTGGTCGACGTGCACGCCGGCGCAAACTGGGGAGCGGCACACTAACTACTTCTTCCGGCCGCCGGGGACAGACTTGTCGCCCTTGGGCTGGCTGTCGCCGCCCTTCTGGTGCGCGGCCCAGCCCACCACCTGGGGCGCCTGGCCTTCGAGCTGAATGGTCTGCGCTTCGGGGGGCAGGACCGCATTGCCCTCGGCCAGCATCTTGCCCTGCAGGTCTTCCAGCTTCTTGTGGATGATGAGCCCGTTGGACGCAGCGAATCCGGTGATCGAGTTGATGGAGAAGGTGCCGGTCACGATAACCTGCTCGCCCGGCTTGACGGTCAGAGGCTTGAGATCGCCGGTTTCCCAGTCCTTGATGGGGTAGTCGGCCACCAGAAGCGCGCGCTCTCGCTTGGTGCCAGGGTTGTCCGCGACGAAGAAGTGCGGCTGGTCGCAGGGACGGCAACCCGCCCGATCGATCGCGATCGGCGCGACAAGGGCGTCGCCGCCCTTCTTCATGGCCTTCTTTCTCTCCTTCTTCTTCTCCTCGAAAAGTGCGTCGTTGCATTTGCGCAACTCGGCAGGGCACTCGTAGACCTCAGTCAGATAAGCTTTGACCCGCACGTCCTTGTCCATGTACTTGTCTTTCTGCTTGCGCAGACCGAACACCGACAGCTCGCCGGTCGGATACTGGACAGGAGCACTCGACACATTGAAACTGGGCGAGGGCGGCAGGTTCACCTTAACCGGCGGGAGAGCCTGGCCCTGAGCCAGTGCCGCACCCGACGCCAGGGAAGCCATCGTGAAAACCGATACCATGGAAATTCGGAGCATGAGTTTCCCCTCTTCGAAGGCCAGCAGCCGCGGACCGCGCGGCCCATACGTGAGGCTCCTGCATAACATGGTCATTTGCAGGCCACAAGACCTGAGAACTGTCTGCCTCGCGTTGCTGGTGTCGCTGGCTTGCGTCGTCTGCACCCGGCACCACGCCAATCCGCGCCGGCCGACCGCCACGGCGCCACGGGATGACGATGCCGGGGCACTGAGCCCCCATCGGGCTACCCGCCCGTCAGTCGGCGTCAGGTTGCCTGCTGTCGCCCCCAAACCCTCCCGCCCGGATCCCTATGGCGGGACGCTTCATGTCCACCTGGAGGCCGAGCCGCCGCACCTCAACCCGCTGCAGGACCAACTGCAGGTCATAGAGCGCGTGGTGGGCGAGCTCGTCTATGAGACCCTGATCGAGTACCGGGAGAACCAGTATCGGCCAGGCCTGGCCGAGAGCTGGGATGTCTCGGCCGACGGCGAGCGCATCACCATCAAACTGCGCGCCGGCGCGCGCTGGCATGACGACCGCGTGGTGTCGGGGGTGGATGTCCAAGCCACCTTCGAGCCGCTCCTGCGCGCGGGCAATCGCCAGTCCCCCTTGCATGCCGCGCTGGAAGACATCGAGGGTGTGGACGTGCTGCCCGAGCATGCGGCGCGTTTCCGTCTGCGCCGGCCCTCTGACCTGGTTCTGCGTGCCTTGTGTGAGATTCCCATCTTGCCCGCCGAAACCCTGCGCAAGGCGGGTTCGGCGGTCACCCAGTTGGGGCGCCAGCCCGTCGGCACTGGCCCATTCCGGTTCTCCTCTTGGGAGCACGGGAAGCGCATTCGCCTGGTGCGCAGCCGGCCCGCCGAACCGCCGCGACCGCCGTTTCTCGACGAGATCGTGTTCGAGATCGACGGCGATGGATCCCGAGCGCTGGTCCGAACCCGACGGGGAGAGATCGACATCCTGCCGCGCGTGCTTGACCTGCTCTACCCCGACCAGGTGGCTCCATCCACCCTGCGGGACACCTTGGAGCTATGGTGGCTGACGCCAGATCGCACCTCGTTCGTCGTGCCCAACCACCGGCGCGGGCCGCTTGGCGACGCCCGCTTCCGCCAGGCGCTAAGTCTGCTGTGGGATCGGGCGCGTTTCGCCGACGAGATCCACCACGGCCTGGCGCGTCCCATCGGCGCGCCCACTTTCGCCGAGGTTCCCCCTGACCCGTTGGATCGCACGCAGGCCATTTCTCTGCTGGAGACTGCCGGGTTCCGCGACACCGACGGAGACGGTGTGCGCGACGTGGGGGGGGTGCCCATCCGCCTGACATTTCTGCTTCCCTCGGCAGCGCGCAGTCTGGCTGCCGAGGTGCGCGGCTTCGCTCTCGATCTGCGTCGGGCCGGTCTCCTGCTCGACGCAGTCACCGTCGACGCGAGCACCCTGCAGGCGCGCCTGGAGCGTGGCGATTTCGACCTGGCGACCCTCACATGGGACGGCCGGCCGGACGAGGATCCACGGCCGCTTTTCGGCAGCCAGGGGCAACTCAACTTCATCGGCTATCGCTCCGAGCCTTTGCAGTCCTTGCTCGACCTAGTGCGTTTGGCCCCGGGCCCGGTGGCGCGGATGCCTGCTTTGCAGCGTGTCGGCGAGTGGCTGGCCGCCGAACGTCCGGTCATATTCCTCTACCGCCACGACGTCCCTGCGCTCGTGGCAAGACGTGTGCACGGCTTGGCCGGCGTGGGCGATCGCCTGGATCTGCGGTCGGTGTGGGTCGATCCGTGATCGGGCTTGCCGGCGCCTGCCTGCTTCTGGCTGCCTGTCCCGCGGCCGCGCCGGACGCGAGCGGCCCCGGGCAAGGCCAAGTCGCGCCCGTGCCGGCACAAGCGGCCATGGATTTCAACCGCGAGGGCAAGGTCCTGTACCGCGCGGGGCGTTTCGCCGAGGCCCGCGCAAAGTACGAACTTGCCAAGCAGGCGGCCCCGGACTTCTTGGCCCCGTGGCTCAACCTGGCTTGCGCCTACGCGCGCGAAGATCGCTTTGCCGAGGCGACGGAGCAGGCCGTGGCACTGATCCGCCACGCGTACGTTCCCGGGGCGCGCGATGTCATGGAAGCGGCCGATCTCGGGGCGCTGCAGATCCGGCCCCCGTTGCTGGCCAAGCTGCGGTCCGCTCTGGCCGAAGCGTCGACCGACTGGGGCAAGGCGGCGCGAGAAGGGTTCCTCTTCGTGGCGCGCACCCACCCTCCAGTCAAGCTGCAGGGGCAGGGGGTCCTGGTGCTTGGGATGAATCAGGAGATCTATGCGTGGCTGCCGCGTTCGGGACGCTTCCTTCCGATCACGGCGGAAGACGGACGCGTCTTGGCCTTCGTGAAGTCGCCGGATGGTCGCCGGGTCGTGTTCGTGCGCGCTGGCCGCCTGATCCGTACAGCCGGTCAGCCGGACCTCTTGCGCGGTCTCGGCTTGCGACAGCTTGACCTTTCCAGCATGGCTCTCGGGCCGGTTGTCGAATTGTCCGGGGATGTGCGGCAGTTGACCATGTGGTTTTCCGGCGGTGGCGGGGTCGAAATGGAAGTGGTCCGGCCCGCAGGCACGTTGGACAGGTTCCGCTTCGACGGCGAAACCCTGGCGCCGGCAGGAGCGAGCCCGGGCCGCTTCCTTCGATCGGTGGTGTTGAGCCCGGCGGGCGTGGCGCCAGGCACCCGCGTGGTCGCAGACGCCGCTTGCGGCTTTTCAGCGCGCGACGAAGCCGACGCGCAAGGCATACCCCGCGTCCGTATCTCAACGCATAAGGGCAAGGGGTTCTTGCTCGACGCCCGCTACGGCGCCGGGCTCGATGGGCTGCCCTTCCCGGGCCCGGTCGCCCCGCCAAGCAA
>PMCR01000168.1 GCA_003155465.1 Myxococcales bacterium | reverse complement strand
ATCGCTGGCCGAGTCTGGTCGAGGTCATATACGCCGAGTTGACCGAGAAGAAGTAGGGAGCCGTCGACAAACTGTTGGCGCAGACAAACAAGGGTCGGACGTAGTCGTAGAGCTGGGGCGAGACTCGGCCAACAGTGGGGCAAACCCGAGGCGAGAGATGGCAGCACGCGCACAGGGTCCTGGCGTGGGACCGACGGCTTGGATCCCATTCGCGCCGACGCGTTTCTTGCGAGCATCAACCGTCGGTCTTGGACGGGTGCTAGACGAAAATCCGCCATATCTCGATGGGTTGCGTGTGGATGGCGGTTTTGTCCAAGAGTGTTCCTTCTTGGTTGTTCTTTGTGATTTCAATAGGTTGTCAGCTCCAAAGCATCTTCTCAGCTCGATGGTCAGATGCATTTGCGGGGACTCCGATGAGCCCCTTGGGACCAATTGGACCGGGGCGTGGGCATGGCCCCACAGGCCACGTGACAGCCCAGCGTTTCACCCTTCCCGGCGATTCCTCCCCCGTCTGCTGGCCTTCCGATCCCAAGAATCATTTGTGTGAGTGGAACGAACTCTGGGGCTCGGGCGGAAACAGACACCATCCGCCCAGGATCGACCGCCCGAAAGGCCCCGGGCGATAGGGTGACGAGGGACAGGCGAGGCAATGCGCTGGAGGATCGGGTGACGATCGACTATCCTCCGTCCGTGGGTCGAGCGGAGTGCCGCCGTGTGGCGGGGTCAGAGACCGGCCAAGATGCGAGGAGCGTGTGGCGCGCCGCTCGGGCTACGGACCTGGATCGGCATACCGAGAGGAGCCATCAATGCGAACGACAACCAGCCATCAGCAGGCAGACGCCCCGTCCCTGAGCGGCCACGATCGCTGGAGAAACGTGATCTGCTCACTAGCCGTCGTCCTGGCCGCCGCCTGCACGAGATCCAACGAGCAACCCGGCCCCACGGGAAGCGGCGGAAGCGGTGGTGCATCCAGTCCGCTCGCCTCGGGCGGCGCAAGTGCAGCGTCGAGCGGCGGCGCAAACGCGGGGTCCAGCGGAGGGGCAAGCGCAGCGTTGCCTGGCGGCGCAAGCTCGCTGTCCGGCGGTGGTTCAATTGCAATGTCCAGTGGCGGAGCAACCTCGCTGCCCGTCAACACGGGCGGTTCGAGTTCAATGCCTGACACGGGTGGCTCTGCGGGCGCTGTCGGGGGAGGAGGAGGAGGATCGAGCGGTGGTTCATCGAGAAGCAGCAGCGGCGGAGCAGCTGGTGGCAAGGGCGGCAGCGCCAGTGGCAGTGGAGGTGCCGGAGGATCCGGCGGTGGCTCATTGAGCGGCGGCAGTGGGGCAGTTGGTGGCAATGGCGGCAGTGCCAGTGGCGGAGGTGGTACCAGTGGCAGTGGAGGCGTCGGCGCTACTGGAGGAACGACCAGTGCCGCGCTCGTCATCCCTCCTGTTCGCGATACCGCATCGAAGGTCCCCATCTCGAGCCCCCCCACCGGATTCACTGTGGAGGGTAACTACGCCTATGGGCCGCTGACCTCGCAACGCCTCGATATCATCTACCCAACTGGCGGGGGCCCCAAGGCCACCCAGGTGCTGCCCATGGTCGTTATGTTTCACGGCGGAGCCTGGGTTCACTCGTATACGAATAACTATCCGTCCGGAAAAGACCACATGTCGACGTTCTTCGACCGCTTCCTGAGCCACGGATTCATCGTGTGCAACGCCGAGTACCGGGTCAACGACGGCACCGCCGACGGCGCTCCTGCCCCCGCTGCTGTTCAGGACGTGCTTCTTGCCGCCAAGTGGTGCTGGGACTACATGGACTATTTCCACGGCGACAGAACCCGCTACGTCGTAACCGGAGCCTCAGCAGGCGGGCACCTGGCGTTGATGGTCGGCATGACCACCGCCGATGCAGGGCTTGGGCCCACGTCCCCCACGGATTTAAAGATCGCCGGCATAGTGGACGGATATGGACCGGCCGACATCGAGGCCGAGATCGATGGCGTGGCCAAGGGCTGGCTTCCGGCCAGCCTGCCCAATCGGTTGGCGATAGCCAAGCAAGTGAACCCCATGACCTATGTCCGTGGGGACATTCCCCCGCTCATCGTGGTTCAAGGATCGAACGACTCTACGGCACCGATCGCTGACAGCCTTCGTTTGGTGGCCAATCTGAAGACAGCTGGCGCGGACGTCACCATGCACCAGGTAGTTGGCGCATCTCATGGGTTTACTGATGCCACCTGGCCCGATGCAGAAGCAGCCATGTTCGACTGGCTCACCGCCAGGGGTATGGGGAAGTAGTTCAGAGCCAGCGCCGGCCAGCCGTACCGCCATTTTGCTAGTGTGAGCTGAAAGCCCCTATATCGATCGGGGCAGTGCGGGTTTCTGGGAGATCTGCGGCCGTCCGTGTTACTTGCGTTGGCGCCAGGGCATAGGGGTCGAAGCACGTCGTGCTTCCTGTTCCGATAAGCGGTGAGCCAACGGGCAGCGAGAAATCGCCATTCCCCGCGTCTGTCCATACCGCAGTCAGCGCATCCTTGCTCAGTCCGTTGGTGACTCCGTCCGCGGTGCGACAGTAGTTGGGCGTGCTGTGGTCGCCGAGATAGCCCTGCGGGTTGGTGATGCATGTGGAGCTGGGCGCATGAGTGGCGTTGTTCTGCATGACGTAGTAAATCTTGACCGAGGATCCTGTCCATGATCCTCCACGACAGAGCGCCACCGTTTCGCCGGCTGGCATCGAATTGAATGTGGAGATTGCGGCAGACCAGAACGCCTTGGGCGCATTCGAAGAGAGGCCGACGAGCGTTCCGTCGGCAAGGGCACGTTATGTGCGCAAACCCAAGGGTTCAGTCCTCACGCTACGACCAAGGTCGCAGCGAACGACACACAGGGCAGGCTCGCCCTGTGCAAATGCATCCTCCGCCCGCCCCTGGCCAACGACCGCCTCAGGATTCTCGACGACGGAAGCATGAGGCTCCAGCTCAAGAAGCCCTGGTCGAATGGCACGTCGTCGGTGGACCTTGAGCCGCTCGCCTTCATCGCGCGTCTGGCCGCGCTCGTCCCTTTACCGCGCCGCCATGTCGAAGGACTTCTCCTTGGAATTGCGTTTCCCATCCTTGTCGAAATCGCGTGGCACGTATAGTGCAGGAGAACTGTCGAATGATGGCCAACCCGATCAGAACCCTCAGCGCCGTGTTTCTCCTGTTCGGTTGCAGCAGTGGCGATGACGCCCCCGGACCGGCCGATGCATTTGTCGGAATATGGAATTCCAACGAGACGGTGACAACCTATTCCGGGGAAGAAGGCCAGCACAACTGGACCGCCACCGGCACAGTGACGCTTTCTCGACTCAGTGGCTCGGCGGTCGTCGTGGACAACAGCATCGTTGACAACGGTCCCTGCGCCTTGCGATATGACGTCACATCGGACGGAATCGCCAACTTGCAGGGCCAGCAATTCTGCGAGATGGACAAGAACATGGGGATGGACCAAGTGAAGGAAGTCGCGTTCAAGAGCGGCACTCTCACAAAGAACGGAGATGTTCTCTCACTGACTGCAGACGGAGCCATACAGAAGCTGGTCTATTCTGTTTCGGTCCACGAGACCAGCACCCTGACTCTTGCACAATAGCTTGCGCCTGAACGGCGTTGAAACGTGGACACCATCCATCATCTTCCCTGTCAGATCTTCACCACATCTTCGCCAGGCGCACGGGCAACCCGGCTGTTCGCGATGTGGACTCGTCCCCCGACCTGGGCCTAGCCCCCGTCGGTCCCGATGCCGCTGTGGAGAGCGCACCTGACTCCGGCAGAGACACGCCCGTAGACGCGCCGCCGGATGTCCCTGTCCTCGCACAATTCGACGCCGCACCGGGCCCTTGCGGCATGCCTTTCCAGCCATGCTGCAGCGGAGACACCTGCCAGACTCCCACGCAGTGCGTGGCTGGCACCTGTCAGGCGTGCGGCAGTTCCGGCCAGCCGTGCTGTTCGACTGGTACTGCCTGCGTAGGCCTGGGCGTCAACGCCTTCTGTTCCGCGGGCACCTGTCAGGTGTGCGGCAATTCTGGCCAGCCGTGCTGTCCCACCGGTAGTCCATGCGGCGGGGGACTCAACGCCTTCTGTTCCGCGGGTACCTGTCAAAGTTGCGGTAGCCCGGGCAAGCCGTGCTGTCCCACCGGTCCCGCATGCCTTTTCTCGGCTCCGGGTGCCCTCTGTGAGTCAGGAGTGTGCTGTGGCACCACTGGCGGGCCATGCTGCGCCGGCGACAGGTGTACTCAGCTATACACGATGTGCACTTCAGGATCCTGCACATCGTGCGGCGTTGGGGGGCAAGCGTGCTGTCCGGGTGGCGAATGCACGTCGGGCTCCTCTTGTGAGGGCGGTACCTGTTATGGAGCGGCGGACAGTCCATGCTGCGCGGGCAACAAATGCACAACCGGCACAGAATGCGTGTCCGGAAGTTGCACGATGTGCGGTGGGGTGGGACAGAAGTGCTGCTCC
Source organism: Myxococcales bacterium (assembly GCA_003155465.1). The sequence goes on along the minus strand of PMCR01000168.1, from coordinate 5,391 downwards.
TCTGGCACCGCCTGCACGGGCGGGGGCGCTTGTGAGAACGGAACCTGCTGTGGTCAAGTCGGCGGACTATGCTGTGCCGGCAACAAGTGCCCGACAGCGGGCACCGTGTGCTCGTGCGCCTCTTGCGGGTGGGGGACCTGCCAGATGTGTGGGATGTCGGGCCAGCCATGCTGTCCCACCGGGACTGCTTGCACGGAGCCGAACAGCGTCTGTTCGGCTGGCACCTGTCGGGCGTGCGGCTACCCTGGCTATCCATGCTGCAGCGGAAACACCTGCATCGGAACCTATACGTGCACTGGAGGGACTTGCGGGTAGAAGCCGGGCACATATAGCGCCCTGGGACTTCGGAATCATCCCGCTGACCATGCTAGTTTTCATTACTAGCATCGGTGCTTCAGGGTCTGCTAGCCGACAACCCCTGGTTGACGGGTAAGTCGAGTCCGCCATTCGTTTCATCGACACCTGCTCCCCCCGGCGCTTCTTCGTGGTGAACTCTCGCGAGCACCCCGCCACCAAGGTGGGCAAGACCCGCGTCCGCTTTGTCAAACCCCAACAGATTGCCGAGGCCGTCGAGGGAGAAGGACGCTCGCAGGACGCCGAATCACGACCTGCGGCTTGGTCACAGGCGCGTCCAGGTCAAGGCCCGGAGTGTTGTCACCCTGATCGTAACCCGTGCAAGTCGATAAGGCGGTCTGCGCATAGTGCTCTCCCAATTCCAACCCGACGCTCGTCACGAGCACAAATTGGCGGTGATTTCTCTCGCAGCCCATTCCGTGACCTGGTGCATTTCCCGTGTCAAACTGTCCGCCGCTTCACGCGGGGGAGCGACTGGATTCCCCGGCCGCAGCGCCCGGCCGTTTCTTGCTTCACCCTCTGGTACGTCTCTGCTGCCGTCGCGGAATCTCAGTTCACGATATTGATGGTTCCGGCCATCGCGACGTGAACAGCACAATCGTAAAAGAGGGTATCCGGAGCATCGCTTGGGACAACGAATGTGACATTGCCCGACGTAGCTCCATTCCCGGTCACCCCATTGGTGTAGGCATTGCCCGTCCCGCTCGACTTCACGGTCTTGATGTAGAAGGGATGCCCTGGGGCATTCACNNTGATGTAGAAGGGATGCCCTGGGGCAGTCACGGCGAAGGTATAGGTGTTTCCGCGACAGAACGTCAGCGTGGGATTGTCTGCCCCATCAATAGACCAGGCTATCATTCCATTGTTCACCGCCGTAAGGGTGCCTGCCTGGTGGCAGGCAGGACCAGCATCCGCGTGCGTAGATCCGCCTGTCGCCGTGGTTCCGCCCGTCGCCGCGGATCCGCCGGTCACCGTGGTTCCGCCCGTCGCCGCGAATCCGCCGGTCACCGTGGTTTCGCCCGTCGTTCTGGTCCCTCCCGTCAAGGTGATTCCGCCCGCTGCCGTCGTTCCAGCCGTCACGGTTGATCCNNCCCCGCCGACCACCGTCGCCCCGCCGGTCATTGTGCTTCCCCCGGCCAGTGTATCCCCGCCCACTGCCATCACCCCGCCCGTCACTGTCGTTCCGCCCGTCGCCGGGGCCGCGCTGCTACCCCCGGCACCTCCGCTTCCCGTGCCTCCGCCAGAGCCGCTGCTGCCCGGGCCACTGCTGCTTGAACACGCGGCCAGTGACATCAGCCCAATAGCCAGCACACCGCTGCAAACTGTTCGTACGGAGATCATGTTTTCCTCCGGAAAAAGACTGTTGTCGAGGGCTGTTGGCCCATCGTTTTTCGAAACCGATGGGCATTCGCGCACCCAAGCTTCGGTGCTGGCCATTGGATGGGGGAAGCCTGTCGATTGTGTCGGGCAAACTGGCGGTAACGCGGGACAAACGTGCGCCATCAGACTTACACGATTTCTTGGGTACTGGACTGCGCCGCGCGTTCTGATCGCCCATGGCAAGGAGAAGACTAGGATGAATTTGCGACCTATCTGCATCCCATGTGCGACTCCACAGACCAGCGTCGCGCTGGCGGTTGGACTGTGGCTCGTGGCAGCGCCTGCTGCTCGGGCGCAAGAGGGCTCGCCACAGCCAAAGCCGCCCGAGGCGACCATTGAGCAGATCGACAACCCGCAGGTCTTCGATCTCTGGCTGGACCCCGAGAACTATCCGCGCATCGAGCGCGCGGTCAACGTAATGAACGCCCGCACGACGCGGGCTCGTGCGCTCAACTTTCTAGTCGACCACCGAGCGTACGAGGCATTCCAGAGCAACGCCTTTCGTGATGGGCTCGGCTTCGATTTTGGTTCGCTCAAGATCGGGCTCACCCTGCGCTATGGCATCCTGGACAATCTGGAAGTGGGCGTGCAGCGGCTGAGCAACGGCCCCGACCTATTCGACGTCTACCAATTCGACGCGAAGTACTGGGCACTGCGCGCCGACCGTTACTTCGTCGACGTGGCGGTGCGCGCTGGGGGAACCTGGTATGCGATGTATCAGGGTCCGGACTCGGGCGGTGGCTTCGCCCAACTCATCGTTAGCCGCTCGCTGCGCGAGCGCCTTTGGTTGTCGAGTGGTCTGCTCTATCACTCGAATGCGAGCAACGATGTCCGTACCAGTCGCAGCCAGGACTACGCTATGGCCATCCCGGTGGCGCTGGAGGTGCGATTGCAGACCTTCCTGGCCTGGGACGCCGAGGCTTCATTCAATGTGGCTGGCCATCACGCGAAATACCCGGTGTTGTCTTCGGCCCTGAAGATCATCACCAATCGCCACACCTTCGCCCTGATATTCAGCAACTCGCAGTACATCACCGCCGACGGTCTGGTGGACAATACTAGCCGTGGCATCCACAGCCTCATCCTGGGCTTCACTATCACGCGCGAATTCAATCTCTGACCGGTAAGGAGTTCATCATGTCCAACTCGGCATTTGGCCGTCGTCGGTTCCTGGTGGGCTCGGGGCTAAGCCTGGGCACGCTGCTGGCATGGCCCAATGTCTTGGCACGTGCTGGGGGCGGCAAGGTCGCCATCCCGCTGGCCAAACTGGAGACGCTGAAGTCCGTGGGCGGCTCGATTGCTCTCAAGGTGAAGGACAAGCTGATCTTGCTTGTCCGCGACAGCGCAACCAGCGTACGCGCCTTCAACCCCATCTGCACACACCGGCAGTGCGTGGTCGCATTCAGCGTGAATGACGGCAAAATCAAGTGCCCCTGCCACGGCTCGCAGTTCGGCCTCGATGGACATGTAGTTCACGGACCGGCGTCGCGACCGCTCGAAACCTACGCCGCCGAACTGGCAGGCGAGCAGGTCATCGTGACCCTCTAGGCAGGCCATGCGGCGCTTGACGATAGTCGTGGTATTGGCTGCGCTGGCGTCATTGGCGCTCGCGCTGGCTTCGGAGATGGCTGTCTATGCAGCGGACCCAACTCCAGCGCTGGAACAGCTCGTCGATGTCCAGACCGTGACCCCGGGCGAGGTGGAGGGCAAGCCGACCGGCTTCAGCGATCTCGTCGGCCGGCTCCACCCGGCGCTGGTGCATTTCCCCATTGCGTGGCTGGTGGGACTGGCGCTCATCGACTTCGTCGGCCTCGTGCTAGGGCGCGAAACCTGGCAGCGGCCGGGCATCTTCGTTTTGGCCGGGACGGTGCTCAGCCTTCTGCCCACAGCCGCCACCGGGCTTCTGCGCGCAGTCCACATGCCGTCGGACGCGACGGTGCATGCGCTTCTGGTCACGCACCGGACACTCAATTTCGGGGTGACGGGCTTGGTGGTGGCCGCGTTTTCGCTTCGCCTCTTGCGACGAAATAGCCTGCATGGATGGTCGCGTATTGCCTACCTGGGGCTGGTGTTTGCTGCCACCGGCGTGGTTCTGGTGGCCGCCGATTTCGGCGGCCGGATGGTTTACGGACCTGACTACCTGCCCTGGTAGCTGCGCGCCGCGTGGAGACAACGTCGCGGAATCTGGAACCTTGCGCAGTGACAGGCATCGAAACCGATAGGGAGGATAGCGGTAATGACAAAGACCCTGGCGATTCTGGTGCTTCTGGTTGGCTGTGGAAGTGGAAGCTCCTATTCCACGCCCTCTGACACCTCGACATCGACGAGCACGTCGACCTCAGGGGCTGGTGTCACCCTGAAGCTTGAAAATTACCTGTCCTGGTGCTCCGTCTCGGTCAACCAAGGAACCGCGTCAGCGGATGCGACGCAGACTCTGACCGTCCCGGAGGGGACCGTGGTTCCGCTGTCGGCGACTGCCGCCAGCAACGTGTTTGTCTGGGGGTACTGGGTGGGCACCGATGGCGACACCAGCGCCAGCCACGACACCGCCCAGGCGGCCATGGTCACCATGGACAAAAGCAAGGTCGTGCAGGCGTGCTGCCCGTTCGCCTCGAGTCCGAGCACACCCTGTCCGGCGCCAACGCCGTAGGGCTGTTCTGCGCTCCGCATAGATCGGGGCGGAGTTCGTTTGATCGATTTCTCGCGCGCATCGGGCCGGCGGGTTCTCGCTAAGCACGGGCTGTCTCACGAGGAAGAACCCCATTCAAGTAAGCGCCCGGCGGATCGGGGCATTCCCGACGGCGAGTCTGGCGCGGTCACCATCATTCAGCGCGCCAACAGCGACCTGCGCCTCTCCCCGCACTTTCGCGTTCCCCAAATCGACGGCGTGTATGCCCGAGGGCGCGACGGCCGTGCGCCCATCTTCCACCCGGCGCCCGGACTTACCCAAGAAGACGTCGAGGCCATCGTCGAGCGCGCGCGTAAGCATCAGCACCCGGGAATGGCGGCAAGAGCTGCCCCGGCGCACCGCGCCCAACGCCCTCCAGGTCGTGCACGCGCGGGCCGGGAGGGTTCCCGGACGCTCAAAAACCCCGTTAGAAATGACTGTGATGGCTGGATCGTGCGCTTGCTGACCATGATGCCGAGCTTGAGCAATTCCCCACGGATGCGCTCGGCTTCCCAGAGACGGTTTCGGCGGGCCTAGTCGCGAATGAGGTCGATGGTTTCCTTCGGCAGCGGCGAGTTTCGCCGTGGTCGAGGTCGGAGCCGCCAGAGGGCGCAGATGCGGTAGACTGTACCCCATGCTCGGGACACGCCTCTCAGGACGCTCTGCCGGCAGTCAGATCCGCCTCGCGGACTCGGGGTGGCCCGTCGGCGGACGTGGCGGCCCACCGCGGGACGGTTCCTCGACGCAGAAGAACACCCATCGAAAGCCCTACGTTCCGGCGGCGGCATCCAGGCAGCCGACCGCGCACAATATCCGCGTGAACCGCGCACAACGTCTCATCGAGGCTGGGCCGTGAACGAATCCAAACCGACCGCCGCGGTGCCCCGTCCGGACAGGCACGTCTTCTTCTGGTTGGCCACCGCGTCCATGGTGGTGGCGATTTTTTCGCGCGCTCAGGAGATCCTGGTCCCCCTGGCGTTGTCAGTCGT
>PMCR01000320.1 GCA_003155465.1 Myxococcales bacterium | reverse complement strand
ATAGTTGTCGGCAACGGCGCGCCAAGGTTGCCTGCGTTCAGCCTACATTCACCTCATTGCCACGCCCGCTTGCCGCATTTCTGAATATGTCACAGGCACCACTCCCGGGCTCCTAAACAACACTCTTGACAGGGGCCGACATGCGTTCGCGCACTGCTGGGTGGTCACCGTAGGTTGCGGCACCTCCTTGAGTGGTGTCGTCCTGCCGCTCAAGGGCGCGGCGGACGCCGATTATCCGGCGCCTGCCGCGATCCCGGCGGTCGATGTCAGCGGGGCCGCTCTGGACAAGGTGAGGTCCGATCGCGCGCAGTTCCTGTGCGAGGTCAAGGGCGGCCAGGCCCGGGCATAGGGATAGCTTGGGGCTGATGGCCGTGTAGATTTCTGTAGTAAGATCCGTTATCGGCGCTCTTGCAGATGCGATTCGGTGGAGGAAAAGGGGCGCTTGAAATAGCTATCCACAGAAGGAAACCAGGAGAATGAACATGAGATACCCCAAGCATCCTTCACCCGCCTATCTGATAGCACTGATATTGGCAAATTCTCCCCTAGCAAATGCAGCCGAGGACAAGACACTTCCCCGGTCTGAGCCCAGTACGGTGAGACCAGAATATGGGAAATGCGATGGCAAGCGTCTAGAGGAGATTCTAAAGGGAATGTTGGGCGTCGACCCAGCCATGCGACCTATACTGACTGCTGACCACCTAGCAAAGGCCTGTCGAGAGGCCTTCCCCGCTGAGTTGTCGAAAATGCTTTCGGCCATTGCAGGTGTGGGGCCGGAGATGAAACAGACAATCCTCCTTGTGGGCCTCCAGAATCTCACAGGTTTGGTCGGAAGAGCCTGCCACCTGAAGAAGTCCAAGAAGCAGGTGGTGCCTGGGGGACCAACAGAACCATGTGGGGCCAGAGGCGTCGACTGGGCAAAGCCAGACGAGTTCCTCGACCTCAACGGTTTTCCCGCGGCTGGGCTGGTCACATATCAAGCGCTTCTTGACGCCTCAGTTGGTCCTGGAATTGCGCGCTTGCTTGCACGTGGCATTGCCGGCATCCCCACCAGCCTGATCGATACCGGGACAACTGCCCCTTGGATCGTGAGCCCAGAAACCGTCGAGTCGATGAAAAGCGCAATGGCCAAGGCGGACTCCGCTCTTGGCGCTCAGCCGGCGAACGTTGACCTGCTGTCTGCCGCCGCCGAGGCCCACCTGCAAGCCAGCGATATAGCCAGTGCTGTTCGACTTTATGAAAGGATCACGAAGTTGCGTCCCGAGGATTGTTCACCTTGGCTTCAGCTCTCGTTTCTCTACCGTGCACCTGTCCGGAGGGTCGCAGCGGCGACAAAATCCGTTGAATTGAATCGACTGTGCACGAGGTGTCGTGACGGCCTTGTGGATGCGCTAGAGGATGCCGTGGACCTTCCCCGCGCTGCGAAGGTCTTAGAGGAAACGATTGAGATGGAACCGGACTATGCCCAGAGATACATTAACTTAGCAGAATTGCGCCTCGGTCAACACCGCTGTGCAGATGCCCTCCTTGTCTTGCGGAAATGCAAAGCGACAGCCACCTGTCACGAGCAGCAGCGGCATCGCGGTCGTCTCGATGAAATGATCCACCAGATGGAGACGGGTCAATACGGAACATGCCAATAGATGTATTGTCCAATCGGGTTGGGGATCGGTGCGGTAGTGTACAGGACGCCCTTTGCGGTGTCCGCCGTTTCCGGCTCGTTTCCGGCTCCGAACGTAGTGCCTGAGACATATTCGGAAACGCGCTCTTTCACGGGCAAAGCGGCCTTTCCGGCGAGATCGGTCACTGTCCAGTCAGCGACGATGGACCGGCGTGCGGGTGCGGCCGGCGCGGCTGCCTGGAGACCGTGGCCTCGACCATGGCCATCATCCGCGCGGCCGAGGCAGCGATCGCGGGCAAACAGGCGACGCGGCTCCGTCGGGTGGAAGGCCCGCTGGGCGTGGCCGCCATTGCCGCGGCAGCAGCCCAGGGCGACACAGTGGCCAAGCGGATCCTGGCTCACGCCAGTGAGCACCTCGGTCGTGGGATCTCGTTCTTGCTGAACATCCTCAATCCCGAGATGATCGTGTTGGGCGGTCCAGTGATTGAGGCGGGCGAGCCCTTCTTGCACGCGGTACGCGCGTCGGTCGCGCGCCACGCGCTTCTGCCGCGCGGGGTGGCCATCGTTCCCTCGACCCCCGCCGATCGCGCCGAACTGACCGGATCGGTCTTGCTGGCCATGGAGAGCACTGTGCAATCGTACCGGATCGTCAACAGCCACGATGGTCGCGCGCGGACGGCGACGGAACTGTAGCGGCCAACCCCCGCGGGGTACAATCCCGTGATGAGTTGGACCAGAGTATTCAAGCCAGGTGTGAGCGAGCAGCATCAATGGGTAATGCCTGTCGACAAGGCCGACCACGAAGTGTTTGGAAGTCTCTACGGTGAGTCCAAGCAGAAGAACTGGAAGCCAATACGCATGAAGTTGATCAACCCTGACTTGGGAAAGACGTACAAGGAGGCCGATTTTCCCTGGTGCGGTGCGCAGACAGTCATTCTGCGCAAAGGAGCGGTCGAACGGTTGCGGCCTCTGCTGTTGGAGGCCGGAGAGTTTTTGCCTCTGGCGTGCGAAGAAGCTGAACTTTGGCTCTGGAATGTGACGAACGTGGTGGACGCTCTGGATTATGAGCGATCGAAGATAGTTCGATTCCCAAACTCCGAGCGCATTATGGACATCAGAGAACATGTATTTAGACCGCACCTGCTAGGGCCTCAACCTGCATTCAAACTTCCAGGGCGGCTGCCGATCTACCTGGGGTCCAGGTTTGTCGATGAAGTCACTGCCAGTGGATTGACCGGCCTGAAATTCAAGCAGGTGTGGGGCGCGAGCTAGCGACGCACACCTAAGCCGGTGGTCGTAGTCGTGGTCGTGGCGGTGGCCGGAGTGATCGCCATCGGCCAAGTCCTTCTGCGGCTAGAAGTGGCGACTCACCAGGTCTTCCAGCATTTTTTGCCGGCCTGAGCGGAGCCTGGGATCGAGGATGTGCGAAATGACCTGTTCGGCGATCGCTACGGACGAGACCGGACGGTCAACGCGCATCCACGGGAGCTTTCCCCATCCATGAAAAGTCTGTGGCTAGTGCAGAATATTCATGATAGAGACATGGCGTGCTGGGACGCAAGAGCCACGTCGTCGCCATCGGACGCCTGTTCCGCTCGCATCCGGTGGTCGCCATCTTGGGGCCACGACAGGTGGGCAAGACCACGCTGGCCCGCCTGTACACCTCGGCAGCGGCATCCGGCGTCCAGCATTTTGACCTGGAGGACGCGGACGATCTGGGGCGCCTGGCTGAGCCCATGCTTGCGCTGGGTCCTGTGCGCGGACTCACCATCATCGATGAAGTGCAACGACGGCCCGAGCTGTTTTCCGCCCTGCGTGTTCTGGTGGACCGGCCGGGCGCACATCAGCGCTTTTTGGTGCTGGGTAGCGCGTCTCCCGAACTGCTGCGACAGTCCTCGGAAACCCTGGCGGGCCGGATCGCCTACCACGAGCTACCGGGGTTCTCTCTGGACGAAGTGGGGACGGGCGCCCTGACGAAGCTGTGGTTGCGTGGGGGCTTCCCGCGGTCGTTCCTGGCCAAGTCGGCAGCGGACAGCCTCGACTGGCGCAAGAGTTTCGTGCGCACATTTCTCGAACGCGACATCCCGCAGCTCGGTCTACGCCTGCCAGCCGTGACCCTGCGCCGGTTCTGGACCATGGTGGCCCACTACCACGGCCAGATTTGGAACGCCTCGGAGATCGGAGCTTCGCTCGCGCTGGCCGATACGACCGCGCGACGCTACCTCGACTTGATGACAGCCACGTTCATGGTCAGACAACTGGCGCCCTGGTTCGAGAACGTGGGCAAGCGCCAGGTGAAATCGCCCAAGGTGTATCTGACCGATAGTGGCTTGTTGCACACGCTGCTCGGTCTGCCCGATCTGCATGCGTTGGAGGCGCACCCCAAACTCGGCTTTTCCTGGGAGGGCTTTCTCATTGAGCAGGTGGTACAGCGTCTGGGCGCGGAACGCGATGAGTGCTTCTTCTGGGCGACCCACCAGGGCGCTGAATTGGACCTGCTGGTGATTCGCGGCGGGCGGCGCTACGGTTTCGAGTTCAAGCGCACCTCGGCGCCCACGGTGACCAAGTCCATGCGCATTGCTATGGAGGATTTGGCCCTGCACAGCCTTGA
>PMCR01000044.1 GCA_003155465.1 Myxococcales bacterium | reverse complement strand
TAATCCGGGAGTCAGCATAGGATGGCGTATGCGGAGCTCCGCATAGGCCATCCAGGAAAATTGCGTGAACGTGCGGGTTATGCGGAGCTCCGCATAACCCGCATTATGCTGAGCGCCGGATTATGTGGAGTGGAGACAATGGCGGCAGTCACGCGCGACGGGCGCGGATATTTTCTGCTGCGTAGCAGCTCCACATAATCCGGGACAGCGTCCTGACCGATCGGCCATGTGGCCGAAAGGGAGGACGCTATGTTTGAAGCACTCATTCTCAGAAGACAGGACCGGGCTCGACTCGAATCGAGCCCGGCGCGGGAGTACCTGGAGTCGTTCGCGCGGGCTTTGAAGGAGCGCCAGTATGCGACGCTTGTAATTAGGAGCTACCTCTTCGCGGCCGATCGATTGGCCTGCTGGCTGCGGGGTCAGGGTCGCAGCCTGCATCAGGTTGATCGAGCGAGCCTGGTTGCGTTCGCGGAGGGACTCGGACGCCGTAGACGCTCGGGACGCGCGCGGGGCTGGACTTCAACGCCAGCCTACGGTGCCCGTTGCTTCGTGACGTTCCTACAGCGACTTGGGGTCGTCGGCCCCGAGAAGACGAGCGTCGAGCCTCAGCCGGAGAGCGCGCGATGGGTGGTCTGCTACGACGAGCACCTGTCGAAGACAGCAGGCTTGTCGGCGGGCACACGTCGCCTGTACCGACGGTACGCGCGGATGCTGCTCAGTTGGAAATTCGGCGAGCACACGCCGAAGTGGGCGTCCCTGACCGCCGATGATCTGGCGGAGTTTATTCGACGCCATGTTGCCAAGCTCAAGCCGGCGACGTGCAATTTTGCAGTCACCGCTGTCCGTTCGTTCATCCGGTTTCTCGTTTCACGGGGGGCCGTTCGAGTTGGACTCGAAGGGGCCATGCCAAGAATGCGCCAGTACCGTCAGGCCGGATTGCCCCGAGGGCTTGAGCCCCAAGAGGTCGAGCACATGCTTTTGATGTGCTGTCCAAAGACCCGATCGGGTCTTCGCGACCGAGCCGTGCTGCTCCTGTTGGCGCGCCTGGGTCTGCGAGCGGGTGAGGTCGCCGCGCTCGAACTGGATCACATCAAGTGGTCGGAGGGGGCGCTGCTCGTCACCGGCGGCAAGTCCAGACGCGACAGGTCCCTTCCGCTGTCCGAGGAGGTCGGCCACGCTTTGGAGGACTACCTTCGAATGAGTCGGCCACCGAGCGAGAGTCGCCGTGTGTTCCTGGGGACCGTGGCGCCCTGCCTTCCCCTGGCCCATGGCGGAGCGGTGTGCACAATTGTGCTGCGACACCTGCGCCGCGCAGGCATGCCGCCTGGTCGCCGTGGCGCCCACCTCTTTCGCCATTCGGTCGCAACCGAGATGGTGCGCCGAGGAGCCTCCTTCAAGCAAGTCGCCGATGTCCTGGGCCACGCGCGGCTCGAGACCACCGCGATTTACGCAAAGCTCGACGTTGCGACGTTGTCCCGAGTGGCGATGCCTTGGCCTGGAGAATCACCATGAAGTCGGGGGAGCTTCGAGATTGCCTTGAACGCTATCTCGCCGTCCGACGAGCCGTGGGGTTCACGATGCGCGCCGAAGAGCCGCGACTGCGCGGCTTCGTGGCGTTCGTCGAGCGGCATGGAGCAGACGGCGCGCTACGGGCACAGTTGGCCGTCGACTGGGCGCGCGACGACGGCAAGCACACACCGGGCGGCCAAACCCAGCGATTGAGCATGGTTCGTCGTTTTCTGGTTTACCTCCGAGCGTCGGTACCCGACACGGAAGTTCCACCTTTTGGGCTCATCGCCGGCGGGGGCCGGCCAAGTCCCTACATCTACACGGAGGCAGAGGTTCAACGGTTGCTCGACGCGGCCAGGAAATTGGGGCCCAAAGGCACGTTGCGGCCTCACACAATTGCGACGGCCATCGGCCTGCTGGCAAGCTGCGGGTTGCGCGCCGGAGAGGTGATTCGACTTCGGCTCGACGACGTGCAACTCGACATCGAGCCGGCGCGACTTCAGGTGCTCGACAGCAAGTTTCACAAGTCTCGTTTGGTTCCTCTGCACCCCTCCGTGGCGCAGGCCTTGCGTGCCTATGCGAGCCAAAGACGCCGGCTCGGCTACGGCGGGTATTGCGAGCATTTCTTCGTATCGGAAAGCCGGGGCGCTTGCCGATACCAGTACTTCTGGTACGCCTTCGCTGGCTTGGTTCGGCGCCTGGGTATTGGAGGGGAACCACGCTGGCCGCGCCTCCACGACCTCCGCCATACCTTCGCCGTCCGTCGTGTGCTCGCCTGGTACCGCGAAGGCGTCGATGTCCAAATGCGGTTGCCAGAACTCTCCGTCTACCTCGGTCACATCCGGCCCGCGGATACCTACTGGTACCTGACGGCCATCCCCGAGTTGCTCGGCAGTGCGGCGGAGCGCTTCGAGTCTTTCGTCAACGCAAGAGGCGCATCGTGACTACCCCCGCTAGCTTCGGGACTTTGCTACAGGTGTTCTTCACCGAATACCTGCTCGGCTACAAGCGCGCCAGTCTGCAGACCGTCGCCGCCTATCGCGACACCTTTCGACTGCTGCTGCGGTTTCTCAGCAAAACGTGCAGTCGGCAGCCAGCGCAGCTTTCCTTCGAGGACGTCAACGTTGCCTCCGTCCTCGCCTTCTTGGACCACCTCGAAGTCGAACGTAAGAATTCGATCCGATCGCGCAACGCACGCCTCGCGGCAGTCCGATCCTTCTTTCGCTTCGTGGCCTTTCGGGATCCTGAACAGGTCGCGCTGGCCGCCCAACTGCTCGCCATCCCCATCAAACGCGCCAGCCGTCGCCTCGTGGGGCATCTCACGCGCGAAGAGATGGACGCTGTCATCGCAGCGCCCGTTCGCACTTGCCGGGCAGGCCGTCGCGATCACGCCCTCCTTGTGACCTTGTACAACAGTGGCGCGCGCGTTTCCGAGATTGCAGCAATCCGACGATCACAGATCGTCTTCGACACAACGACCTCACTGGTCCTTCACGGCAAGGGCCGCAAGGAAAGGAGCGTCCCCCTATGGGCCAAGACCGCCCGAATCCTGGAAACTTGGCTCAAAGAGATCGGCGGCTCCCCCGATGACTTCGCATTCCCCAACGCGCGGGGTGGACCACTGACCCGTGACGGCGTCCGCTACATCTTGGACAAAGCGGTCGATGTCGCAGCCGAGCGCTGTCTCAGCCTTCGCAGCAAGCAGGTCACGCCCCATGTCGTGCGCCACACGACTGCGATGCACCTCCTGCAGGCTGGTGTCGACTGCTCCGTCATCGCGCTTTGGCTTGGACACGAGAGCCTTGAGACCACGCACATCTACCTTGAGGCTGATCTCAAGACGAAGCAGACCGCGCTCGGGAAGCTCGCCCAACCAGGAACCACCGTTCGCCGGTTCAAGGCCGACGATGCCCTGCTCACCTTCCTCGCGGGCCTCTGATTATGTGGAGCTGTATTGCGCCAAAGCCCACAATTCCCCGTCCTTTCGTTCCGCCATTGTCTCCACTCCACATAATCCGGTGCTCAGCATAATGAGGATTATGCGGAGCTCCGCATAACCCGCACGTTCACGCAATCTCCCTGGATGGCCTATGCGGAGCTCCGC
>PMCR01000431.1 GCA_003155465.1 Myxococcales bacterium | reverse complement strand
GCCGCCGTCATCAGCCGCCCGATCGCCGGGACCAGGAATGCGCCGTGGCCGCACGCAGGCTCAAGCAAGCGCATCCGAGCCAGATCCCGATCCTGCGAGTAGCCCGCCAGATCCAGGATCAGCTCGACCATGTGGGGCTTGGTCAGCACCACCCCATGGGTCTCGCCCGACGACCGCCGCCCGTACTCGTACGCCTCTTTCGGAAAACTGATCGGGAGGTGCATCGAGAGCTGCATGGATGCTACTTGATAGCGGCCAGATAGCCGGCGACGTGACCAGCAAAGCTGGCCAGCAGCCGCCTCATGGTCAGGTCCTCGGCGGGCTCGGTGAAGTTGCCGCGCGGCCCGCCCTTCTCGGTCGAGATCAGAAAGGCCGCCGCATCGTAGAGTTTCTCGTGGACCAGCTTGCGCAGCAGCAGTTCGTAGCGGCGGCAATAGGACGCGCCCCGAAATTCTGGGAACACGCTGAAGTGTGGCTCGGCCACCGCCACGGGCCGCGCCGACCCGTCGCAGTCCTCGAGCAGCATGACCCAGCCCAGCCAGGGCCGGGGCCGACCCTTGCCATAGGCGCCTTCGCGGAACGCCGTCCACAGGTCGGTGGCGTTCCCGATGGCCTCCTCGGTGCGGTTGTTGAAGTTGTTGCCGAATGACGGTCCCCGCTGCGACTTGAACTCGATGGCGGCGATCATGTGGCCTTCACGGACCACGTCGGCCGCCGCAATTGCAGCTTACTGCAGTCGGTCATCAAAAGCTCCGGGTTGACTTGATGGCAACCGCCTGCGGAGACTACCTTTCGCGCGGGAAGTGGCGCGCGACCGTGGCGCGCACTTGCTCCAGCCAGGCTCGCCGCTGGGCGGGGGTGCTTGTCACGATCACGCCGAAGGTCTGCCGCTCGACGTTCGGGACGCCGCACAGGCCGAAGATGCAATCCTTCCAGATCCGCTCCAGCGGATCGCCGAAAACGCGGGCCTCGCGGTCGGCCAAGGTGTTGGAGGTGTTGAACACGACGGCGCTACGCGCACGCAAGAGGCCCACGGGCGTCCCCTCTCCCGAGTCGCCCTCCTCNNGCCTCCACGATCTCGCGACAGTGAAGATCGATCATCGGCGGAACGGGCGCGCTCGTCGTCTCTTCACCGGCCGGCAACACCGGATCGAAACCCTCGGCCTGCAGGTCGTGGAATCGAACCTCGTGCCCGGCCGCGTGGGCGGCATCGACCGCCGCAAGGGCGAGAGCATGGTTGAAGCTGTCAGGTCTCGGGTGACCCAGAATAACCGAGATCTTCATGGCTCAGCTCACGCCCATGGCCAGGTCGGCAATCATCGTAACACGTTGAGGTCCATTGCCCCATTTTGCGCGGAGACTCTCTACCAACTGGCGGGCGACTTCCTCCCAGCGTTCCGGGCCGAAATGCTCGCGGACCGCGTGAATCGGTGGCGTACTGCGTACCGGTGCGATCCAGAACGCTTCAACCGACGGCACCTCAAGCGTGTGCTCGACCTCGCGAACAGTGATGTTGGAAAACCCCGGCTCGGCCACGGACTTCAGAACGGCGAGCCCGCGCTCGAAGTCACCGCCCACCATCTTGTCCATATTCATCACCAGGTGGAACAGTTTGCGACGATTGCCACACGACCACGACAATGACCAAACCTAGAACAAGCCTTCCGAGCATGCTTGCACCCTCGCTCGATTGAACCTGTCCTTTCACTTGTTCTGATGCCGGAAGCCCCTGGAGGGATCCTCGTTTTTGAGGCGCCCTTTCGCATCGCCCCATCGGAACTCTGTGCCGCACCGCCACGCCCTCATCGGCCGCCCGCCAAGCTTGGCTCTACCCGGAAGCAGATCAGACAACTGATGCTCGAGTCCATCGTAGACGGCGTCCGGGCCGGCTCCCAGGGCGTCGAACGTCTTGCTAGCAAAGCAGCGCATGGCTGCGGTCAGCGTAATGTCGAGAATCTCGACGTCTTCGAGACCTAGCGCACGAAGGGCGTCGGTATCCGCCTGAGTCATCTGGTTGGCGTTCCGGACAACTTCTGGGCGAACTCCATCATCGCGACCTCAGTGCGTTCCAGCCCGACCCTATTCTCTTGAAACAATCCATCGGGCGCTGAATCCAACTCAGCGAGATGATCAGGCAGACAGAAACCAATGCTCCGCAACCCCAACCGATGTCGCAAGACCGACAGGGCGGACTGCGATCCGCGTTCAGAAAAGGCCGCTCTCGGCGCCGTACCGTGAGCGACGTCGTATCTCACATTCGTGTGGCGGTTGCCATCATCGAAAGGCAAGGACGATACCTCATCACCCAGCGACGTTCGACCGACGTCCTGGCTGGTTTGTGGGAGTTCCCGAGTGGCAAGGTCCAAACAGGCGAGACCGACGAGGCCGCGCTACGACGGGATGTGCGCGAGCGGGCCGGTGTCGCTGCGGACGTGGGCGACGTTATCGCCCACCGCACCCACGGCTCCGACGGTTGCGTCGTTGACCTGGTTCTCTATCGGGCCACCATTCCGCTCACAAAACAACCTCGTCCGCTTCGGGTGGCCGAGTTTCGCTGGGCAGCGCCGCATGAACTGGAAAACTACGCTTTTTCCCCGGCTGACCAGGCCACCACCGACTTGCTCCTCGAGATCAATCGCGACGCCCAACTCGCCGAGCAAACGCCCGCGAAACCCGAGCACGTGCAAGGACAAGAACCGGCGATGAACTAGAGCGCCGGATCCCCCACCGCATACTGAATCTGGCAGTCGGCCAGGTCCGGGAGTGACGCGCGGATTCGAAATCGAAGGCGGAAGCCCGAGAGAGCCGTTCATGAGAGATTGGAGTCCCTGGCAGCTATTTCGGAGGCCTTGCGCGAGGCGGCTTTGCGGTCGTTTCCCGTCGGGAAGGCCTGACGGGCAGCCTGTCGTGTGTTAGATAGCACCCGTCAGGGAACGGACCCCATGAGCGTCCAGAATCCACCGAGCCAAATTGGTTCACACAGGCGTTCAGGCCGGGCTATGTAGGCGCCAACCCGGGGAAGATCATGCGGCAACCTGTCGACCCTGGCGGCCAATGCTCCCCAATCCCCGGGGAGATGAGTGGGTTGATTGCCGACAGGGACTGGTCACTCAGCCGGGGATGCAGGAAGGTGCTCATCATCGAAGACAACAAGGACGCGGCCGACAGCCTGTCTGAAGTTATAGGCTTGTCGGGCCATCGAGTCGCGGTCGCCTACCACGGCGCCGCTGGACTGGTGATGGCGCGCGAGTTTCGCCCAGAGGTCATCATTTGCGACATCGGGCTTCCGGGAGAGATGGACGGGTATGCAGTGGCGCGTGCGCTCCGGCGCGACGCTGTGACGGCTTCGACCCTGCTCATCGCATTGACCGGCTACGCGCAACCCGAGGACCAGCGCCAAGCACTGGCTGCAGGTTTCGACACGCACATGGCCAAGCCGCCGAGCCCAGAGAAGATCGCGGAGATTCTGGGGATGCCTGAGGTGCGTTCATGAGTCGTCAGCCAGAAAAGAACCCTGCGAACGGGGGAACGCCCAAGGGCGGATCGGGAGCCACGCTGGTCGTTGGTCTGGGGGCCTCGGCCGGCGGGCTCGAACCGCTGCAGGAGTTCCTCGAACACGTCCCGGCGGCAAGCGGCCTTGTCTTTGTGGTGATANNCACCCCAGCATGCTGGCCGAGTTGCTGGCTCGGCACACCGCCATGCCTGTGCTGCAGGCCAGCGACGGACTGGCTTCCGAGCCTGACCACGTCTACGTCATCGCGCCGGGCACCCTGTTGACCATCGACAAGGGCGTTTTCCATGTGGTCGCGTCCGAGGGGCCGTCTAGCTCGCTCATCGACGCGTTCCTTCACTCACTCGCCGAGGACCAGGGCGAGCGGGCCGTCGGGGCCCTCTTCTCGGGCGCCGGCCACGATGGCACCGTCGGTTTCCGGGCTATCAAGGAGCACGGAGGGATCACCCTGGCCCAGCCGCCTGAAACCGCCACGCACGACTGCATGCTCCAGAGTGCCATCGGGGCAGGATTGGTCGATCACGTCGTCCCGGTCGCACAGATGCCCGCGATCATCACCGAGCACGCAGAGCACCTGACCAAATTCACCGCTGCTGACGCTGCGGAGAACCTCGACGAGCAGCTCGCTGCCCACCTCGGCAAGATCTGCGCGCTCATTCATCAGCGCACCGGTCACGATTTCAGCCGCTACAAAGAGGGAACGCTTCTGCGTCGCATCCGGCGCCGGCTGCAGGTCCACCACCTGGAGTCGGTCCAGGGCTATCTGCAGCTTCTGGAAAATGACTCTGCGGAAGCGGAAGGCCTGCTCAAGGATCTTCTGATCGGCGTGACCCAGTTCTTCCGCGATCCCGAGGCGTTCCAGGCCCTGGCTCAACAGATCATTCCCCGCATTGTGCAAGGCAAGTCCGCCGACGCGCCCATCCGCATATGGGTTCCGGGTTGTGCCTCGGGCGAGGAGGTTTTCTCCATCGCCATGCTGCTGCGCGAGCACCTCGATCGCCTTGAAACGCGACGATTCGTGCAGATCTTCGCCACCGACCTCGACGCGGCGATGCTGGCCGAGGCCCGACATGGTCGCTACCCGGCGGACATCGCCGAACAGGTGTCCCCCGAACGCCTGGCCCGCTTCTTTGTCCGCGCCCCGCCGACGGGTTCCGCGCACGCGGCCGACTTCCAGGCAGTAAAAGAGCTGCGCGAGATGTGCATCTTCTCCGAGCACAGCCTCATCCGCGATCCGCCCTTTTCGCAGCTCGATCTCATTTCCTGCCGGAATGTCCTCATCTATCTCAGCGCCGAGCTGCAAAAGAAACTGGTGCCGCTCTTCCACTACGCGCTTCGCCCCGGCGGCTTCCTGTTCCTCGGTCCCTCTGAGGGCATTTCCGGCAGCCCCGAGCTATTCGAGCCCGCTGACAAGCGGAATCGAATCTTCCGCCGCAAAGAGACAGTCAATCGGCCGGTGGTGGAATTTCCTCTCTCGAGCCGCAGTGCCGGACGCGCTTCGGTAGCCTCGCCCAACCCGCAGGGCATGCTCGAGCGCCGGACGCAAACCCCGCACGAAAGGATCGGCGCCGCGTTCGAACGCACGGTTCTCGAAGAATACGCAGCGCCCGCGGCGGTCATCAACCAGCGCGGCGACGTGCTCTTTGTGGCCGGACCACTCAGCCGCCACCTGCAACTACCCGCGGGCGCCTTGACCAACACCAACCTGCTTGAGGCCTTTCGCGGGAACCTGAGGCAAGAGTTGCGCATGGCCTTGCGAGCCGCCGGCGAAAAGCGGCGCAAAATCGTGCACAAGAACATTTCGGTCGAAAGCGAGGACTCGACTCGTCGCGTGCACCTGACGGTGCGGCCCATGCCAGCGGCCGAACCTGAGGCGGGCCTGTTTCTGGTGGCACTGCAAGAGACGGAGCCGCCCGAAGAAAGCGGCACTGAGGACTCCGGGGCCAGCGAGGCCGCCGAGCCCGCCGTCGAGCAGCTGGAGAACGAGCTGCGCACAACGCGCGCGGAACTGAAAACTACCGTCGAAGAGCTGGAATCCTCCAACGAGGAGCTGAAGTCCTCGAACGAGGAGCTGACCTCGACCAACGAAGAACTGCAGTCAGCCAACGAGGAGATGCAGACCTCCAAAGAGGAGCTGCAGTCGCTCAATGAGGAACTGGAGACGGTCAACACCGAGCTGCGCCAGAAGGTGGACGAGCTGGGCGCTGCGAACAGCGATCTGCAGAACCTCTTCGTCGCCACCGAGATCGCGACTATCTTCCTCGACCGCTCTTTGCGGGTGGCGAAGTTTACCCCCGCGGCCACCGCGCTCTTCCACCT
>PMCR01000222.1 GCA_003155465.1 Myxococcales bacterium | reverse complement strand
ATGATCTCCGAGCGCAAGCGCATCGCCGACCGCCACCGTTCCGAGGGACAGGGCAAGAGCGCAGAGGTGCGGGGCAAGAAAGAACGCGAGCTGAAAGTGATCGAATCCGAGGCCTATCGCAAGACCCAGGAAATCATGGGGCGCGGCGATGCCGAGGCAACCTCCATCTATGCCGAGGCATACAACCGCAATCGCGAACTCTACCGTTTCCTCAAGACGATGGAAACCTACCACAGCACCATCGACAAGGACAGTTGGCTGGTCCTGTCCACCACCACGGATGCATTCCGCTACCTGCAGTCGCAAAGCGCCGCCGGCAGTGCCAGCAAGTCGGTGGCTCCCGTCCGATGAAGCCCGGGACGGACCCCGATCCCTATCCGGTCTTGGGTGTCGCGCGCACCGCCACCGGTGCCGAGATTCGCGCTGCCTACCTCGCGCTGGTCGAGAAGTACCATCCCGATCGGCACCAGGGTAATCCGCTCGAAGAATTGGCCAGCGCGAGAATGGCGGAGATCAACCGGGCCTACGAGACTCTTTCCGATCCCGCGCGACGGGCCGCCGCCGATAGCGGGGGCGGCACCGGCGTCGCCGGCACCGGGCAGCCCTACCCGGGTGCCCCAGGCTCAATTTCGCGCAAGCACGTCCGCTGGCTACAGATTATCGGGCTGCTCTTCACGCTGCCGCTCTTGATTCGCTTCGGCTCCTTCGTGGTGCGCTTGTTCGTGCAAGTCTTCCGTGGCGGGCTCGAAGTCACGAGACTGATGCGTGGAACTCCCCTGGCGTCCGGCCTGGTCCTCTTGGCAGTTGCGATTCTGGCGCTCGTCGTCGTCCGGCAGCACCGCGCCAAGCGGAAGAGCAAGAACGGCAAGGGCCACGTCGAGGCTTGACTGACAGCCACACCAACACCCTGCCTGCGGTTTGCGGCCGGCGGGCCTCGACTTGCAGTCCCTGATCTACGAGGACCGCCTGCTGCACCCGCGCCGCTACGGCAAGCCGGGCGAGGCGCCCAACCCGTCGCTCGATCACCGGCGCGTGCGCAACATGGTGCCGTACCTGCGCGCGCACGCCGCCGCCGGTGCCATCGGGCCCGCCGGCAAGCTACAGCCGGGCGACATCGTGGTTCTCGACACCGGCATCGTGAACGGCACGCCCTACGATCACATCGGCATCGTGGACACCAAGACGGACGCGGCCGGCAATCCGCAGCTCATCAACGTGTGGACCGTGGGCTACCGGACCCAGTCAATGTCCCTGCTCGGCAAGAGCTATCCCACGGTGGTGGCCTGTTTCAGGCTGGGGCACCCGTTCGACTATGAGTAGGAAGTGCATGCGCTCGCGCCTGCAACGACGGCCACAGCATGAGAAGGCCGAGCGCTGCTGCGCCTATGGAGTTCGGTCGGGCTAGAGCAGGCCGTTGGTGATTGGGACTGGCTTGGCGCTCACCGTGGCCGTGCCTGACGTCAATCCGGCGCGGCTGGCGGTCAGTGTGATCTCTCCTGGGGTCAGGGTGGAACGAATGAAGACGCGATTGATTCCGGCCTCGGTCAACAGATACATGTTGTTGGTAGAACCGGGGACACGGGTGTTGTACCCGCCACGCCAGGTCCCGGGCCCGGTCATGGCGAAATCGACCCGGTCTTCGTCAGTGGGACACAGCTGTCCATTCGCATCCACGACCTCGACATCGTACATGACTACGTCCGCACCATCGGCCTGCAGGCCACCCGGCCCAACCGTCGGGGTGAGCCTGATCGCGGTCGCCGGGCCAGCGGTCGTCAGTTCATGCTGGCGCGCCGGGGCTCCGCTCGCGTCGTACCCCACGGCCTTGATGCTGCCCGCAGCCCACGCGATGTTTGGGAACCGGTAGGCATAGTGATTGGTCGCAGCCACCGACGACAATTTTCCCTGTGATACGCCATTGACGAATAGCTCCACCGACGAGACGTGGTTGGCGAGCACATACATGGTCTTGGTGGTGCCCGCCGGATAGCTCCAGTGCCCGATGATGTGGATGTCTGGCTGGGTGTTCCCGGCCACGCGGAACGAGTAGTAGACTTGTTTGGGCAGACGGACGGCATCGACCTTCCCGCCGGACTCCGCGACGCTGCTGCTCTGCAGGCGGCCGTCTGCGTTGGAGTCCGAGAAGTGGAGCGAGGCGTAGGCCGAGTAGCGTCCACTGGAGGAGTCCGTGTTCGAGATCGTGTAGAGGTTCAAGTAGCCATTGAGCCGGGAGACCTGTCCATCGACACCGACAATGAAAGACTCCGAGTTCCATTGATAGGTGTCGGTGGGCCCTGGTTTGAAACCGAAGCTCGGGGGCGAGTAGTCGTCCCAGATCCCCCGCACAGCCTCATCGCGAAAATCCTCCAATTCCAGGATGGGTCCCTGGTCCCGGTAGGCGGGCGAGTACCCGCGGAAATAGTTTCCCCCCTCGACAATGGCACCTCCAGTATAGTAGGCCATCATCGTGCCGAACCACTGGGCATAGGGTGCGCCACCGTCGTCGGCCATATCTAGGTCACCCAGACCGCGGCCACCCTTCTCCCTCGGGTCCCACAGCGCCTGGACGTCCGCCATGTCCTTCATTTGGGCAGCAGCAACGCCGCAGTTGCCCACCTCCCAGAAGAAAACGCTCGGATTGTTTCTCAAATAGACCATGCTGGCGCGCATGACGTTGAGCCTTTGCGTCCATTGCACACCTGCCGGATCCGATTCCTTGTCACCGGCCGGGGCAATGCTGACCACGCCGTATTTGTCACCGGATGCCACGTCAATCCGCTGCGGCGTGATGTGCATCCAGCGAATGTAGTTGCTGTTGGCGCCCCTTATCATATTGGCGTGGTAGTCGTGCATCCAGTCCGGCACGGCCTCGCCCAGGCCAGCCCATTCGTTGGTTGAGTTTTGGGCGAAACCGAGTAGGTAGACAAACCGGCCATTGACGTACACACCACCCGTGCCTGCGCCTCCCTTGAATTCAGTCTTGCGGAACCCGGTGATGGTGTTGCGTCTATTGACGTCTTTCCCGCCGACGTTCAGCGTGGTGATGACATTGTAGAGACTGGGGCTTATATCGCTCCACAGGTTGGCGCCGATCAGGGCTCCGGAAACATTGAGCACGGTGGTGCCAGTGGTGGGCAAGGAGGTGTCGGTGCCTTGGAAGGTGCCGATGACTGTGCCGGTGGCCGGATCGAGCACCTTCACGTCCAAGCTAGCGCTTTGCGCGCTCCCGGATTCGTTGCTCACCTCGGCTTCCACATTCAGGGTCAGATCGCCCTTGTTGCCCTCGGCGTTGATATTGGCGTAGTCGGCGCCGTAGATGTAGATACCCGAGGTCTGCAGGTTGTTGTAGAGGGGATAGGTTTGGTAGATCTTGCCTGGCAGGTGCAGCCAGACGTGCCCGATCAATCCGCCATAGCTCGGGTTGGTGGCCCGGTTGTTCCACTGGAAACTTGTGGCTGTCGTGGATTCGACGTAGGTGCTGCTGTTGTCGACCCGAACTGCGAGAACGTTCTCGGCATCGCCGAAGTTGACCTTCTCGGTCACGTCGATGCCACAGGCCGTGATGCCGTCGTCGTGGACGCCGACCTGTGTGCCGTTCATGTAGAAGGTGGCGCCTTGCTTGATCCGCTCGAATTCAATGATCGCTTTGTTGCCAGAATACGCGGCTGGAATTCTGAAATGCTTCCGGTACCAAGCCGGTCCCTGATAGACACCCGTGTCGCCAGTGCTGTGGTTGGTGAGCACTCTGAAGGAGTCGGTGTCGTTGTAGGTATGCGGAGTGCTGACCGGAGACCACGTGCTGTCATCGAAAGCTGTGGCGTCTGCGCCGGACACGTCCTGCCTGATGAACTGCCAGCCGGGATCCATGCTGTACTTGGCTTCGCCCGGAAGCGGGATGGTGCCTCCGGTTGGGGGTTGACCGCCTGTGGAGCCCGCGGTCGAGCCGCCCTGGCCCCCGGCGGCCACGCCGCCCGAGCCTGGACCTGTCAGACCCCCGGTGGCCACCCCACCGGTGGGTTGGCCAGCCGCCCCTCCGGCGGGCTGACTAGCCGCGTTTCCGGCAGCAGGGTCGCCCCCAGTGGCCAGCGCGGCTTGGCCGCCAGCGCCGATGCCCCCAGTGGCCAGTGCCCCGCCCGAGGCAAGCGTGATCTGCCCAGCCGTGCCTCCCGTCGATGCCGCTGTGCCTGCCTGGTTTCCAGGGCCGCTCGTATCCTGCGGGTTTCCGCCGGTACTCCTGGTGATTGGCCTCGACGAGCTTGAGCAAGCTAGAGCGACAAGCGTTGCAGAGAGGAAACCCGTCAATAGGACGCCGCTTTTCCTCATGGGAGACTCCTTGTAGTAAGTAGGGGGCAGTCGCGCGGCAGAACGGGTCATCGCGGCATGCGGTTCGTCGGGAGCTAGGAACCTCCTTCAGAACCCTGGAACCGCCGGCACAGTGCGATCACGGTGCGCAATGGTAGGTGGCGCACCCGGTCCCGTTCAGATGCGGGCACAAATCGATGGCGAGGGGGCAAACCGGCAGGTCGAAGGAATGCTCGAAGACCTGCCCGTTCTCGAAGCGTAGGCTCATTGACCCGGTGACCTGCGAGTCGGTCACGCCTGTGATGGTGATTGTACCGGCGTCCATGGCCAGATATGAATTGGGCAAGTAGTGGCAGGAGCCGTCCACTTGTATGGCCATGGCTGAGGCTGCCGTGAATGCGCCCGTGGGCGGGTCAGCGGTGTAGGTATAGGTCCCCGGCCCGGCAGGACCGATGCTTGTGGCTCCCGTATCCCCATTCAGGACCATCGCCAGGACCCTGGTGGAGTTGGCCTTGGTTCCGCACATCTCGATCTGGGTGAGCACCGCACAGGAATCGGCGTAGTCAGTCAGGTCCAACATGATGCCCCCGAGCGCCACGGGACCGAAGAACATACTGTCGCAAGGGGCAGGCGCGAGGATAACCGCCGAGCCGCCCGCCGGCTCGAACCCATCGAACAGGGGCGAACCGAATGACGCGGAATCTGGCGAGCTGTCCGACGTGCTGCATCCGGTGGCGAACAGAATCGTGACGATGGTCGAGAAGCGCTTCATGTGGTGCCCCCTGTATGTGACCCATTCTGTCGCCGAGGCTCGATCTGTCAAGGCGCCGGGGCCGCCCTGACACGCGTCAGATGCCAGTTACATCGAGAGCCGCGGAACACCGCCTGGAATTCGAAGGCTAGCCGGTGAAATTCGATCACCGGTCCCGGCGATCCATGCGGCCTGCTCTACTTCACCCGATTCGCCGCATCGACTCTCGCCGCCGCCCAGGCGCGCCGGCCCAGCAGCGCCTTCACCTCGGCGGCGGTCTCGGCCTTGCTCTTGGCCAGCTCTGCATCGACGGCAGCCAGTTCCTGCGTCGCTGTGTCGCGATCGATGTCGCGTGCGGCTTCGCCCCGATCGACCAGCACTGAAATCTTGTCGCTGTCGCCACTGCGGGCGACCTGCAAGACGCCGTCGCCGATTGCCAGGAAGCGGGGGCCGTCCTTAGTTCGGTAGAAGAGCACACCGGGCTTGAGCGCGGCCATGAAGGGAATGTGTCCGGGCAGGACGCCGAATTCTCCGACGGCGCCTGGCGCGGCGATCTCGTCCACTTCGATCTGGACCAGGGCGCCGCGTGGGGTGGTGACGGTCAGTTGCATCGCCAGCTAGCTTTCCTTGGCCATCTTTTCGGCGCGCTCGCGCACGCTCTCGATGCCGCCCATCATGACAAACGCCTGCTCGGGAATATCGTCGCAGCGGCCCTCGATGATCTCCTTGAAGCCGCGCACAGTGTCCTTGATCTCGACGTACTGGCCGGGCTGGCCCGTGAATGTCTCGGCCACGTGGAAGGGCTGCGACAGGAAGCGCTGGACCTTGCGCGCGCGCGACACGGCCAGCTTGTCGTCCTCGGAAAGCTCGTCCATGCCCAGGATNNACCAGCTCCTTGTAGCGCTGGAGAATGCGCTGCACGTCGCGTGCGACTTGGTAGTGCTCGGCCCCCACCACGGCGGGTGAAAGGATGGTCGAGGTGGATTCCAGCGGCGAAACCGCGGGATAGAGTCCCAGGGCCGCGATCTCTCGCGAAAGCACGGTGGTGGCATCCAGGTGGGCGAAAGCCGTGGCGGGCGCCGGGTCGGTCAGATCGTCGGCCGGCACGTAGATGGCCTGCACCGAAGTAATGGACCCCTTGTTGGTCGAAGTGATGCGTTCCTGCAGGACGCCCATCTCGGTTGAAAGGGTCGGCTGGTAACCGACCGCCGACGGGATGCGGCCGAGCAAGGCAGAGACTTCCGAGCCGGCCTGGGTGAAGCGNNCGCGGAAGTACTCGGCCACGGTCAGCGCGGACAGACCCACGCGGGCGCGCGCGCCGGGCGGCTCGTTCATCTGGCCGTATATCAGCGCGGCTTTGGAGATGACCGGCTCGCCGGTTGACAGCTTGGAGTGGGTCATCTCGTCGTAGAGATCGCGTCCTTCGCGGGTGCGCTCGCCCACGCCGGCGAACACCGAGAGACCCCTGTGCTTTTTGGCGATGTTGTTGATCAGTTCCATCATGTTGACGGTCTTGCCGACGCCGGCGCCGCCGAACAA